>NZ_JBTGNX010000009.1:0-98442 GCF_054332415.1 Haemophilus sp. SZY H56 | reverse complement strand
TTTACCGTGGTCAACGTGGCCGATTGTACCCACGTTTACGTGCGGTTTTGTACGTTCAAATTTTTCTTTAGACATTTGTTTAGTTTCCTAGAAAATGCTCTATAAGCCATTCAACTTATTAGAGCGGATTGTTACAAAAAATTATTTTTTACGCGCTTCAATTACTGCAGCAGCAACACTTGTTGGGGCTTCAGCATATTTTAATGGTTCCATTGAGTATGATGCACGACCTTGAGTTTGTGAACGTAAGTCTGTTGCATAACCGAACATCTCAGAAAGTGGAACTTCTGCATCGATTTTAACAACGAATTCGTTCGCTTCTTGACCGTTAACCATAGCACGACGACGGCTTAAGTCACCGATTACATCACCAACATACTCAGGTGGAGTTTCTACTTCAACTTTCATGATTGGCTCAAGTAGAACTGGGTTTGCTTTAGCGAATGCTGCTTTAAATGCTAAAGAAGCGGCTAATTTAAACGCTAATTCAGATGAGTCAACATCATGGTATGAACCGAAGTGTAAACGTACACCAAGATCGACTACTGGATAACCCGCTAACGGACCAGATTTAAGCTGTTCTTGGATACCTTTATCAACCGCAGGAATGTATTCACCAGGGATTACACCACCTTTGATTTCGTTTACAAATTCGTAACCAGGACCTTCTGGATCTAATGGATATAAGTCGATAACAACGTGACCATATTGACCGCGACCACCAGATTGTTTTGCGTGTTTACCTTCCACATCGTTAACACGAGTGCGGATAGTTTCACGGTAAGATACTTGTGGTTTACCGATGTTAGCTTCCACTTTGAACTCACGTTTCATACGGTCAACGATGATATCTAAGTGTAACTCACCCATACCAGAAATAATGGTTTCACCAGATTCTTCATCAGTGTGAACACGGAATGAAGGGTCTTCTTGAGCAAGACGACCTAATGCAAGACCCATTTTTTCTTGGTCAGCTTTAGTCTTAGGTTCTACTGCTACAGAGATTACTGGCTCTGGGAATTCCATACGCTCAAGGATGATTGGTGCATCGATAGCACATAATGTATCACCCGTAGTTACATCTTTTAAGCCGATTGCTGCAGCGATATCGCCCGCACGAACTTCTTTGATTTCTTCACGTTTATTAGCATGCATCTGTACGATACGACCAAAACGTTCACGTTTTTGACGTACAGAGTTTAATACGGTATCACCAGAGTTAATTACACCTGAGTACACACGGAAGAAGGTTAAGTTACCTACGAATGGGTCAGTTGCAATTTTGAATGCTAATGAAGAGAATGGCTCATCATCGCTTGCGTGACGTTCACCTTCAGTTTCATCTGGATTGATACCTTTGATTGCTGGAATATCAGTCGGTGCTGGTAAGTATTCAACAACCGCATCAAGCATTGCTTGAACACCTTTGTTTTTGAATGCAGAACCACAAGTTACCAAGATGATTTCGTTTGCTAATACGCGTTGACGAAGACCTGCTTTGATTTCTTCTTCGCTTAACTCTTCACCACCAAGATATTTTTCCATTAATTCTTCAGTTGCTTCAGCTGCTGCATCAACAAGGTTTTGACGCCATTCTTCACAAGCTGCTTGCATATCTGCAGGAATATCTTCATAAGTGAAAGTCATACCTTGGTCTGCTTCATTCCAGTTGATCGCTTTCATTTTGATCAAATCAACAACACCAGTGAAGCTTTCTTCTGCACCGATTGGAAGTTGAAGAGGAACAGCATTAGCACCTAAACGAGTTTTAAGTTGATCAACAACACGTAAGAAGTTAGCACCAGTACGGTCCATTTTGTTTACAAACGCGATACGTGGAACTTGATATTTGTTAGCTTGACGCCATACAGTTTCAGACTGAGGTTGAACACCACCAACCGCACAGTAAACCATTACCGCACCATCAAGAACACGCATAGAACGTTCTACTTCAACAGTAAAGTCTACGTGTCCCGGGGTATCGATAACGTTGATACGGTGTTGTTGGAACTGTTGTGACATACCAGACCAGAATGCGGTAGTTGCCGCAGAGGTAATGGTAATACCACGTTCTTGTTCCTGTTCCATCCAGTCCATTGTCGCTGCACCATCGTGTACTTCACCAATTTTGTGACTTACACCAGTGTAGAATAAGATACGTTCAGTGGTAGTAGTTTTACCAGCATCAATGTGCGCACTAATACCGATATTACGATATCTTTCAATAGGGGTTGTACGAGCCATTATTATAACCTTGTTAAGTTTAATATCTGTTTATATAAGGGTAAGGCTTCATCGAGGATGAAGCCCTTAAATTTTAAAAGCGTATTACCAACGGAAGTGAGCAAATGCTTTGTTAGCTTCAGCCATACGATGAACGTCTTCACGTTTTTTCACTGCTGCGCCTTTGTTATCTGATGCATCAGATAATTCATTTGCAAGACGTAAAGCCATTGATTTATCACCGCGTTTACGTGCCGCTTCAACGATCCAACGCATACCTAATGCGTTACGACGAACTGGACGTACTTCAACTGGCACTTGGTAAGTAGAACCACCAACACGACGAGATTTAACCTCAACAGTTGGGCGAACGTTTTCAAGTGCAATTTCAAATGCTTCTAAAGGTTCTTTACCTGTGCGTTCTGCAAGTTTGTCTAACGCACCGTAAACGATGGTTTCAGCAACGGATTTTTTACCGTCTACCATTAATACATTAATAAATTTTGCAAGTAACTCTGAACCGAACTTCGGATCTGGAAGAATCTTGCGTGGTTCAACACTACGACGACGTGGCATTGCGAATTTCTCCGTATATTTAATCTTCAGGATATCCAAAACTCTATAAAAATTAACCGCACTTTAAAGTGAGCTAATGTGATACTGGAGTTTCTGATTTAAATTTTTACTAATTTAGACGTTTGGCCTTACTTAACGGAGTTCCATTAAGCTTTAGGACGTTTAACGCCGTATTTAGAACGACCTTGTTTACGATCTTTAACGCCTGCACAGTCTAATGCGCCGCGTACAGTGTGGTAACGCACACCCGGTAAGTCTTTAACACGACCACCACGGATAAGCACAACACTATGCTCTTGAAGGTTGTGACCTTCGCCGCCGATGTAAGAAGTTACTTCAAAGCCATTAGTTAAACGAATACGACATACTTTACGTAATGCTGAGTTCGGTTTTTTAGGTGTAGTTGTGTATACACGAGTGCACACACCACGTTTCTGCGGGCAAGCCTCTAATGCAGGAACGTTACTTTTTACAACCTTTTTCACACGCGGTTTGCGTACTAGCTGGTTGATAGTTGCCATTAAAAAAGCTCCAGTTTAAATGTTATTCATAATAGAATGTTTGTTACAAAATCTATCTTTCCATCCAATAGACAGAAGAAATAGACGCTGAATTTTAATGGTTTCACCTAGTATTGTCAATATTTAAACAAAAATGGATCGCAGAGGATCGCTTGTCAAAAAAGCTACGCCAAATGAGCGGTCCTTTTAAATTAATTGCCTGTCTTTAGTTGGGGTTTTATAATTTTAACTAAAATAATTTTGGGCAAAATTTATGTTACGTTCATTCCTCTACCATTTACGTTATTTTTATCATAAAAAGCTTCGACAAACCCATCGTATCTCTCATAAAACACTCGAATTTGTATGTTTACTGATTGGTGCGACATTTGTTGCCCTATTTTCCTTTGGATTTGCGAAACTCGCCGATATCGGACTTGAATTTAATGCCTATTGGTCTGCTAAATATCCTCTCACCGTTTGGATCGTTTTACCGCTTGGTCTTGCTTTTCTCACCTGGTTTACCGCCAAATACACACCTTATGTTGGTGGCAGCGGTATTCCACAAGTGATTGCCTCCATCAATCTTCCTTACAGTGGCTATAAAACGAAACTTGTTAAATTTCGCCAAACCATTTGGAAAATTCCACTTACTTTCTTTGCAATGGTTATCGGTGCGTCTGTTGGACGTGAAGGGCCTTCTGTTCAAGTGGGTGCAGCGGTTATGCTCGCTTGGGGAAATTTCTGTCGTAAATATAACTTCGCTTTCCGTGGTTTAAGTACGAATGAACTCATCGCAACCGGTGCAGCAGGCGGTCTTGCTGCCGCCTTTAATGCCCCTTTAGCTGGGGTCATTTTTGCCATTGAAGAACTTGGTCGAGGCGTGATGTTACGCTGGGAAAGGCGTGTATTACTCGGTGTATTAGCGGCCGGTTTTATTTTAGTGGCGATTCAAGGCAATAGCCCTTACTTTCCAGCCTATAAAGGTGCGACTTCTATTCCTTATTTATATCTTTGGCTTGCCATTTGTGGCATCGTCTGCGGTGTACTGGGTGGTATATTTGGACGACTCCTTGCCAAAGGGCTCGCGGGGCTTTCTCCACTCAAATGGCGTGATTGGATCCGCAAACACCCAATTTACATTGCCTTATTACTCGGTTTAGTACTTGCCGCAATGGGTACCTACAGCGAAGGGCAAACTTATGGAACGGGCTATAATGTGGTTGCAAGAGCATTAGAAGGACAACTCGTTTCACCTGAAGTGGGAATACTAAAACTCTTCGCAACGGTTACGACGTATTGGAATGGCATCGCGGGCGGAATTTTTACGCCATCTCTCACTACTGGTGCGGGTATCGGCACTATGTTATGGGAAATCAGTAACGGCATGGTCGATCAACGTTTCTTGGTCATTTTATGTATGGCAGCCTTTTTAGCTGGAGGCACACAATCCCCTGTGACAGCCAGCGTAGTAGTAATGGAAATGACGGGGGCCCAACCCGTGCTGATTTGGCTCTTGATTTCCAGTATTATTGCCTCCATAATTTCGCGCCAATTTAGTCCGAAACCTTTTTACCACTTTGCGGCTGGACGTTTCCGCCAACGAATGCAGGAACAACAAGCAGAAGATCTTCGCCGTAACAAAATTCAAGAGAAATAAAATATGTCAGAAAATCAGCCGCACTTTTATCGTGGACGCTTTTCCGTTGCGCCAATGTTAGATTGGACAACACGCCATTGTCGCTATTTTCATCGCCAATTTAGTAAACATGCGTTGCTTTATACTGAAATGGTTACGGCTCCCGCCATTATTCATGCCAAATACGATCATTTAGATTTTGATTTGCAAGAAAACCCAGTTGCCTTACAACTTGGTGGAAGTGATCCCGCACAGCTTAAACATTGTGCCAAATTAGCCGAAGAAAGAGGCTATCATGAAATTAATCTGAATGTGGGTTGCCCGTCTGACCGCGTGCAAAATGGTATGTTTGGTGCTTGCTTAATGGCAAAAGCGAATTTAGTAGCAGAATGTATTGCAGAAATGCAACGTGTCGTGAATATTCCTGTCACCGTGAAAACTCGTATTGGCATTGATGATTTGGATAGCTATGAATTTCTCTGCGACTTTATCGAAAAAGTCCATCACGCAGGCTGCCAAGAATTTATTGTTCATGCACGAAAAGCCTGGCTTTCAGGATTAAGCCCAAAAGAGAATCGCGAGATTCCCCCTTTGGATTATGAGCGTGTTTATCAATTGAAAAAAAACTTCCCGCAGTTGACTATTGCAATTAATGGCGGCATTAAAACCATCGAAGAAATGAAACATCATTTACAATTTGTTGATGGCGTGATGGTTGGGCGTGAGGCTTATCAAAATCCGTCGTTATTGGGCTATGTTGATCAAATGCTTTTTGATGCCAATGCGGATATCGTCACACCAAGACAAGCGGTGGAAGCCATGTTCCCTTACATTGAAAAGCAACTGAGCCAAGGTGTTTATTTAAATCATATCGTTCGACATATGCTCGGTGCATTCCAAAACTGCAAAGGAGCAAGACAATGGCGACGCTATTTAAGTGAAAATGCCTTTAAGCAAGGGGCGGGAATTGAAGTGGTTGAAACGGCATTAAGCTTTGTGGAAACGAATTAAGCCTAAAATGCAAAGTGCGGTCAGAATTTAACAAATTTTCTGACCGCACTTTTTTTCCGAGTATTTAATTAGCACTGATATTTCTGACGATATGCCACTAAATCTTCAATCGTTAATACCACATAACCAAATTTTTTCGCAAATTCGATAATTTCTGGTGCACGCGCCATGGTGCCATCATCATTCGTGATTTCACAAATCACACCCGCTGGCTTAAAACCACTTAAACGCGCTAAATCAACCGAAGCTTCGGTATGACCGCGACGGGCTAAAACCCCCCCTTCTGCGGCGCGTAATGGAAAAACATGGCCTGGACGATGAAGATCTGTCGGTTTTGCCTGATCTGCAATCGCAGCTTTAATGGTTGTTACTCGATCTTGTGCTGATACACCTGTTGACACACCTTCTGCTGCTTCAATTGTCACGGTAAACGCGGTTTTATTCACGCTATTATTATGCTCAACCATCGGCGGTAAATCAAGCTGTTTGCATTGTTCATCGGTGATACATAAACACACGATACCGCTGCCATAACGAATAAGTTTTGCCATTTGTTCTGGGGTAATGGTTTCCGCTGGGAAAATTAAATCGCCTTCATTTTCGCGATCTTCATCATCCAATACTAATACGCCATTACCTTGTTTGAATGCGTTCAATGCGTTAATTACCCGTTCTTCGCCGGTCGCACCAAATGCAGATAAAATTGACTGATTCATCGTAATTTCCTTTGTTGTTACGTTAAAATTAACCAGAATCAGGGCTGAGAAATGCAAATAAACAGAACGGAATTGGGAACCCAATCCGTTTTATTCTCTTTCATCCAGACTATACTGTCGGCTTTGGAATTTCACCAAATCTGCTAACCTTAAAACGATCAGAAACAATTTCGTCAAAAACATGATCAAAACTGTCCGCACTTTTAAGCGCTCGTGGGCTATCACCACCGGTAGGGAATTTCACCCTGCCCTGAGAATGCAGGTCGTAGTATAACGCAAAATGTCGCTGTAAAAAATCATTCAATGAAAAATGTTTTTATTTGCACAAAGATTGCATAAAATAGGACTATTCAGCCACCTCGCAGTGGTCATTTAGCGAAGGATACATTATGTCGAACAAACACGATAAAAAAGTGGGTGTAATTTTTGGGAAATTCTACCCGGTTCATACCGGCCACATTAATATGATTTATGAGGCATTCAGTAAAGTGGATGAGCTTCACGTAATTGTGTGTAGCGATACAGAACGTGACTTAAAACTCTTTTACGATAGCAAAATGAAACGTATGCCAACAGTACAGGATCGTCTTCGTTGGATGCAACAAATCTTTAAATATCAACAAAATCAAATTTTTATCCATCACTTAGTAGAAGATGGCATCCCAAGCTATCCGAATGGCTGGCAAGCTTGGAGTGAGGCGGTAAAAAATCTATTTGAAGAAAAACAATTTACCCCTACGATGGTATTTAGCAGTGAGCCGCAAGACAAAGCGCCATACGAAAAATACTTAGGGCTTGAAGTTTCTTTAGTGGATCCTGATCGCTCTTTCTTTAATGTATCCGCCACGAAAATTCGTACTACACCTTTCCAATATTGGAAATTCATTCCGAAAGAAGTCCGTCCGTTCTTTGCAAAGACTATTGCTATTTTAGGTGGTGAAAGCAGCGGTAAAAGTGTGTTAGTCAGCAAACTGGCAGCCGTATTTAATACCACTTCGGCATGGGAATATGGTCGGGAATATGTCTTTGAGAAATTAGGTGGCGATGAGCAAGCCATGCAATATTCCGACTATCCACAAATGGCACTCGGCCATCAGCATTATATTGATTATGCCGTCCGACACGCACACAAAATTGCTTTTATTGATACAGATTTCATCACAACACAAGCATTTTGTATTCAATATGAAGGAAAAGCTCATCCATTCTTAGATTCCATGATCAAAGAATATCCGTTTGATGTAACAATTCTCTTAAAAAATAATACTAAATGGGTGGATGACGGTTTGCGCAGTTTAGGTAGTCAGCAACAACGCCAACAATTCCAGCAATTATTGAAAAAATTACTCGATAAATATAAAGTACCCTATATTGAAATTGAGTCTCCAAGTTACTTAGATCGCTATAACCAAGTAAAATCAGTGATTGAAAAAGTGCTCAATGATGAAGTACTAGATGATCTGCAACATAGCAAACAAATTTTAGCAGGGAAATAAGATGATTTTATTCGCAGGCGATCCGCACGGAAGTTACGAACATCTTTATCCTTTCGTGCAAGAAAATGATAACGTTGCCCTGATTATTTTGGGTGACTTGCAACTTTCTTCGCCTGATGAATTAGATAAACTCGCAAACTATTGTGATATTTGGTTTATTCACGGCAACCATGATAGCAAAACCGTCGCCGCATTTGAGGCGATTTGGGGTACACATTGGAAATCACGTAATTTACATAATCGTGTTGTTGAAATCCAAGGTCTACGTATTGCTGGCCTAGGTGGCGTATTCCGAGGGCAAATCTGGATGCCTCCCAATAAACCGATGTATTTTGATCCCATCCACTATTGCCAATATAGCCCGCAAGAAAAAATTTGGCGTGGTGGTGTACCATTGCGTCATCGCACGTCTATTTTCCCTTCTGATATCGAAGCCATTGAAAACGAGCAAGCCGATATTCTAATTTGCCATGAGGCACCGAAGCCCCATCCAATGGGATTTCGTGTGATTAATCAACTTGCTGAAAAATTAGGGGTAAGACACGTTTTCCATGGTCATCACCACGATAACGTCGAGTATAAGACAAATTTCCCATATAAAATCACGAATGTCGGTTTTAGAAGTGTCACAGACGTACAAGGAAATTATTTATTAAAAACTATTGATGATCGAGAAAAATGATCAAATAAAGAATTAATTGTTTTGATAAAAAGAAAAATTTGAAGAGAGAAGATGGCGCACCCGAAAGGATTCGAACCTTTGACCGCTCGGTTCGTAGCCGAGTACTCTATCCAGCTGAGCTACGGGTGCGTAGTGATGTTTTATTCTTCGTGACCATTTTAACTGATAGAGTCGATTTAAAATGGCGCACCCGAGAGGATTCGAACCTCTGACCGCTCGGTTCGTAGCCGAGTACTCTATCCAGCTGAGCTACGGGTGCAGAATAATAAAACTAACAACAAATGGCGGTGAGAGAGGGATTCGAACCCTCGATGGAGTTTTTGACCCCATACTCCCTTAGCAGGGGAGCGCCTTCAGCCTACTCGGCCATCTCACCACAATCGGTTTGTGGGCGGTATAATACGTTTTTTTGAAAATAAGTCAAATCATTTTTTGTAAAAGCCGTTTTGGTTGCTTGATTTATCTCCATTTTGCATAAATAAAGTGCGGTTGAAAAAACAAATAAATTTCTCACTGCACTTTAATTTTAATCATCTCTAGCCTTTTAAAATTGCCCGCAGACGATCGAGCTGACTAGAAGTTTGTTGTTGCTTCTGCTCTACCGTTAATTTTGGCTTATCTTTTTCCCATTGCACATCATCCTGCGGTAACTCTGCCAAGAAACGGCTAGGCTCTGGGCGAATTAACTCACCAAACTGACGTCTTTCACGACAAAGAGAAAAAGTCAGCGTTTGTTGTGCTCGAGTAATACCCACATAGGCTAAACGACGCTCTTCCTCTACATTGTCTTCATCAATACTGGTTTGATGAGGCAAAATCCCCTCTTCCATACCAATTAAATACACATGGGGAAACTCTAAGCCTTTGGAGGCGTGCAATGTCATTAATTGCACTTGATCACTCTCGTCATCGTCTTCACTTCGCTCCATCATATCGCGCAAGGTTAAACGGGTAACCACTTGATTTAAATTCATCGGCTCATTCACCTCATCGCCTTTGAGCATATCTTCTACCCAGCTAAACAAGGTTGCCACGTTTTTACTCTGCATTTCAGCAGCTTTCGGACTGGTGGCATACTCATACAAATATTCTTCGTAATGCAATGAAGAAAGTAACGAACGCACCGCGGTTTCAGGATCGGAACGTAAACTTTGATCGTTCAACTCCACCATCCAACGACCAAATTTTTGCAATGCATCATAGGCTTTTGGCGTGACTCGTTGCATGAGTTCAAACTCAAAAATCGCCTCAAATAAGCTAATATGTTTTTCCTGTGCTAACTCGCCTAGTTTTTGTAATGTTGCCGTACCAATTTCCCGTTTCGGTGTATTCACGATACGCAAAAAAGCCGCATCATCATCTTGATTCACCACCAAACGCAAGTAGGCCATCATGTCCTTAATTTCAGCACGAGAGAAAAAAGACGTTCCACCAGAAATTTTGTATGGAATACGGTTTTGCATCAGCACTTTTTCCAATAGTCGGGATTGATGATTCCCCCGATACAAAATCGCATAATCCTTGAATTTAGTTTTACGGCTAAAACGATGAGCAATTAATTCCGCCACAATTCGTTCGGCTTCATGTTCTTCATTTTTCGCTTCAATGACTTGCAGTTTTTCACCTTCGCCTAAGTTGGAAAAAAGCTTTTTGTCAAATACGTGCTCGTTGTTATCAATCAAAATATTGGCACAATGCAAAATACGATGAGTGGAACGGTAATTTTGTTCTAATTTAATGACTTGCACATGCGGAAAATCATCACGTAAACGCACCATATTTTGCGGTCTTGCACCTCGCCAAGAATAAATGGATTGGTCATCATCACCCACTACGGTAAAACAAGCTCGCTCGCCGACGAGTAATTTGATGAGCTCATATTGGCTAGTATTAGTATCTTGATATTCATCCACCAACAAATAGCGGATTTTCTCCTGCCATTTTGACCGTACTTCTTCGTTCTGTTTGAAGAGTAAGGTCGGCAACATAATCAAATCATCAAAATCCAACGCATTGTAAGCTCGAATTTGCGCCGCATAACGCTCATAACACTTTGCAAAGGTTTGATATTTGGCATCTTTCGCTAAGGAATAAGCCTGTTTTGGCGAAACCAAATCATTCTTCCAATTGGAAATAACAGAAATTAATTCACGCAGTAAGTCTTTATCTTCCTGCAGTACATCTGCCGTCAGTTCTTTGAGTAAGGCAAGTTGATCGTGCTCATCAAACAAGGTCATATTCGATTTAAAGCCTAACGCTTTATATTCCCGTTTGATAATGTCGAAACCTAAGGTATGGAAAGTGGAAACAATCAATCCTTTGGATTTTTCTTTACCAATGGAATGGGCTACACGCTCTTTCATTTCACGAGCGGCTTTGTTGGTAAAGGTTACGGCGGCGATCTGTTTAGGTAAATAACCGCAGTGTTCAATCAAATGAGCAATCTTATTGATGATCACGCGAGTTTTGCCCGAGCCTGCGCCTGCCAGCACCAAGCAAGGCCCACTGACATATTCGACAGCCTGTTGTTGTTGAGGATTGAGTTTCATATCTTAATGCAAATTAATTTGACCACGCATAAGGCAATAATGCGGTATCTAATAAAAATGACAGTGGCAAATCTAAAATAGGTAAGCCCCATTTTTGTGCCATCTCTAAATCATAAGCCGCCCCCGCATAAGGTGTGTATTTTTCCGATGGATCGATTAATTTCACCACCGTACCACAACCGGTTAACGCTAAAAGTGCGGTTAAAATCAGAAGTGTTTTTTTCATTCACGACGTGCTTTTAAAGCTAAATAGACAGCTTCCGGCACCAGTTTTTTCACATCGCCATGATGTAAATAAATTTCTCGTACAATCGTGGAAGACACAAACGCCCATTTTTCTGTTGGTGGGAAAAACAAACTATCCACACCCTCGGTTAATAAACGGTTTAACGCGGCCAGTTGTAATTCATATTCGAAGTCCGTCGTTGTACGCACGCCACGAATAATTGCTGTAATCTTTTTCGCTTTGATTTCATTCGCGAGTAAATCATAGAATCCAAATACTTCCACATTGGGCAAATGAGCGACCGATTGACGCACCAGCTCAACGCGTTCTTCCAATGAGAACAATGGCTTTTTGCTCGGACTATTCGCCACCGCGACAAAAACTTTCGGGAAAATGACCGCACTTCGCGCAATAATATCTAAATGCCCGTTTGTAATCGGGTCAAACGTGCCAGGGTAAATTACGCTTGTCATTTATTGTTCTCCGAAATATGGGTTAAATAAGGATGAAGCAAATCTAAAAGACGCTGTAATGCGCCACGATTTTCGATTAATACCTCGTAACCTGCATTGCCTAAACGTTGACGCGCTCCTTTCGAATTCAATAACTTATCAATAATCTCTGACAATGCTTTTTCTGTTGAGTTGATTTGCAACACACCTTGCACTTCTAAGAGCGAAGTAAAAACTTCAGGAAAATTGAAGGTATACTTTCCACTCACAACGGGTAATTTAAATGCCAAAGGCTCTAAAGGATTATGTCCCCCATGTTTGACCAAACTTCCGCCGACAAACGCAATATCTGAAATACCATACATCAACATCAACTCACCCATGGTATCACCCAGAATCACTTGGGTATTTTCTGAAGGAATCTCCCCCGTTGAACGACGAATAAAGTGAAAGTTGGCTTTTTCAATTAAATCTGCCACAGGATTAAAACGTTCAGGATGACGAGGCACTAGCAATAACAGCAAATTCGGATGTTTTTTTAATAACAAATGATGCGCATGTAAAATAAGTTCTTCTTCCCCTTCGTGCGTACTCGCCGCAATCCAAACAGGACGATTTTTCACCCAATCTGCACTAAGCAGCGCAATTTTTTTTAATAAGTCATCACTAACGACAAGATCATATTTAATATTGCCTGTTAATCGTAGACGTTCTTTCTCGTAGCCTAACGCTAAATAGCGCTTTCCGCTGATATTGTCTTGTGGTGCAATCAAACTGATTTGAGAAAACATACGTTGCAAACATTGTTTCACTTTCCCATAACGTTTCGCTGAGCGTGCAGAAAGACGTGCATTCGCCACAATGAAAGGAATATTTCGATGAGCCAAACAATCAATCAAATTTGGCCAAAGTTCCGTTTCAATCACAATGAATACTTTAGGTTGAATAAAATCAATAAAACGATGAATGGCATCGGGCAAATCATAAGGCAGGTAACAATGCGTCACACTTTCCCCGAACGCGGCTTTTACTCGTTCAGAGCCTGTAGGCGTAACGGTTGTAAACGTTATCGGTAAATGTGGATAATCTTGCTGAATACGCTTTACTAAAGGCGTTACAGCTATCACTTCTCCAACCGAAGCTGCATGAATAACTACGCCATTTTGCGCAGGCTTACTTAATCTTTCATAAAACCCGTAACGCTCACCTAAACGCTTTCGATAATTAGGTGACTTAATACTACGTAGTAGCATAAAAAACAATACTAAAGGCTGAATCAAGTACATCAGACTGGTATAAAAAAAACGCCACATAAAATAAATTCGGTTATACTGAAAAAAATTTCGGCTAGTATAACAAAAAAAGGATCAAAATATGCCAACAATTAGCGTTGCCATGATTGTCAAAAATGAAGCAACAAATCTTGCTCAATGTCTTGATACAGTAAAAGATTGGGTAGATGAAATCATTATTGTCGATTCAGGCAGTACGGATAATACCCAAGAAATTGCGGAACAATATGGTGCAAAATTTTATTCGCATTCTGATTGGCCAGGTTTTGGCAAACAACGCCAACGCGCACAACAATATGCCACCAGTGATTATGTTTTGTGGCTAGATGCCGATGAACGCGTCACACCAAGACTGCGTGAATCCATTCAACAAGCGGTTCAACAAGATGCGCCAAATAGGGTTTATGATATTCCGCGCGTCAGTGAAGTGTTTGGATGTGAAATTCGTCATTCCGGTTGGTATCCTGATTATGTGGTGCGTTTATATCGCACAAATTATGCAGGATATAATGATTCTCTGGTACATGAAAAAGTGGTTTATTCTGAAAACACAAAAGTACAGAAATTAACTGGGGATTTGGAGCATTTCACGTATAAAAGCATTCATCACTATTTGGTAAAATCCGCAGACTACGCCAAAGCTTGGGCAGATCAACGCCAAGCTAAAGGTAAAAAAGCAACATTGTGGCAAGGTGTCAGTCATGCCATCGGATGCTTTGTGAAAATGTACATTTTAAAAGCAGGCTTCTTAGATGGAAAACAAGGGTTCCTGCTCGCAGTACTTTCCGCTCATTCAACTTTTGTGAAATATGCTGATTTATGGGAGCGTAACCAGCATTAATCAAAAACAAAAAGTGCGGTCAAATCAAAATCACCGCACTTTTTCTTTGTCTAAACTTTTATTACAGAATGAATCGACTTAAATCTTCATTCTCAATCACTTCGCCTAAAGCATCAATTACATAAGCAGCATCAATATTAACAGTTTGACCGTCCATTTCACTCGCATCAAATGAGATTTTATCCATTAAACGCTCCATAACGGTATGCAAACGTCTTGCACCGATATTCTCCGTTTTCTCATTCACACGGAAGGCTGCTTCGGCAATTTTCTTGATTGCATCTTGTGTAAACTCAATGTTTACGCCTTCTGTTGCCATGAGCGCTTTATATTGTTCCGTTAAAGAGGCATTTGGCTCAGTTAGAATACGCTCAAAATCCTCTGCCGTTAATGCTGATAATTCAACACGAATTGGCAAGCGACCTTGCAACTCGGGGATTAAATCCGATGGACGCGCCACTTGGAATGCGCCCGATGCAATAAAGAGAATATGATCAGTTTTCACCATACCGTGTTTGGTATTAACCGTTGAACCTTCCACTAATGGTAATAAGTCACGTTGCACACCTTCACGTGATACATCTGCACCACTGTATTCGCCTTTTTTACAGATCTTATCAATCTCATCAATAAATACGATACCGTTTTGCTCAACGGCATCGATGGCTTTTTGTTTCAATTCTTCTGGATTAATCAATTTGGCTGCTTCATCGTCAATTAAGGTTTTTAATGCATCCTTAATTTTCATTTTGCGTTTTTTAGTTTTATCCGAACCCAGACTTTGGAACATAGATTGCAACTGATTGGTCATTTCTTCCATGCCTGGAGGTGCCATGATTTCCACGCCCATTGACATACCCGCAGACACATCAATTTCTATTTCTTTATCGTCTAATTGACCTTCACGTAATTTTTTACGGAACGCTTGGCGAGTGCTACTGTTGGTATCGTGGTTTTCGACTTCACCCCATTGATTTTTCGGTGGTGGCAATAATGCATCTAAAATACGATCTTCCGCTGCATCTTCTGCTTTCGCACGATTTTTCGCAATTTCTTGTTGGCGAACTAATTTCATCGCACTGTCCGTTAAATCACGGATAATGGAGTCCACTTCTTTCCCCACATAGCCCACTTCGGTGAACTTCGTCGCTTCCACTTTAATGAAAGGCGCATTGGCTAATTTCGCAAGACGACGTGCAATCTCGGTTTTACCTACACCCGTTGGCCCAATCATTAAAATATTTTTAGGGGTCACTTCATGACGAAGTGGCTCTTGTAACTGCATTCTTCTCCAACGGTTACGCAACGCGATCGCAACCGCTCTTTTCGCCTCTTTTTGGCCGATAATATGTTGATCTAATTCGGAAACAATTTCACGAGGGGTCATTTCAGACATAATTTTTCCTTACTTATTCGGTAATTCTTCAATAGTAAAATTCGTATTAGTGAACACGCAAATATCACCGGCAATTTTTAAAGATTTCTCAACAATTTCACGGGCTGATAAATCGGTATTTTCCACCAACGCACGGGCTGCCGATAATGCATAATTACCGCCAGAACCAATGGCTAAAATCTGATCGGCTTCCGGTTGCACCACATCACCAATACCGGTAATGATTAAACTTTCTTTTTCATCCGCTACAATCAACATTGCTTCTAACTTGCGTAACGCACGATCGGTTCGCCAATCTTTGGCTAATTCTACAGCAGCTTTTAACAAATGCCCTTGATGCATTTCTAATTTACGTTCGAATAATTCAAATAAGGTGAACGCATCAGCTGTGCCGCCTGCGAAACCGGCTAAAACTTTGCCATTATATAAACGGCGTACTTTACGGGCATTCCCTTTCATCACTGTATTGCCTAGTGAAACCTGTCCATCGCCCCCAACAACCACTTGGCCATCACGACGTACGCTTACAATTGTTGTCATTCTTTTTATCCTTCTTTTAAGAAAAGTTATTCGTTATATGGCGATCGATTCCACCAAATTCAAGGGGAAATTTTTCTTTGATGCTTTATTAAACAAACATCTCAAAAAAATATGACAAAGATCACTTTTTTAAATAGCAAACGATTGCTATTATTTCACACCCATATTTTAAAGTAATATGATTTGTTACAAGTAAAACAAACTACTTAATGAGGAAAACATGAAAAATTTACTTAAACTTTCTGCCATTGCAATTTTAGCGGCAAGCGCAATCTCTACTTTTGCATCAAACAAAGAACCTTATACTGAACAAGGTACGAATGCTCGTGAAATGACTGAGCAAAAACCGATTCACTGGATCTCTGTTGAACAATTAAAAAAAGAATTGGAAGGCAAAGCACCAATTAATGTGAGCTTCGACATTGACGATACTGTACTTTTCAGTAGCCCTTGCTTCTATCACGGCCAACAAAAATACTCCCCAGGTAAACATGATTACTTAAAAAATCAAGATTTCTGGAATGAAGTAAATGCGGGTTGTGACCAATATTCTATTCCAAAACAAATTGCGATAGATTTAATTAATATGCACCAAGCACGTGGCGACCAAATTTATTTCATCACGGGTCGTACAGCTGGCGATAAAGATGGTGTGACCCCAGTGCTACAAAAAGCCTTTAATATTAAAGACATGCACCCTGTAGAATTCATGGGCGGTCGCAAGCTTCCAACTAAATATAACAAAACGCCAGGTATTATTGAGCATAAAGTGAGCATTCACTATGGTGACAGCGATGATGATATCCTCGCAGCAAAAGAGGCTGGCATTCGTGGTATTCGTTTAATGCGTGCGGCCAACTCCACTTACCAACCAATGCCAACGCTTGGTGGCTATGGTGAAGAAGTATTAATAAACTCAAACTACTAATCTTTATAAAAAAAGTGCAGATCACAGTGTAATCTGCACTTTTTTATTTCGCCACTAATAAAATTAGTTTTTTGCTGCTGCCGCAGCTTTCACGATGACGGCGAATGCAGGCGCTTTAAGTGAAGCTCCTCCTACTAATGCACCATCAATATCCAGTTGAGTAAATAATTCTGCTGCATTAGCATCATTAACCGAACCACCGTATTGAATGATGACTTGATCTGCTACAGCTTGTGATTTTGCTCCGATATGAGCACGGATAAATGCGTGAACAGCTTGAGCTTGTGCTGGAGTTGCGGATTTACCGGTACCGATTGCCCAAATTGGTTCGTAAGCAATCACTGCACCATTAAATGCTTCTACACCTAATGCGTTAATGACAGCATCAATTTGACGCGCACATACTTCTTCTGTTTTACCCGCTTCGTTTTCAGCTTCAGTTTCACCAATACATAATACTGGTACTAAACCTGCTTCTTTTAATGCACCAAATTTTTTTGCCACAAACTCATCGCTTTCCTTATGGTAAGTACGACGCTCGGAGTGGCCTATGATAATATATTTTGCACCGAAATCTTTCAGCATTTCAGTAGAAATATCGCCTGTGAATGCACCTTTCACATTTACATCTACATTTTGTGCACCTAAAGCAATTTGACTATTCGCAAGAGCTGTTTCTGCAATATCTAAATACATGACTGGCGGGGCAATAGCCACATCACAACCCGTAACCCCCTGTAATTCTACTTTTAAACCGTCAATTAACTCTTTGGTAAACGCTTTGCTACCATTTAATTTCCAGTTACCCATAACTAAAGGACGACGTGCCATTTTTGTTTCTCCATATTGAATAAATAAAAAGTGTGTTTACTATACCAAACTTTGGGCAGATTTCTTTGTGCAAAATCACATTTTGAAAATTTTTTTGGGTAAATGATGATTATTTTGTGCTAAAAAGCTACAATCTACTGTATGGAACCGATAAAAAATAACCAATTTTATAAATAAACGGAAAATAGGTCTGGTAACAATGAAAATTTTCAAAGCCGAACAATGGAATATAGAAGTGCTTGCTCCACTCTTTGAAGCCTATCGACTTACCAACGGAATGAGTGAAAATCCTGACCGCACTTTAACCTTTTTAACAAATCGTATACGTTTTAATGAAAGCATATTTTTTGTTGCTGTAAACGAAAACTCACAGGCGATTGGTTTTGTCCAACTTTATCCTCGCTTATCCTCTTTACAACTACAACGCTATTGGCAATTAACCGATATTTTTGTAAAAGAAGACAAACATCAAGCCGAGATTTATGCTGTCCTTATTTCTAAAGCGAAAGAGTTTGTCCGTTATACACAATCTAATCGTTTAGTGGCGGAATTGAGTCAAGCTCAACAGAATATTTTAGAACACGAAGGATTTAAGCTAAACACGAAAAAAAGTTTGTTTGAATTAACTCTCTAATGCATACACTCCTCAATCAATATTGGGATTACTTGAGAATTGAACGTCAAGTCAGTCCACATACGCTCACCAATTATCAACATCAACTGAATGCGATTTTAGCTATTCTGGCTGAAAAAGGTATTCAGCACTGGCAGCAAGTGAATCCTAGTGTGGTTCGTCTTATTTTGGCGGAAAGCCGTAAGCAAGGTTTAAAAGAAAAGAGCTTAGCATTACGTTTGTCTGCTCTTCGTCAGTTCTTCAGCTATCTTGTGCAGCAAGGTCAACTTAAAGTGAATCCGGCAACGGGTATTTCAGCGCCGAAACAAGGCAAACATTTACCAAAAAATATTGATGCTGAACAGGTCCAAAAATTGCTTTCAAATGACAGCAAAGATCCCATTGATTTGCGTGATCGTGCGATGATGGAATTGATGTATAGCTCAGGGCTTCGCTTATCTGAATTACAAGGCTTAAACCTTAATAGCATTAACACTCGTGTACGTGAAGTGAGAGTGATTGGTAAGGGAAACAAAGAACGTATTGTGCCTTTTGGACATTATGCTTCTCATGCAATTCAGCAATGGTTGAAGGTACGCCCTTTATTTAATCCTAAAGATGACGCCCTTTTTGTGAGCCAACAAGGAAATCGCCTCACTCATCGCTCTATTCAAAAGCGAATGGAAACCTGGGGCATTCGCCAAGGATTAAACAGCCATCTCAATCCACACAAACTACGTCACTCTTTTGCAACGCATATGCTGGAAGCAAGTTCAGATTTGCGTGCCGTTCAAGAGCTTTTAGGGCACAGCAATTTATCCACCACGCAAATTTATACGCATTTGAATTTCCAACATCTTGCTGAAGTGTATGATCAAGCCCATCCTCGAGCAAAACGAAAAAAATAAGCAAAGTGCGGTCAAAAACCGTCATCTTTTTTAACCGCACTTCTAAACAAAAAGGCTACCTTTCGGTAGCCTTTATTCATTTCACTATAAGCTAAATGCTTGAATATAAGGAAGTTTACCTTTCTTCAGCATGTCTTCGATACCGCTTTGGTGATCATTTTCACCTAGGCCTCGTAATTCAAAGGTAACGCCAACACTGTTATCATAAACCACTTGATCATCACGTTGATTTTGCCGACTGGTGACATAACGTCTCGCCCCTACGCCAACAGACCAACAGCATGAGTTATATTGCACACCCACATATTGCTCAACCGGTTTTTTCAATGCAATATCTTGATAGTATTTCCCAACAACTGCCCAATTATCCGAGACTTCCCATGCGGCTACAACACCGACCTGTTTAATATCTTGTTGGTAACGGTTAGCAGACGCACCTAAATTTTGGTTGATATACTCTTTACTTGCGTAACGATAATTTAACTGAATTAGATTATTCTTAATTGGGTTAAATTCTAGACTACTATTCGCCAATGAAGCCTTATCGAGCAACGTATCGTATTGGTAGCTACCGCGCCAATTCCATTTATCGCTCATTTTCCAGTTAGACTCTAATGCCCAAGAAGAAGAGGATTTTGGTGTGCGATTACTCGGGTTATCATCAATTCTGGAGGCCGTTAAATAATAAATTTGTCCTGCGGAGAAGTTAAAACGCTCATCGGCATTTTTATCATAAAAACGGGTGGTTCCTCCTACTGTCACCTGGTTAGCCGATGAAATACGGTCTAAACCACTATAACGACGGTCACGAAATAAGGAATAATAATCTTGCTGAATTAACGCTGAATCATAACCAAAACCAAGATAATCATTGACCTGTTTTGAACCGATATTACTTTGATCTTTATACGGTCGATATAAGTATTGTGCGTGTGGTTCCAGTGTTTGTGTATAGCCATCAAATAAAGTTTTGTTGGTGGCTAAAACTGTTTGTAAGTCTACTTTTAATTGTGGCAATACACGATTTACGGATTTTTGTACCTCTTCTGCAGCAGCAGAAGATCCTTTCTTCTGATTATAATGCGTTGCATAAAGTTTGGTTTCAATGTTCAAGTTTCCGTATTTATTTGACATTACTGTCGTCAAACTCGGCTCAGTATGGAAACGCCAAGCCGTTGGCATTAATGCACTGTCATTATCAAAACGTGCGGCTTGTGAGAATAATTTAAAATCTAACCAACCATTTGCTAAATCATTTTTATAATAATTGAAGTCCATTTGTGGCATCGTACGATACGGCCCAACGGAAACTTCGTCAAAAATCTGAAACTGACGAGCTGAAATCGCAAAATTATAGTTTGGCTGATAATACGCAATACGAGCATATTGGTTGGCATAACCGTCTGTGCTGCTGCCATAATCCGAATCAAAATCAGTGAAGTAGCGGTTATCACTGACTTTAGTATAATCAATATTCAAACGCCAATTTTCAAGAAAAGAGGAGTTGTGATTCCAATAAAATAAATGGCGTTTATGACTCTCGCTGATATATTCATCGTAACGATCTCGTCCTAAATATTCGCCCGCCAGTTTACCTTCACCAACCGGTGTTAAATAACGGAACTCACCATTTAATTGCCAGCCACGCTGTGACATATATTTTGGTGCAAATGTGGCATCGTAATTTGGTGCAATGTTCCAATAAATTGGTTGTTTATACCAAAAACCATCACGACTAGAATGACCGACTGTTGGCATTAATAAACCTGAACGACGACGATCACCAATCGGTAATTGTAGATAAGGAGTATAGAATACCGGCACACCTAATACTTTAAAACGAGCATGCCAAAATTCAGCATATTCTTCTTTAATGTGCTGACGAATCTCAGAGGCATCTACCGCCCAAGCATTATCATCGGGTAAACAAGAGGTAAATGTCGCATTTTTCATTAAACGGTAATTATCACCTAACTCAATTTCCTGAGCTTTACCACGACCTTGGCGTCCTACAAGTTGGTAGTCTGCATCGGTGACATTACCGTTTTTACTATCTAAATTAAAACTCGCATCATTCCCTAATAGGTTAATTTGATTATCTTTGTAATCAAATCCTCCTCGCAAATAAGCCCAGCGTTGTGCTTGTTCACCTTCACCAGTTTGTTTAACTTCAACTGAATTACCAACTAAATGACGGTTTCCTTGTTTCAAATCCACATTGCCTTGATAAATCGCCTGAGTTGGCTGATTAATCTCTGCTTTATCTGCTTCAATATAAACCGGCAAATTATTAACATCACCTTTCACAACCTCACCAGTAAAATGAGGCACGCCAAGTAAACACTGAGAATGCAGATCTGCCAAACTTTGTTGACTATAAAGTGCGGTCAGAATTGAGATTGAAATTAAGGTATATTTTTTATTCATAATTCAGTTCTTATTCAGATGAAATTAGGGGGATTATACTGGAATATCACTTACAACAACAGCCATTTATATGGTCGTTGACTAATCCCATAGATTGCATAAAAGCATAGCATGTGGTGTCGCCAACAAAAACGAAACCACGTTTTTTTAAGGCTTTAGAAAGAGCTTTAGATATTTCTGTTTTAGCCGGCACAGATCTAAAATCAGGCACATCATTCACTATCGGTTTATAATTTACAAATGACCAAATAAAATCACTGAAATTTTCACCGCACTTTTCCATCGCCAAATAAGCTTTAGCATTTTTGACAATGGCTTCTAACTTGGCGCGATGGCGAATTAATCCCGTATTTTGCATGCAAGCATCAATATCAAGTGCAGTCATTTTGGCGATTTTTTTCGGTTCAAATTGATGAAAGGCCACACGGTAAGATTCACGTTTTTTCAAAACCATAATCCACGAAAGCCCCGCTTGCTGCCCTTCCAAACAAATTTTTTCAAATAGCTTTTGGCTGTCGAATTCAGGCTTTCCCCATTCCTTGTCATGATAATCAATATAAATAGGCTGTTCGCCAACCCAAGGGCATCGAGTCATCATAACATCGCCTTTTTAAGCTTCTCATAAACCGCAACAAAATCTGGCATTACGCCTCGCCATAAATGGAAAGAATGTGCAGCTTGCGCGACCAACATTCCAAAGCCATCGCTAACATTGGTTAAACCTAAACTTTTACATAATGCGATAAATGGCGTATCCGCACCTTTCGCATATTGCATATCATAAAAAGCCGAGCCCAATTTTAAAATTTCAGTATCAATTGGAGCCGTTCCACCACTTAATCCAGCGGAAGTCGCATTAATCACCAAATCATAAGTTTGTAGCGGAATAGAATCCATTGAGGCGGCTTGAATATTGCCATAAGGCTGAAATCTTTCAGCTAATTCTTTTGCTTTCGAAAAAGTGCGGTTAGCAAGGACAATATTTTGTTGAGCTTGTAAAAGTGGCAATAATACGCCTTTTGTCGCGCCTCCCGCTCCTAACATTAATACACGCTGATTTGGACGAAGCCAATTTAAACGCTCCAAATCCGTCACTAAGCCAATCCCATCGGTGTTATCCGCATAAAGCTCCCCATTATCGAGTTTTTTTAGCGTATTACAGGCTTCCGCCAGTTTTGCTCGTTGGCTATATTCGTCTGCCAGCTGATAAGCTCGTTCTTTAAAAGGCGAAGTAATATTGCAACCTTTTGCGCCCTCCTCAAAAAATGCCAAAAGCTGTTGTTCAAAAGCATCAAGATCGCCTAACTTTGCAATGTATTCTATGGCTTGATGCGTTTGCGCTGCTAACTGACTTTGAATTAACGGGGATTTACTTTGCGCAATCGGATTCCCCCACACAGCATAAAGATCCATAAATTATCCCTGTCTAAAAAGTTGATTTGTGCGCAAGTCTCGAATTTCGGATGGATTGCGTGCCCCGCCTACCATTTCATCTAATACTGGAAAATCTGCACCGAATTGTGACCGCACTTCATCAGCGATGCGGCAAGGTGGCTCACCAGTCAAATTGGCGCTAGTAGAAGTTAATGCAAACCCCGTGAGTTCACATAAGGCTTTTACGGAAGGATGATCGCACAAACGTACTGCGATGCTATCAAATTTGCCTGTGAGAAAATGCGGGGTGGTCGATTTAGCGGGAACAATCCAAGTAGTTGGACGTTCATATTTACCTTGAAGGCGAGAAAGCTGCTCATCATTAATCTGCTCAAAATCGACAAAAGGACGGAAAAAATCCAAGCTAGGTGCCACTAAAATCAACCCTTTTTCCACGGGACGTTGCTTTAAATCAAGTAATTTTTTTACCGCACTTTCACTTTGCGGATTACAGCCCAAGCCAAATACAGCTTCAGTGGGATAAGCAACCACTTGATTTTGTCGAAGGGCCTCGGCGACTTGTTCTCTATTCATTTCACTCTTTTACTTTTATTGCTCAAAAATATGACGGCAAGTTTTATTTGCACACTGGAAAATTTGTTTTTCCCCATCTTCGCTTTTTAACAAAGAAAGTGGAAAATGGCACGTTGGGCAAGGCACGGTATAAGGCTTGGCAGGCAAAGAAAATTTACATTTAGGGAAATTATCACAGCCGTAAAAAATCTTTCCTTGACGACCACGACGAGAAATCAAATGCCCCGTTTTGCATTCAGGACAAGCCATTTTTTCCTCAGATTCAGATTCTTCCCGCACCACAAAATCGCATTCAGGATAATAACTACAACCAATAAACATTCCAAAACTGCCTTGTTTCAACTGCAATAAATTACCGCACTTCGGACAAATTTCATCAAGTGTTTTTAATACTTTATGTTCCGATCGTTGCAAAGGTCGCAAATAATCACATTCAGGATAAGCAGAGCAACCTAAAAACAGCCCTTTTTTGCCTTGTTTAATTTGCAAAGGCGCACCACATTGAGGGCAATATTCCTGTTGTTTGCTATGATGAAAAAGGCTTTGATTCATAATCTGTCCTTATGCTTGAAGCATTGCTTCCAATTCTTCCTGGGCTGCCAACCAATCCATCTCGACTTCTTCCAATGCTTTCTTCTCCTCTACTTGCTGTGCCAAAAGTGCGGTCAATTTTTCTTTATTTTCTGCGCTGTATAGTTCGGAATCAGCCAATTGCTTTTCAATCTCCGCAAGTTTGGAGGCATGTTTATTCATTTTTTCCTCCAATTGAGAGATTTGTTTACGAAGAGGCGCAGTTTGTTGACGAAGTTCGGCCTCGCGACGTTTTTGTTCCTTGCGGTTTTGCATGGAATTTTCATTGTCGTCATTTTTCTCCGAGGATTTATTTTCTGGTGCACTATTTTGTTCATTCAGCCATTTTTGATAATCCTCTAAATCGCCTTTGAATTCTTCCACTTTTTTATCGTGTACCAAATAGAATTCTTCCACGGTATTACGTAGTAAGTGGCGATCGTGAGAAACCACCACCAAAGAGCCTTCGTAATCCACCAGTGCTTCAGTTAATGCCTGACGCATATCCAAATCCAAGTGGTTGGTTGGTTCATCAAGTAATAGCAAATTCGGTCGTTGCCAAACAATCAAAGCTAACACCAAGCGGGCTTTTTCTCCTCCTGAAAAGGATTTCACTGTTTGATTTACTTTATCGCCGTGAAACGCAAAACCACCCAAATAATCTCGAACCTGTTGCTCAGTTTGCTCAGGCGCGAGTTTTTGCATATGCCAGAGAGCGGATTCGTCTGCACGTAGCGTATCAAGCTGATGCTGAGCAAAATAACCGAGTTGCACGCCTTTAGCCAACTGTACTGTGCCTGAAAGTGCGGTCAGTTCTCCCGCTAAAAGTTTAATCAAGGTTGATTTTCCTGCACCATTTTTACCGAGTAAACCAATGCGCGAACCCGGTACTAAATTCAGCTTAATTTTACTTAAAATTTCTATCGCACTTTCACCGCTACCATAACCTGCACTCGCCTGCTCAATCATCACCAATGGATTCGGCAAGGATTGCGGCGGACGAAATTCAAAGGTAAAAGGATTATCCACATAAGCCGGTGCAATCAGTTCCATGCGCTCTAAGGCTTTCATGCGGCTTTGTGCTTGTTTGGCTTTGGTCGCTTTCGCTTTAAAGCGGTCGATATATTTTTGTAAATGAGAGATCTTTTGTTGTTGCTGACGATACATGGCAGTTTGTTGTGCCAGTTTAGTTGCTCGTTGCACTTCAAAGGAAGAATAATCGCCCGTGTATTCGTTAAGCTTCTGATTTTCGATATGGAGGATTTTTGTCACAATCGGATCGAGAAAATCACGGTCGTGGGAAATTAATACCAAGGAGCCTTGATATTGCACTAACCAACGTTCTAACCAAATAACCGCATCTAAATCCAAATGGTTGGTCGGCTCATCCAGTAATAATAAATCTGACGGACAAAGCAGAGCTTGCGCCAAATTCAAACGCATCCGCCAACCACCCGAAAAGGCTTTCACTGGCTGAGTTGTTTCTTCTTGGCTAAATCCTAAACCATGCAATAAAGAAGCTGCGCGAGATTGAATTGTCCACGCATCTAAGGTTTCTAATTGCCCGTGAATACGCGCAATGGCGTTACCGTCATTGCGTTCATTTGCTTGCTCAAGCTCTTGTTGCAAGCGGCAATATTCACGATCTCCTTGAATCACATAATCAATGGCAGGAATATCCAATGCCGGCGTTTCTTGATTCACCCAAGATACCCGCCAGTTGGATGGATAAGTGACCTCGCCACCCTCTGGCGTTAATTCTTTTTTTAATAGGGCAAAAAGAGACGACTTACCGCAACCATTCTTCCCCACCAAGCCGACTTTTTGTTTCGGATTGATGGTTGCCGTGGCATTCTCGAGCAATTCGGTTTGCCCGCGCTTTAGGGAAATATTATTAAATACAATCATTTTTTCGAATACATCTGAATTTGTGCCTATTTTGCAATATTTTTCCTTTTCTCGGAACAGTCTATTCCAATTTTATCGATATTTCTGCCAGAAAAAACACGTATAATGACGCTCAACAAATCAATCATGAGGAAATAAAATGAAGCTCTCAATTCTTAATCTCGCCCCTGTTCGAGAAGGGCAAACTTATTTGCAAGCGGTCGATTCGATGGTAAATCTTGCAAAACATGCTGAGAGCATTGGCATTGAACGCTATTGGATTGCTGAGCATCATAATATGAAAAATTTGGTGAGTTCAGCGACCGCACTTTTAATTCAACATACGCTAGCCAATACGAAGACCTTACGCGTGGGGTCTGGTGGCGTGATGTTACCAAATCATTCGCCGTATGTAGTAGCGGAGCAATATGGCACACTGGAGACGCTTTATCCAAACCGTGTTGAACTCGGTTTAGGCCGTGCGCCAGGAACGGATATGCAAACGGCTGCGGCACTTCGTCGTGGACGAAACAGCTTAGATTTCCCTGCAGAAATTGCGGAACTTCGCGGTTACTTTAAAGATAGCAACCCAGTTTCAGCTTATCCTTCCGCGGGCTTGAATATACCGTTTTATATTTTGGGATCCAGCACCGAAAGTGCCTATCTTGCGGCAGAACTTGGCTTGCCTTATGCCTTTGCTTCACACTTTGCGCCACGCATGATGGAAATGGCGGTGGAGATTTATCGCAAAAACTTCAAACCCTCTACCTATCTTGCTGAGCCTTATGTCATCTTAGGGGTGAACGCGATTATTGCCGAAACCGATAAAGAAGCAAGACAACTCGCGACAACACAAACACTCTTTTTCTTAAATGTGGTCACTAACGCACAACAAAATTTACAACCACCGATGGCATCAGAAGAAGATGTTTGGAAAGCTCAAATGCACGCCCAAAAGAAACCGCACTTTGGCCCAGTCGATTTCGAGGAAATCCCAATTTACAACCAAGAGCGTGCCGTAGTGGAACAAATGACCGCTTGTTCGCTTATCGGTAGTCCTGAAAGCGTGGATTTTCAACTCAAGCAATTACGTGAACGGGTACATTTTGATGAAATTATGGCGGTGAGCTATATTTTTGATGAACAAAAACAAGCCCAATCTTATACAATGTTGAAAGCGATTGTGGATAAGCTATCGTGAAAAAAACATGGCGAGATTATCTCGCCATATTTTTATGCCTTAACCATTTTCGCTAACAAGATCTCTTTTAGTTTGTTATATACCCATATCACCCGCTCGGCGACAATCGTTTGATATGGTCGATATAAATAAAGCTGCCATTTTTGCTTTTCAATTTCAGGGAAGAGCTCCACCAATTGACCGTTTTCTAAATAGGGATCACAAACACTGTTGATAAGATAAGAGCAAGCGCGTCCAGCCAATGCTGATTGCAGTTCGCTTTGCACATCTGAGGCAAAAAAAATCGCGCGGTTTGGCATAAAGCGTTGTTCAGCATTGATTTGCCACTGCCAAATACGTTTAAGCTTAGGGTCAATCAAACCACTCAGCGGATAATTTTGAGCTAAATCTTGCAGATCTTTAGGAAAATCTAATCGTTTGAGTAAAGTTGGCGAAGCGACAATTTTTTCCGAAAAAGTGCAAATATGCTGCGCCACCCAATCCGGCTCGGGTTCTTGACAAATTCGCAAGCCAATATCGATCTGGTCATCCACACTTTTGAGCTTATCAATGCCCACCCACCAGTCAATCGCAATATCCGGGTAAGGCTCAAGTGCAGTTAATAATTCAAACAAAATTTCATCGTTATAAGGCATCGGAGGCAAAGTAATTCTCACAACGCCTTGCATTGCTTTATCTTTCACATTGTTTATGGAAAACAGCCGTTCACCTTCCGCCAAATATTGTGTGGCTTTCGGCAAAAATTGTTCGCCAAACTCTGTTAGCTTGATATTTCGTGTGTTACGTTTAAACACACTTTCACCTAATAAAGCCTCAAGATCGGCGATCATTCTTGTTACCACTTGAGGTGAAACGGCAAGCCGCTGAGCCGTTTCGCGAAAATTTAAGGTTTCAGCTGCGGAGCAAAAATAGCGAAGAGCCTCTAATTTATTCATCATTATTCCTTTTTTAAGAATAGTTTATTCTCATTTTATTGATTTTCAGTTCAAAAAACTAGGCTATACTTCACATCATTACGACAAATAACCTGTTTTAAATTTTCTTTTAACATTAGGAGAACAAAATGGCAGATCTCAAAAGTCCTGTGGCAGACCGTGCAGAACATAATGCGTTTTTCCCTTCAACGTACTCATTAAGCCAATATGTGGCAAAAAAAACGGATTTCGATGGTTTTAAATTCAACAAACCTTACACAGGCGGCAAACACAAAATTTTAATGGTCGCATCAGACGAGCGTTATCTTGAAATGAAAAATGGCAAATTATTCTCAACAGGTAATCACCCTGTAGAAACAATGTTGCCAATGTTACACATTCACCACGCAGGTTTTGAAATTGAAGTAGCAACCCTTTCAGGTAACGCTGTAAAATTTGAAATGTGGGCTATGCCAACAGAAGATGAAGCGGTGATGGGCTTATACGAAACCTACTTGCCGAAATTCAAAAGTCCACGTAAATTAGCGGATATGTTGGCGGAAGTCACTGCGGAAGATTCGCCATACTTAGGCGTGTTCATCCCTGGTGGCCACGCAGCATTGCACGGCTTACCGTTCAGCACCGATATGAAAGCTGTGTTAAACTGGGCGATAAAAAATGATAAATATATCATCAGTTTATGTCATGGTCCTGCGGCATTCTTAGCGGCAAGCGTGGACGAAAAACCAGAAGATTTCCCATTCAAAGGTTATGAAATCTGCGTGTTCCCAGACGCATTAGATGAAGGCGCAAACGTGGATATCGGCTACATTCCAGGTAAATTACAGTGGTTATTGGCTGAGCGCTTAGAAGCTTTAGGAATGAAAATATTGAATGAAGGCATTACCGGTCAAGTACACAACGATCGTAATGTACTAACTGGCGACAGTCCACTGGCGTCAAATAATCTTGGTATTTTAGCGGCGAATGAGTTGTTAAAGAAAGTAGGACAATAAGCCTAAATCAAGAAAAAGTGCGGTGAAATCAGATTTCATCGCACTTTTTGTTTATTAAGCCGGTTTTATGTCTACTAAATTCCCCCTATTAGAAAATAGGTATCAGATTAACCGCATTTTAAATCAACGAAAAATATTAATAAGCTGTTTCTATTGGTAAACCTGCCTTCTCCCAACCATCAAACCCACCGATTAAACTAAATACATTTTCATAGCCTTGCTCAACGAGAAACGTCGCCACATTTCGGCTACTCACGCCATGATAACAACTCACAATAATCGGGGAATCGAAATCCACCTGTTCTTCAAATTGTAAAAAGCTTTGGTTGGTTAAATGAAATGCCCCTTTTGCGTGGGAATAAGTAAAACGTTGTGGATCCCGAATATCTGCAAGCATGGCACCATTTTGTACCATTTCCCAAGCTTGTTCTGGACTAATTTCTTTAAATGACATGGTTTATTCCTTTAGCCCGTTGTTTATACACACCATCAAAAATAATCAGACTCATGGCCAATACTAAACAAATGAATAACGGATAGCTATTCGCATCCATTTCCTCTCCAATTAAAAATGAAATAATCACCATCAAAATGGTTTCAACATAACCTAAAAGGCCAAGTAAATTCATTGGCAGCATATTGCTCGCAATAACATAAGCAATCAATGCTGAGCCACTAATAAGCCCGAGTAATACCAATAATACCCAAATATTAGGATTCGATTCCTGCACGGTGGCAAAATCGGTTTGAAGGGCAAAGTAAACGCTTACTGGTAGTAATGCGATCATTTCTAAACAAAATGCGCCAAGATCAGTATTTTTTAAGGCTTTTCTTAGAGAGAAATAAGTCGTGTAGCCAACACAAATGACAATAGCTTCCCAAGATAAGCCACCTTTTAATATGATGTTGGAAATCACCCCGACTGTAGCAATTAATACCGCAATCAATTTTAGTGTCGAAATTCGTTCTTTAAAAATGAGTCGCCCCGCAGCCACCATCACAATTGGTAACAACAAATAACCGAAAGAGACACTTAAGGAGCTACCATTATTGGGTGCCCACAAAAAGAGCCACATTTGATAGCCCATTAATGCACCACAAATAATATAGGAGAGAACAAAGAGCGGTTGTTTTTTTATGCGTTTTATATGTTCCACTAATGCCTGTTTCTGTTTAAACATGATGACGGAAAGGGCGACGAAAGGAAATGTAAAAATCATTCGGTAGCCGAAAATATCCGTGCCGCTGAGGGGTTTCAGCAGCGTGGAAAAGTAATACATATAGCCAAATAAAAATGAGGCTAAAAGTGAAATGAGTACGCCTCTTAACATAATAAATCCTTAGGTCAATTTTGCTTATTATTCTAGTCTAACATCTCCCAAAATGCACGAATTAAGGGGTTTGCCAAATTTCTTTTTTGTACACAAACGCCCAAATCAAATGCCTCGACAGGATTGTCCAAATGCAAACGAGATACCTCCTTTGCCATCGGGTTATTATCAATCACCACATCAGGCAACATCGCTAATCCAAAACCGAGCGCTACCATTGGCACGATCCCTTCGTGTCCTGCTACGGTGGCATAAATTTTTGGATGTTTAATGTGTTTGCTACGTAGCCATTGTTCAATACGCTGCCGCGCCATTCCATCTAACGGCAAAATGAAAGGCATTTGCTGCCAATTGATGGGTTCTTCCTGTAATAATTGTGTCGCTAAACAAGCCACGTGAGGTGCAATCAATGAAAGGGAAATATCATCAATCTTATAAAACTCTAACCCTGCCGGCAGGTTGTTTGGTTTTCCTGCCAATGCAAGATCCACTTGCTCTGATTGAATAAATTGTACCGCTGAAGCGGGATCACCAGTTGTCAGTTGAATTTCTACTTTAGGATAACGTGTACGAAACTTGGCTAACACCTGTGGCAAGTGGCTATATGAAGCCGTTACCGAGCAAAATAAACGTAACTCCCCGCTTAATTCCGCAGAATTATCCCGAAGTTGGCGCTTAAACTGTTGCCAATTTTGCCATTCTGTTTTCGCAAATTGCAAAAATTTTTCACCTTGTTCGGTTAAACGCACTTGTCGATTATCACGAATAAATAAAGGCTGTTCTAATTCTTCTTCCATTCGTTGAATCTGACGTGAAAGCGTAGAAGGAGACATGTGGTTTTGGGTGGCGGTTCTGGCGAAGTTTTTTGTATCACTGAGGTGAATGAATATTTGTAGGTCGTTAAATTCCATAATTTCTTCTTTTATTTAATATCAGGTTTCGCCGATGGCGACTTACTTTCTTTTGCTTGTACAAAAGAAAGTAAGCAAAGAAAAATACACCCCAGTTAAATCGCTGATCTTTGCTTTGTTTCAATTTTCTTTACGGCAATTTTCTAAACTCGCTGCGCTCAAACAGACGAAAATTGCCTAAAAATTGAAAGTCACAAAAGCGATTTATATGGGGCTTAAGATGTATTAGCACATTATTTTAAAATGAAGTTGATTATAAGATTATTTTTATAATGAAAAATATTCAATTTTTAACCGCACTTTAAATCAAAGAAAGAATAAAATATTTTCCCTTCTTTGCCTACTTTTACTTTGCACAAGCAAAGAAAAAGTAGGTCGCTCATCGAGCGAAATACGATGCCAATTCACAAAAAAACAAAATAATTGCATAAATCGCAACATGACATTCCTATAATATCACTTTACGCAACAACAAAAAATCCTATAATCAAACCACAACAAAAAAATATGCAAACACAACCTCATACAAACATTAATCAACATCATACAAAGGATGAAAAATGGCTAACTATTTCAATACATTAAATTTACGCGAAAAATTAGATCAATTAGGTCGTTGTCGTTTTATGGATCGCAGCGAATTCGCTGATGGTTGCAACTACTTAAAAGGCAAAAAAATCGTTATCGTAGGTTGTGGTGCGCAAGGTTTAAATCAAGGTTTAAATATGCGTGATTCTGGTTTAGACATTGCTTATGCATTACGTCCAGAAGCGATTGCAGAAAAACGTGCTTCATTCCAACGTGCGACTGAAAATGGTTTTAAAGTGGGCACTTATCAAGAATTAATTCCAACCGCAGACTTAGTGATCAACTTAACACCAGACAAACAACACTCTAAAGTGGTGGCTGATGTGATGCCGTTAATGAAAAAAGATTCTGCATTCGGTTACTCACACGGTTTCAACATCGTTGAAGTAGGTGAGCAAATCCGTGAAGATATCACTGTTGTAATGACTGCACCAAAATGTCCAGGTACTGAAGTACGTGAAGAATACAAACGCGGTTTCGGTGTACCAACATTAATCGCAGTTCACCCAGCAAATGACCCACGTGGTGAAGGAATGGCAATTGCAAAAGCATGGGCAGCTGCAACCGGTGGTGACCGTGCAGGTGTATTAGAATCTTCATTCGTCGCAGAAGTAAAATCTGACTTAATGGGCGAACAAACCATTCTTTGCGGTATGTTACAAGCAGGTTCTATCGTATGTTACGACAAACTTGTTGCTGATGGTAAAGATCCAGCATACGCAGGTAAATTGATCCAATACGGTTGGGAAACCATTACTGAAGCCTTAAAACAAGGCGGTATCACATTAATGATGGATCGCTTATCAAACAGCGCAAAATTACGTGCATTTGAACTAGCTGAGCAAATCAAAGAAAGCCTTGGTTTCTTATATTACAAACATATGGATGACATCATCAGCAGTCACTTCTCTGCGACCATGATGGCTGACTGGGCAAACGGCGACAAAGATTTATTCGCATGGCGTGAAGCAACTGGCAAAACTGCCTTTGAAAATGCACCAAAAGCAGATGGCATCAAAATTTCTGAACAAGAATACTTTGATAACGGTGTATTAATGGTTGCAATGGTGAAAGCAGGCGTAGAATTAGCCTTTGATGCAATGGTAGAAAGCGGTATCTATGAAGAATCAGCTTACTATGAATCACTTCACGAATTACCGTTAATTGCTAACACTATCGCGCGTAAACGTTTATACGAAATGAACGTGGTAATTTCTGATACGGCAGAATATGGTAACTACTTATTCTCTAACGTCGCGACGCCTATTCTTGCTAAAGAAATCATTCCAACCTTACAAAAAGGTGACTTAGGTGAACCAACACCAGCAGTTGCTATCGACAACATCACCTTACGTGATGTAAATGATGCAATCCGTAACCACCCGGTTGAATTAATCGGTCAAGAGTTACGTGGCTACATGACAGATATGAAACGTATCGCTGTTGCAGGTTAATTATTAAATCGGTAAAATTCAAGCCAACTTATTCAATAAGTTGGCTTTTTTATAATCCAAAGGAATTAATATGAAAAACAATAAAATTTTTAACCGCACTTTTAAAGTGAGTCTGGTGGCTGTGGCGTTAGGATTAGTAAACCCTGTGTGGGCTATTGATTATAAGCTATATGAAGGTACCATATATAAGAATCCGGAAAGAACTGACTCTGAAGTAAAAAATATGAATTTTAATTCAGATTATGGCTATGATTTAACAAATAAAAATAATCTTGCAAGTGTATCTTTTCGGCTGAAAAATGGTTTAAAGGATAACGATTATCCAACAGAATCATTAATTTCCCTCGATCCTCGATTTTCTAATGGATCTACCTCATTAGAAATCAAACCTAATAGCACTTTCACATTATCGAAAGCTTTTCCTGCAAGTTCTGTTTTTGAATTGAGAGATTCAAACCTTAAATTTCACTTCGGTAATATCAATTTATCTGAGGGGCTTTCTACAGTTGATGCAGATGGTGAGACTGTTTCAGGAAATGTAGCATTTAATCTTCAAGATAATAGCACCATTGATATTGATGCAGTTCGTATAGTTAGTTTGGCTAAAGATGACGCAGGATACCAAGTGTATAATAAATCTACAGCAAATATTACCCACTCCTCTATTTTTCTGGGGGGGGGATAACAGCACTGCTATAGATGCCGAAAACTCAACATTATATATCAAAAATTTAGATATCACGCTACAACCAGCAGGTATCGATAAATCAACCACTATTGCATACATGTCTGAGAATACTACATTAAATATTGAAGACAGCTTGCTCAAAATTGAAGCGAAAGGTCAAAGTCAAGGTTTAGGTTTTTTACTTGATGGTGGCGTAACCAACATTACAAATTCTAACATTGAAAATAACACTGGAGATGTAGTTATTTTTACTAATAAACAAGATCCTCGAGATGAAACAAATAATTACGACTCAACTACCGTTAATCTAAAAAATACAAAAGTACCTGATGCAAAAGTGCTTGTAGGGTTAAATATGCCTGAACTAGCCGATACGGACTTAGCTGAAGGTGAAAAGACAAGTTCACCGAGATTTATTTTGAATGCAGATAACTCTCAGTTGAATGGTGTGGTAAAACAATACGACAACAAAAATAAAACACCTGTTACATTAAACCTCACTAACAATTCTACATGGGATTTAGTTAATAACTCAGAAGTAACTGACTTGCATTTAAATAATTCAGCCGTTTCCTTAACTAGCACCAAAGCGCCTTATGCTGTATTAACTATCACGGGAAATCTTACTGGCTCTGGCATATTTAATCTTTACACCAATATTGAAAATAACAATGCAAATAAAATCATTGTTCAAGGCACTGCTGAAGGTAATCATAAAATTGGGGTAACGAACCAAGGCGCAAATGTTGCTAACGGTAAAGTGACACTTGTCGAAACCCATGGTGGTAACGCTGCATTTAGCTTAACAAACCCGAATAATCGTGTAGATTTAGGGGCTTACCAATACTTCCTCACAAAAGAAGGAAATAATTGGGTGTTAGCGAACTCTAAAAATGAAGTCACCCCAACTCCACCTGTTGCACCAGTTACACCAAGCAAACAAGTGGTGACTCCAAGCAAACCTGCGGTAACGCCTAGCACCCCAGTAGTAACCCCAAGTAATCCAGTAGTACCACCAGCAGTTCTACCAAGCGAACCGTTACTTTCAAACTTAGCAAATGCACAAGTTTCTCTTCGCCAAGCACAATTGCGTTTAGTGGAAGATGATTTAAGTGGCATCCATCAACGTCTAGGCGAAGTGAAAAACGGTGAAAAAGGTAATGTATGGGTTCGTAATGTGAATTCTCGCCAAAAATTAGCCGCACTTTCGACTGGTGAGAGTGAAACTGCTGGCTTTAAACAAAACGTACATAGCTTACAAGTGGGCGCAGATGCTGCTGTAACCGATAACCTCCGTGTTGGTGGGTTTGTTGGTCGTAGCCAAGCTAACGTTGATTTCAATGGCCATTACGGTAATGGCAAAGTAAGAAGCAACAGCGTGGGGTTATATGCAGCTTACCTTGCAGATAACGGTATTTATGTAGATAACATCGTGAAATACAGCCGTTTACACGCTAACTCAGATCACACTGAAAAACGCCATTACAACGCTTATACTATTTCGAGTGAATTAGGCAAACGCTTTAGCCTTGTGAACGATTGGACAATTACTCCGCAAGCACAATTAGCGTGGACACATATTTCATCACAAGAGAATGAAGATAGCTTATCTTCTGTTTATTCTCGAATTGGTTTACGTGTAGCCAAAGGCTTTGCATTAAGTAATGGTTGGAATTTACAACCTTACGCGGCAGTCAATGCAATTACCAGCAAAAACCGTAGTAGCAAAATTCATTACGCAAACAGCGCGCTTGATGTTGCAAGCAGCCGCGGACGTTTTGAAAGTGCAGTCGGTTTAAATGCTGGATTTGCAAATCATCGTTTTGGTTTAGAAGTAAGCCGTGCTGACGGTAAAAACTTCGATAAACCTTATGCAATTCAAGCAGTCTATCGTTATCAATGGTAATATAAAAGGGCGGAGTAAAATCCGCCTTTTTTCTCTTTTTTACTCAATAAATAATATGTCAAAATCTTTCCCTTCTCACTCATTTACAACCAAACGAACGGCAAAACCTACTCGTTCATTTAAGCCAAAAGCAAAGCTACTTACATTAGAACAAACAATCGTTGTTTTATTTAACAAACCGTTTGATGTACTGACACAATTCACCGATGAAAATGGCCGAGCTACATTAAAAGATTTTATTACCATTCCTAATGTGTATGCGGCAGGACGATTGGATCGTGATAGTGAAGGGCTGCTGATTTTAACGAATAATGGTGAAGTGCAACATCGTTTGGCAGATCCTAAGTTTAAAACCGAAAAAACGTATTTTGTACAAGTAGAAGGCATTCCTGAAGAGACAGACTTAGACAAACTCCGCAAAGGCGTTGAATTGAAAGATGGGATGACGAAGCCTGCAAAAGTGCGGTTGATTTCTGAACCGGATTTTCTTTGGCCTCGCAATCCACCTATTCGTGAACGTCAAAGTATTCCAACGAGCTGGTTGGAAATTAAAATTAGTGAAGGGCGTAATCGACAAGTGCGTAGAATGACGGCACATATCGGCTTTCCGACATTACGACTTATCCGTTATCAAATGAGTCATTTAACACTTGATGGATTGGGTAATGGTGAATACCGCCGTTTGAATGAAGAAGAAATGCGTGCGCTATTCAAACAACTCCATTTAAATAACGCACGTTAAGATTAGAAACGTTGAGCGGGTTGTGCGTTTTCAACTTGCACGAAAAAGCCTTTATCATTCAAGATAATGCTGTAATTCGTAACATATTTAACGCCATTAGTTCTAACTATAGCGTTACAACTCCGAATGCCTTGTTGTGGGTAAGATTGTGTTTCATGCGCTTGGATAATCTGTTTTATAGTCATTGGTGTATTAGTCACGATACCTTGCTTGTGGAACGCATCAGATAATACGGCAAAGACTTTTGAATCATTACATCTTGGCACAACAACGGATTTTGTCACGGTATTCGCTGTTTTCTGAGTAACAGTTTCCACGCTATTTTCAGTCACTTTTTCAACAGATTTTAGTTCTGCTTTCTTCACTTCGGTTTTAGCCGCAGGTGTTTTTTTAGCCATCACTTTTTCAGGTTTCGCTGATTCTTTAACTGCAGTTTGCTTAGTTTTTTCTACTCGCTGTTTGCCTTTCGTTTTTGTCGGCTCTGCTTTAGAGGCTTTATTTGTCGTTTTATTTTTCATTTTTTCTTTTTTCGTTACCGCTTTTTTCGCTTCGGCAATTTTAGTTGGCTTTTTCGCTTCTGCTTTTTTGGCATCGGCTTTCTTTTTTGCTGTTTTGACTACGGCTTTAGGCGTAGTGGCTTTCTTGACTTCCACTTTTTTAACTGCCGTTTTCACTGACTTAGTTTGAGTTGATTTTGCCGAGTGATTTGGCGATGCTGCAAAGGCCAAAACAGGTAACAAGGCAAAAATCACCGCAAGTAATTTTTTCATCCGTTATTCTCCTTAAACAAAAAGTGCGGTCAAAATTAACCGCACTTTGAAATCATTTATAAATTAAAGATAGTAGTGTTCTACATAGTTTAATTTATCATCAAGTTTTAACACTAACGGTTGACCGGTTGGGATTTCAAAATCCATGATTTCCGCATCAGAAATACCAATAATGTGTTTTGCTAATGCACGAAGTGAGTTACCGTGCGCCACCACTAAAACACGTTTACCAGAAAGCATTGCTGGTGCAATTTGATCTTCCCAGAATGGTAACGCGCGTTCTAAGGTTAATTTTAAGTTTTCTGCGTTTGGTACCACGTCAGATGGGATGTTTGCATAACGACGGTCGTTATGTGCAGAGTTTGGATCTTTCGGATCTAAATCTGGAGGAGAAATGTCATAAGAGCGACGCCAGATATGAACTTGTTCGTCACCGTATTGTTCTGCGGTTGCTTTTTTATCTAAGCCTTGTAATGCACCGTAGTGACGCTCATTTAAACGCCAGTTTTTCACTTGAGGAATCCATAATTGGTGAGATTCTTCTAACACGATGTTACAGGTTTTGATTGCACGAGTTAAAACAGAAGTGAAGGCGATATCGAATTCATAGCCTTTCTCGAACAATTTTTTACCCGCTGCTTTTGCTTCTTCTACGCCGCGCTCGGTTAAATTCACATCACGCCAACCAGTGAATAAATTTTTTGCGTTCCACTCACTGAAACCGTGACGAATGAATACTAATTCCATAAGGATCTCCTAAGTATTGATAAAAAATGAATGGTTCTTTTATAGCAAAAAATCATTATGTTTAAAAGTAAAAAGGCGGCATTTACTGATCTTTCGCAAAAAATCGCCTGTAAACTTTTAGCCACTCAAAAATAATGCTAGTATTTAAGTTTTATTCGTCCCTTAATTTCTCTTAAGTTTAGATGTATGCAACAAAGCAATCGTAGAAAAAAAAGCTTATCAAAACTGACCGCACTTTTTGCTTGTGGCTTGCTTGGCTTTTCATCTTTCGCGCAAGGCAACGATCTCAACCAGATTCAAAAACAAATTAAACAACAAGAGTCAAAGATCGCTGAACAGAAGCGAGAACAAGCCAAATTACAAGCGAGTCTTAAACATCAAGAAAGCAAAATTAACAGTGTTGTCGGTGAATTACGCGAAACAGAATTAAGCTTAAAAGAAATTCGCAAGCAAATGGCGGAAACCGAAAAGCAAATCAAGCAATTAGAAAAGCAAGAGCGTGCGCAAAAAGTGAAGCTCGCACAGCAAATAGACGCTATTTATCGCTCAGGTGTAAATCCTTCTACCTTAGAAAGAATGCTTTCAGAAGATGCGAAAAAAGCGGAACGCATGAAACTGTATTATCAGCACTTAAATCAAGTTCGCATCGATATGATCAACAATCTGAAAGCGACACAAGAGAGTTTAGCGAAACAGCGCGAAGCGATTTCAGGGCAACAAAAAAATCATCGCGATCAACTTTCTACGCAAAAGAAACAGCAGCAAGAATTACAAAAAGCGCAGCAAGAACGCCAATCTACGTTAAATGAACTCAACAAAAACTTAACGAAAGATCAGAATAAGCTGGAAACGTTGAAAGCGAACGAAAATGCCCTTCGCCAAGAAATTCAACGTGCAGAACAAGCCGCTCGCCAACAAGAACAACGTGAGCGTGAAGCCCTTGCACAGAAAAAACAAGCAGAAGAAAAACGGACCTCAAAACCTTACCAACCAACCGATCAAGAACGTAAGTTGATTAATAGTACCAGTGGTTTAGGTAGCGCCGCTCGTCAATACAGTCGTCCAGTTTCTGGCCCAACGTTGTATTCCTTTGGCTCAATCCAAGCAGGCGAAGTGCGATGGAAAGGTATGGTTATCGGCGCACCAATGGGGACCGCAGTAAAAGCCATTGCAAGTGGTCGTGTTATTCTCGCCGGCCATCTTAATGGCTATGGTTATATGGTGATTGTGAAACACGGCGATAGCGACTTGAGTCTGTATGGTTTCAACCAAGCGGTATTTGTAAAACAAGGTCAGCTTGTTTCTGCGGGACAAACCATCGCACAAGTGGGGAATACGGGTGAGCTCTCTAAACCGGCACTTTACTTTGGTATCAGCCGTAAAGGGGTACCTGTGAATCCGGCTGGGTGGATTAAATAATGGCAAGGTTCTTTCAAAGTGCGGTCAAAAATACAATTATTTTTTCAACCGCACTTTTCTCTACTTTTAGTTTTGCACAAGGCAAGCTGGCTATTGTGATCGATGACATTGGCTATCATCCGAAAGAAGATGCAGAAATTTTAGCGATGCCAAAGGAAATCTCTGTCGCCATCATTCCTGCTGCACCCTATGCCAAAATTCGCAATCAACAAGCGAAAACGCAAAATCACGATATTCTCATTCATATGCCGATGCAGCCAATCAGTAATATTAAAATTGAGGAAGGTGGTTTGACTTTAGGGTTATCTGAAGCGCAAGTAAATGAACGAGTGAAAAAAGCTAAATCTATTGTGCCAAATGCCATTGGAATGAATAATCATATGGGCAGTGCAGCCACAGCCGATGCCACATTAATGACCTATTTAATGACCGCACTTCGCGAGCAACATTTATTCTTTTTAGATAGCCGAACGATCGGGAAATCAGTTGCGGGAAAAATAGCAAAAGAACAAGGCGTACGTGTATTAGATCGCCATATCTTTTTAGATGACAGTGATAATTTAGTGGATGTGCAACGCCAATTTCAAAATGCAATCCAATATGCACGTAAACATGGCACAGCCATTGCTATTGGGCACCCTCGTCCAAATACCGTAGCTGTATTAAAATCAGGAATAAAAAATTTACCCGATGATATTCAATTAGTGGGTATAGGCAGTTTATGGCGAAATGAAAAAATCTTGCCACCTAAATCATTTATCTTAATTTTTAATGATATTCCTGCACCAACCTCGGTTGCACCGTTTGAGCCAATTCCTTTATTACGGGGCGTGCCAAGATAACAAAAAAGAGCGGTTGAAAACTGCTCTTTTTTATCGTTTTAAACTTGCCTATCGACCATTTCGTTCAAAGAACAAGACAGTTGCCGCAACGCGTGAGTGAACGTTGAGTTTACGAAGTAAATTACGAATATGCACTTTAACTGTTTCTTCAGAAATAAAAAGCTGACCCGCAATTTGTTTGTTCGATAAACCTGTCGCAATTAAACGTAATACATCCATTTCTCGATCGGTGAGTGAATCAATGGGATCAACCGTATGTTTACGCTCTAAAAGTAAATTCTTAATCGAATCGCTTAAAATTACTTCACCTTGTGCAATACGTTTAATTTGCTCAAGTAACACATCTGGCTCAGTATCTTTCAATAGATAGCCATCTGCACCCGCATCGATGAGCGTGAAAATATCATTTTTCGCATCAGACACAGTTAAGATCAAAATTCGTGCGTCAACACCCTCCGCACGCAACCCTTTAAGGGTATCTAAACCAGAGAGGCCTTTCATATTCAGATCTAAAATAATTAAATCTGGGGATTCTTGAATCGCAATGGAAATACCTTCTGTACCGCTTCCTACATCAGCGACAACTTCAAAATTCTCTTCTAATTCCACTAATTGTTTGATACCGCGACGCATCAATGGATGGTCGTCGATAATTAATACTTTTAACTTTTCTTGCATAATTTTCTCCAAGAGATGAGAGGGCGCACATCCTATCGCCTGAAGGCGAAAACGTCCACAGCCTTAGATTATTTCTCAATAGATTTTCAAACGAGGGATTCTATCGGGATTTTGCCTATCTTCCAATGCATAGTTGCAGATATATTTGATTTATCTCAAATCATGCTTGTTTTGATTTAGCTAGTCGCAAGTCCTTTTGCTTTTAAATTTGAACGGCATAATACGCATGCCGCTTTCTGTCGAGTGCAATTGATAAAATTGCGGGTAATTAAAATTCCGTTGCACCATTTTATACGGATTTTTACAACCTTTCGAGCCGAGTGACTGATAAATCTGGTTCACTTCACGCACTTTATCATCTTTTAAGCCCTCGCATTGACGATAAATCTCGAGGCGATTCTTTTCATCTAACAAATAAACATTAAAGCTATTATCGGTATTATCTTCAAAGAAGAACTGTAAAAATCCTTCACTAGCAAATAAATCAATTTCAGGTGGATATCGGCGTGTTTCAGGAATAGTTTCTTTCTCTTCTAACTGAGTTGGTAAAACGTCTTCAAAATTGACCGCACTTTCTTTTCCATCGTCAATCGGTTGTAAGCTAATCCCTTTTTCTTCAAAGAAGAATTGCCAGTTTTTCCCAGCCACTCGTAAACGGGAATGCGTTGTTGGGCGACTATCACCTAATTGAATACTAATGCAACGATTAACCAAGGCACTTACTAAATTTCGTAATGTACGATTATAATGTTTACTGTAACAAAAAATCTGTACAGAACGAGGTTTATTTACGCCTTGATAAATTTTATTAGAAAGCACCTTTAAAGCTAGCAAAATCGCATTTTGGCCTTCAAAATGTAAGGTTCGAATTTCATTCCACATATTACGGTAAGTGAAATCAATGCTACCGACCAAGCTCTGCTCTAATTGACCAAAACTGAATAAATCACTTGGCGAGATATTGGATTTAAGTTCTTCCACTTGTGCTGTTGGATCATTCACCAAGTTCACCGCAATGAAAAGATCTCGGATTTCACATTGCGAAGAAAGTGCCTCATTTGTCGGTATTTGACCATTTGTATGGGGGAAAAACAATCGTAAATCAGCGACAAAATTACGTAAAGTGAGTTGGTCGATATTTTGACTAATTAAATGTAAATGCGTTTCTGCCGTCAACAAGCGATTAAAATAAGCCCATGAAACAACCTTATTTAAACTTTCCCCATATTCCATTACACGTTCTTTCGAAAACATAATATGATGTGGCGGTTGATTGACCACATACCAACCATCTTTAAAGTGTTTATTGCCATGAATTTCAATGAATGTAAGATGATCTTCCGCTAAATTATGCGAAATTTGAGGATTCAGTAGTGTAATTTTACCGGGTAACTCTTCAAATGCCGTATAAAGTTTACGAGAAAGTACCGTGATATCTTGTGGGATCACGCTAGAATTAATTTTATGTTTGCGTGCAAAATCAACCAGGTTTCGATAACTCATCATCAAGAAACTCACCAAATTATTGTGACTTTCTTTCACCCGTTTGATTTTCCAAGTTGGGCGTTGGTCCAATTCTTCAATACGTTCTTTCGACCACCCCCATTCTTGGGCCATCATTTTCATATAAGAAATACGCCAATTTGATGCGTGGTATAATGCAAAATCTTCCGTCGCTTTCACATAAAAACAAGAACGCACAAAATCAAGACGCTTAAATTCTGAATGTGCGGTCAAATATTGGCTAATTCTCTCTAAAATCGCAATATAAGGATCGAAATGATGTATAGCGGTGCTATGGCCAGAAAGCAAATCCTCTTTAAATTGGCGAGCAATTAACTGGGCATTTGGGTATTCTTGGGCATAAGTTTCTAACAATAAGATTTTCATCACCGATTTATAAGGCGAATCAATACCTTTATAAAGTTGCCACAAGCTTGCGCCAAAATATTCACTGGCTGAGAATTGCCCTAATCCACCAAAATCCACCCAATCATTTAAATTAAGCTCACCTGTCGCGACTAAACGCGCAACTTCGGCCTCATATTGCTTTTCATCTTCCACCCACAAGTGCAGCCACAATAATGGTTTACCCGCAAGGCGTACCGCAGAGCGATAAAATTCTTCCAACAGCAACATATATTGCGCAGAACCACTGTTTTCTTTAGTTAGCGGATCGGAATAACGTTCGTTACGGAAACGCTGTTGCGTCATTAAATAGAAGTGCATTTCTACATGAAATGTCGATGCCCATTGGCTGATTTTCTTCGTTTTTTCCGCTAAGCGCTGCTGATCTTGTTTAGACAAATCATCTTGATGGCAGATCCAAATATCTAGATCCGAAGCTGAAGTTTGGCTAATGGAGCCAAAACTTCCCATCACATAAATACCTAAAATCGGTGCAAAAACAGCATCAGAATTGACCGCGCTTTGCACACTTTCTGCAAGTTCAGAATGTTCTTTTGAAAGAAAATCTTGCTGATAATTGGAAAAAATAAAATCGGCGATGCCTGCGGGGGCATCTTCCACATAACCCGGTAGAGTGGGATGATTAAGATGCAACAATAATGGCATCAAAGAGACGATGTGTCGGAAGGCATCTCCAGAGCCCAATAGTGCTCGCTCCAAACGACGTTTGTCTAGTGCGTCAATACTTTTTCGAGCTTCATTGAGATCGTATTTCAAGGCTTCCTACCCATGGCCAAATAACTGGTGTTAATGTATCACTTACCTAATCGGAAATCAAAAATTTAAATGATCTGACTTTTTGCCCTAAAAATGGTAGCATAGGACACATTTCTATTTAAAATCAGCGGTATTTATGGCAGTACTTAAAACCTTAAAAATTGCGACTCGTCAAAGCCCTTTAGCACTTTGGCAAGCAAATTTTGTAAAAGATCAATTAGAAAAATTTCACCCAACACTTTCTGTTGAATTAATTCCGATGGTGACAAAAGGCGATGTCATCCTAGATTCCCCTTTGGCTAAAATTGGTGGGAAAGGCTTATTTGTTAAAGAGTTAGAAAATGCTTTACTCGAAAAACGTGCCGATATTGCTGTTCATTCAATGAAAGATGTGCCGATGGAATTTCCAGAAGGTTTGGGCTTAAGTGTGATCTGTAAACGTGAAGATCCGCGCGATGCTTTCGTGTCTAATACATACCGTTCATTAGATGAATTACCCCAAGGTGCTATTGTTGGGACATCAAGCTTACGTCGTCAATGCCAATTAAAACAATTACGTCCTGATCTTGATATTCGCTCCTTACGTGGCAATGTGGGAACCCGATTAAGTAAATTAGATAATGGCGAATATGATGCCATTATTTTAGCCTCAGCTGGCTTAATTCGTTTAGAGCTAGCAGAACGCATTGCCTCGTTTATTGAAGTGGAACAGTCATTACCGGCTGCTGGGCAAGGCGCAGTAGGCATTGAGTGCCGTGTTGATGATGAAGAAGTGAAAGCATTGCTTGCTCCACTTGCCGATGCAACTACGACGACTTGTGTTTTGGCTGAGCGTGCAATGAATACCCGCTTACAAGGCGGCTGCCAAGTACCAATCGGTGGCTATGCGATTGCGCAAAATGGCGAAATTTTCTTGCGTGCACTCGTCGGAGAAACCGACGGCTCTGCGATTATTCGTGCGGAAGGTAAAAGTGCGGTTGAAAATGCCGAAGCATTAGGCGTGACCATTGCTGAACAACTCCTAGCACAAGGCGCTGATAAGATTCTAGCAAAGATTTATTCAGCATAGGGAATCACCATGGCTGTACTAGTCACTCGCCCTGACGAACGAGGAAAAACCCTAGTTGAGCAGCTGAATCAAGCTGGTGTGGTTGCCTTGCATCTGCCTTTGCTTTCTATTGAAGCGGGTGCCGAGTTGGCACAATTACCGACGAAACTTAATCAGCTAAAACGTGGTGATTATGTGTTTTTGGTTTCAAAAAGTGCGGTCGATTTTGCGGATAAAACCCTGAAAGATATTGGCTTTAGCTGGCGTCAAGATTTACAATACTTTACAGTTGGACATAGAACGGCACAGCATTTTTCCTGTCAAACTGAATGTACTGTTCGTTATCCAATCACGTCGGAAAATACTGAAGGTGTATTAAATTTACCGCAAATGGCAGAATTAACCGATAAGAACTTGTTAATTTTACGTGGCAATGGTGGACGAGAATTATTACGCGAACAGGCCACACTACGCGGTGCAACTGTTGAGACAGTCGAATGTTACCAACGAGTACTGATTAGTTATAACAACGAAGAGCAGACCAGTATTTGTATTCGTTCCGGTGTACAAACCTTGGTGGTCACAAGCCTTGAAATTTTGCAGGCGTTAATCGAATTTGTACCTGAAAATGAACAAAGTTGGCTAAAAAATTGCTGTTTAGTCACGGTAAGTCAACGCATTGCGGATGTTGCAATACAACAAGGTTGGCATCATGTGGTGGTTTCCGCCGGTGCGGATAATCAAAGTTTACTTAATACCTTACTAAATGAAGTAACTCCCCTTTCTCACTAAGGAAAAGATATGGCGAAAGAGAAATTAACCCCAGAAACAACAGATGAAATCCAAGCAACAGATGCAGTGGAAATTCAAACTGAAGATCATGAACCTGTTGCACCTCGTACACAAACCGTTGTGAAGAAAAGTGGTACAGGATTAAGTTTATTGGCTATTCTCATTGCACTTGGCGTGGGTGGTGCAGGTTATTATTTTGGCCAACAAAAAGTGGATGAATTCCAACAAAAATTGACCGCACTTGAAGCTCAAATTAATAATAAAACAGTGGTTTCAGCACCTACTCAAGACGTAAAATTTGATACCACGCAACTTGCTCAATTAGAGTCAGCGAATAAAGCAACGCAAGACAAAATTGCACAAGTAGAAGAGCTCATCAATGCCAAATCACATGAGTTAGTTGGCTTACAATCACAAATCAATAAAGTGAGCGCGCAAGCTAATGCTCAACAACCTACTGATTGGTTATTCTCAGAAGCTGATTTCTTGCTCAACAATGCATTGCGTAAATTAGTGTTAGATAATGATGTGGACACATCGGTTTCACTCTTAAAACTCGCTGATGAAACCCTTGCGAAAGTGAACAACTCACAATCCGCGGCTATCCGTAGTGCTATCAATCAAGATCTGAAACAACTTCTCTCCGTAACTGGCGTGGATCAAAATGCGGTCATGCAAAAATTATCACAATTAGCTAATACGATTGATGAGTTACCTGTGTTGGATGTGAATTTCGGTGATGATCAAAATGCAACAAAATTATCAGATTCCCTGTCTGACTGGGCGGAAAATGCAGAAAAAAGTGCGACCTCATTCTTAAATCACTTTATCCGTATTTCACCGAAACATGGTGCGGTTCGCAAAGAATTATTAGCGCCAAACCAAGATATCTACTTGCGTGAAAACATTCGTTTACGCTTACAATTAGCGATTATGGCGGTGCCTCGTCAGCAAAACGAACTTTATAAACAATCTTTAGAAGCTGTTGCATCTTGGATTCGTAGCTATTTTGATACCAATGCTGAAGTGACTCAAAATTTCTTAAAATCAGTGGATGAATTATCTGAAGTATCCATCTATGTGGATGTGCCAAGCCAATTACAAAGCTTAAGTATGCTTGATAAGTACTTAAATCGTACACCTTTAGATGTTCAAAAAGTGGAAATTGAAGCAGAAAAAGCGGTTGATAATTCACCAAGAAAAGAAGAAGTAAAACCAGCACCTGAAGCGAAAGCGGAAGAGCCAAAAGCTGAAGAAAAACCCGCTGAAGCACCAGCTGCACAACCGGCAACTGAACCCCAACAATAAGGATAGATAATGTTTAGAGTTCTCTTTTTAATGATCGCCTTACTTGCCGGATTGATTGCAGGCCCTTACCTCTCCGGTCAGCAAGGTTATGTCAGAGTTGAAACGGCAAACACCGTATATGAAATGTCACTCACCACATTAGTGATTCTCTTTGTAGTTACACTTGCAGTGATTTATTCGTTAGAGTGGTTGGTGACCCGTTTCTTCCGTTTAAGTAGCAATACCTATAACTGGTTCTCTCGCCGTAAACGCGTGAAAGCACAGCGTCAAACCCTTGAAGGCTTGATGAAAATGAATGAAGGCGATTATGCCAAAGCAGAAAAACTGATTGGTAAAAACGCAAAACATTCTGCCGAGCCAGTATTAAATCTGATTAAAGCCGCTGAGGCTGCTCAGCAACGCGGTGATGAATTCAGTGCAAACCGTTATTTAATTGAAGCGACGGAGCTTGCAGGTTCAGATAACCTGGTCGTTGAAATTGCTCGTACCCGTATTTTATTACAACAAAATAAATTACCGGCTGCGCGTAGTTCCGTCGATAGCTTACTTGAAATGTCAGATCGCAACAAAGAAGTATTAAAACTTGCTGCTGAAATTTATAGCCGTTCTAAAGCTTATCAAGCTTTAGATGAAATCTTAGATTTAATCGAAGGTTCAGGCTTATTCTCAGCAGAAGAATTTAAAGCGCTTCAACAAGAAACAGAAAATGGCTTGTTAGATGAGAAAATGAATGAAGAAGGCGTTGAAGGTCTGCTTGCTTGGTGGGAAGCTCAACCACGCCGCCGTCGCAATGACTTAGAGTTAAAAACCGCTTTAATTCAACGTTTGATTGATTGCAACGACCATGAGTCAGCTTATGAATTCACGCTTGAAATTATGAAAAAATTGGGTGATAACACTCCAATCAGCCCTGAACTTTGCACGCAAATCACTCGTTTACAAGCGGAAGATAACAGCAAACTGCTCAAGTTAGTGGAAAAACGTGCAAAACGTGCCGATGAAAGCCAACGTTGTTGCCTCAATCGTGCATTAGGCTATCTTTATGTGCGTAATAACGAGTTTGCTAAAGCAGCAGAAGCATTTAAAGAAGTGACTGCTTGCCCAACCGAACTTCAACCAAATGATGTCATGATGGCGTCTTATGTGTTTGAACAAGCTGGCGACAAAGCAGCAGCGGAAAAAATTCGTCAAGACAGTTTAAAATCAGCCATGTCTATTCAAGATAAACCTGCTGAAATACAAGATGAACCAAAAAAAGACGAAGAACCAACCGCACTTATTGCGAAACGTGATTAAAATAAACAAAGACGGGGCTGAATAAAGCTCCGTTTTTTATTCTTTCTCTCTTGCAGATCTTATTTGAAACGTATCTCTTATTACATTTCATTATAAATAATGCATTTCCATTCTTTTCTCACCGATTCAAAATTTTTTACTATATCGTTACGCAAACGATTAAATTATAAAAAATGAATTGGGATTATATTTTAAGCGTCACCCCACGTTTTATTCACGCCACGCTGATGACGCTTCATCTTGCCTTTTGGGGCATTTTATTGTCGCTAGTGATTGGTGTGATTTGTGCGGTGATTACCACCTACAAAGTCAAATCATTAACTTGGTTAGTAAAAGGCTATATTGAACTTTCTCGTAATACGCCTTTATTAATTCAAGTATTTTTTCTCTATTTTGGGCTGTCTAAAATCGGCCTAAAATTAGATGGGTTTACTTGCGGCATTATCGGCCTGGCATTTTTAGGTGGAAGCTATATGGCAGAAGCCTTTCGTGGTGGTCTGGAAGCAGTATCAAAAGGACAAATTGAATCTGCCTTAAGTATTGGTCTCACCCCTTTTCAAGCTTTTCGCTATGTGATTTTCCCGCAAGCCTTTGCGATTGCTACACCTGCAATCGGAGCAAATTGCTTGTTCTTAATGAAAGAAACCTCAGTGATCAGTGCCGTTGCCGTAGCCGAACTGATGTTTGTAGCGAAAGAAGTCATCGGGCTCGATTACAAAACCAATGAAGCCTTATTTTTATTAGTGGTGTTTTATTTGATCATTCTATTACCGATGTCTCTGTTCATCGGTCATTTAGAACGCCGTACTCGGAGAGCAAAATATGGGGCTTGAGTTATTATTCCAAGGTAGCAACATTGAACGCTTGCTTAACGGTTTATGCGTGACGGCTGAAATTGCGTTCATTTCTGTCTTCTTCGCCTGTATTTTAGGCGTGATTTTTGGCGTAAAAATGACGAACAGAAACCCAATTATCAAAGCCATCTGCCGCTTTTATTTAGAATTTGTACGTATTATTCCATTATTAGCCTTACTTTTTCTCGCGTATTTTGGTTTGGCAAAATGGTTTGATATTCACTTAGATGGCATTTCTGTATGTATTTTGGTGTTTATTTTCTGGGGAACAGCAGAAATGGGGGATTTAGTGCGTGGTGCATTAACTTCCATTGAAAAACATCAAGTGGAATCAGCCTACGCTTTAGGTTTAACGCCGTTTCAAACCTTTGTGTATATTTTACTTCCACAAAGTTTAAAACGTGTGACACCAAGTGCGATTAACCTCTTTACCCGCATGGTAAAAACCAGTTCCTTGGCAATGTTAATCGGTGTAGTAGAAGTGATAAAAGTCGGTCAACAAATTATCGAGCATTCATTATTTAGTAATCAATCGGCGGCGCTTTGGATTTACGGTGTCATTTTTAGTTTATACTTTGTGATTTGTTACCTGCTATCCTTATTTTCCCGTTATTTAGAAACCCGTTGGGAAAGTTAATTTTTATTAGGAAAACACATGGCGTTATTAGAAATTAAAAACCTCGTCAAAAATTACGGTGATGTAGAAGCACTCAAATGCATTAATCTTTCTATAGAGAAAGGCGAAGTTGTCGTTATTTTAGGTCCATCGGGTTGTGGTAAAAGTACTTTTTTACGCTGCCTAAATGGATTAGAAGAAATAAAGCGCGGTCAGATTTTGCTGCAAAATGCAGGAGAGTTAGGTAAAGACATTCCTTGGGTCAAAGCACGTCAACGCATTGGGATGGTATTCCAAAGTTATGAACTCTTCGCTCATTTATCAGTGATTGACAATATTTTGCTCGGTCCTTTAAAAGTACAAAAACGCGATCGCGCAGAAGCTGAAAAACAAGCCGATGAGTTACTTAAACGTGTAGGTCTATATGACCGAAAAAATGCCTATCCGCGTGAATTATCAGGTGGGCAAAAACAGCGAATTGCTATTGTGCGTTCACTTTGCATGAACCCTGAAATTATTCTGTTCGATGAAGTCACTGCTGCCCTTGACCCTGAAATGGTACGCGAAGTACTTGATGTGATTTTAGGTCTTGCCAAAGATGGTATGACGATGCTCATCGTTACCCATGAAATGAACTTCGCCCGTCAAGTCGCTAACCGCATTGTGTTTATGGATAAAGGGCAAATCATTGAACAGGCAAAACCGGAAGATTTCTTCACGAATCCAACCACGGATCGTGCGAAAACATTCTTAAATATCTTAAATTATGAACCGAGAGGGACAAACTATGAAGAAAACATTTAAAACATTGACCGCACTTTTAGCCACTGCCACCTTAGCATTTGGCTTAACCGCGTGTAATGATAAAGAGCCCGCTAAAGACGGAGCAAAAACGGTTTCAAGCCTTGAGCAAATACAAAAAGATGGCAAAGTGCGCATTGGTGTATTTAGCGATAAACCACCATTTGGTTATGTGGATGCGCAAGGTAAAAGCCAAGGCTTTGATGTCGAAATTGGTAAAGCGATCGGTAAAGACTTATTAGGTGACGAAAACAAAGTGGAATTTGTTTTAGTGGATGCCGCAAACCGTGCTGAATACTTACTTTCTAAGAAAGTTGATATTATCTTAGCTAACTTTACTGTGACACCAGCTCGTAAAGAAGTGGTAGATTTTGCTAATCCATATATGAAAGTGGCACTCGGTGTCGTTTCAAAAGATGGCTCAGTCATTACTGATCTTGAACAATTAAAAGGAAAAACTTTAATTGTAGATAAAGGTACCACAGCTGATATTTTCTTTACCAAAAACTATCCAGATGTGAAATTATTGAAATTTGAACAAAATACAGAAACCTTTGAAGCCTTACGTGATGGTCGTGGTGATGCATTATCTAACGACAATACCTTCTTATTCGCTTGGGCAAAACAAAATCCAGGTTATACTGTGGGCGTAAAAAACTTTGGCGATCAAGATGTTATTGCACCAGCTGTTCGCAAAGACGCACCTGAATTGTTAAATTGGTTAAATAACGAAATCCAAACCTTAGGCAAAGATGGTCGTTTAAAACAAGCTTACGAAAAAACTTTATTGCCAGTTTATGGTGATACCGTCAGCGAAAGCGATATCGTGGTTGAATATAAATAATTTAACCCCATTCACTTCCCCTGTAATTTCCCCACAGGGGAAGTGAAAAACGCTTTATTTTTGATCGCTCTTTGAAAGATGTGGTGTAAATCTCGCCTTTAATGGCATTCTTTCTTGAATACGTTCACGATTAATCTGTAACGCCGCCTCTGTGGCTTCATAGTCCAACCATAAACTTGGATCATCAGGTAACGTTTCATTCCAAATATACTGCACGTTAAAGCCTCGCGCCTTACATTCCGCATGCAATGCATCATAGCGTTTCTTTAAAAACGCCAATTTATTAAAGAAAAAGCGTACATGCCCTTCACCTAACTTATATTCTGCAGGCTGTCCTTTTAAGTGATATTTACCTTTCGCCACGGCGTTAGGAATGCGGGTTAATTCACGATGCTCCGCTAAAAGATGCTGATCACAAAGCTCCTCAGGTGGAACAAGATTAATTCGAGTCATAAGAGATACCAAATAAAAAGGAACATAGTACGGGGCGTAAAGGTATTTGTCTATCTCATAATAAATACGACTCAAAAGATTAATTATTTTTCTTTGATTTTCACATGAATCAACCTTTGTTAAACTCATTAAAAATATCGCTATTGAAGGAACCCGCATGTCTGTCAAAACATTTGAAAAATTGACCGCACTTTTAGATGAGCATCAAGCACGCTATCGTGTCGTTGAACACCCCACAGCAGGAAAATCAGAAGAAGTGGCTAAAATCCGTGGTACAGAATTAGGGCAAGGGGCAAAAGCGTTAGTATGCAAAGTAAAGGGAAATGGCATAAAACAAGCGGTATTAGTGATATTGCCAGCTGATCAACAATCTGATTTAAGCAAAGTGGCGGCCTATTTAGGTGGCACGAAAGCCTCTCTTGCTAGTCCGGCAGAAGTAGATACCTTAACTGACTGTGTATTTGGTGCAATTCCGCCTTTTAGCTTTCATCCTGATTTGTTTCTAATTGCTGATCCTAGCTTACTGTCTCGTTATGATGAATTGGCATTTAATGCAGGTACGTTAGAACGCTCTATTATTCTCAATACACAAGATTATGCCTCAATCGTTCAGCCCACATTAGTGGATGTAATAAAAACCAAATAGAGAAAAGATTGGTTGTCTTTCATTTGATTGATACAATGCTTCCGTTTTTCTATTAATTGGACATCTCATGAAAAAATATCTTAAAGCATTTATTCTTTTTCCGTTGATTATTCAAATTATTGGCACTGTCGCCTTAACATTCTCGAATAATGATACTGATCAAATTCAGAGCTCGGTGCTTTCTGTCTTTATTGTCGCTGCAGTGCCGACTTTTCTCATTACGCTTTGGGCGGCATTTCACCGTTATGCAAGCTACAACGTGAAAGCTATTGCATTAATTGCAGGATTAATCGGATTTAGTTACACAGTCGTGGCAGGATTCTTTTATGCCACACTCGTTAATGACATGGGATTTGGCGAATGGTTACGCGCAGGAGGATTAGAAATTACCTGCTTAATGGCTGCAGGTTTGGCACTTTATTCTGTTATGGTATTACCGCTCTTGTTACCGAAAGAACGCCCACTATAAGGCGATTTGAGGCGAATATTGAGCAGTTAAATCCACCAAATCTGCTAATGAAATTGACCGCACTTGATTGTTTTCTGGCAAAAGTGCGGTTAAATTTCTAGCTAAAATATCCTGCTCCAACACAAAACATTGCCCTTTGCATTGAGTAAACATTTCCCCATACTTCACAGCTAACAACACGCCATCTTGCCATAAAACCACCGCATCATTTTCCGTGATTTCAGTCAAATAACGTTGAAGGTCTGTCTCAGAATAATGAGCTTGAGAAAAGGTATAAAGCATAATATTCCTTAAAACGTAAACACTTTTTCTGCTTGGCTAAGTTTCTTGATCAACGAAGTGCGGTCAATTTTTTCAGCAGAAATAATGAGTTGTTCTGTTTGCAAATTGTATTGGTCGAGCGAATCGGCACAGACAAAGCGCTGTTCAATATCGTATAAATCTAATAATTTAAAGGTACGAATAAAATCTTTTTGTAACAATAACTCAGGATTTTGCCCATCGAGTAAATTTAATACGCCATCATCGATAAAAAAGACACCAATTTCCTCTTCATCACAAAATGCTGTCGCAGCAAGCAAAGCATCTAAACCTTCACGAGAAATCGCGTTTCCATGCGGTGCGGTACGAAATAAGAATGCTAGCTTCACAATGTCACCACCCGATCCGCTTTTAATGCCATCGCCATAAACTCGCCTAAGCCTGTAATCTCAAAACCTTCTGCAAGATTCGTATGATCCGTATCTTTTGCCGTAAGCGCATCCACTACGCCACGACGTTGTGAAGCCGCCACACATAAATGCAAAGGGATATGATGCTGCGCTGAAAAGGCTTGCCAAGCTTGCGTGAGATTAAATTCATCATTGGCAGGATAAACCAAGCCATTGCCATTACTCACACCGTCTTGGAAAAAGAAAATTTGGCTAATGGCATGCTCTTTTTCGAGTAACGCTTGGGCAAATTGATAGGCAAGAAAAGCCCCTTGTTTTCCATAAACGGGACTTTTCACGGCGAGAACATAGTTCATTATTCTTGCTCTTGTTTGATTTGACGAATATACAAATACACGGTGTGGCGAGAAATCGCGAGGCGATCAGCCACTAAATTGATCGCATCTTTAATATCAAAAATGCCTTTTTCGTAAAGTGAAATCACAATCTGACGGTTCTTATTATTATTCGAAACCGAGCGATCTGCATTCACTTCTTCAATGGTTTTTTCTACCGTTTGTGCCACCAATTCTTCCACTGAACTTGCAAAATTGACGGAAGAGGTTTCATTTTGTTCCTGCGTTGGCATAAAGGCCTGCATAAATTGAGAAACCGGCACATCCAAATTAATATTGATACAAAGTAAACCAATAATGCGTTGTTTGCTATTTCGAATGGCGATAGTCACAGACTTCATCAACACATTGCCCTTCGCACGCGTGAAATAAGGCTTAGACACACTCTCACTTTGCATATTACGCAAGGATTTCAAGGCTAAATCCGTAATCGGTGAACCCACTTGGCGATTGGTATTATGCCCGTTGGCAATACAAATGGCAGAATGCTCAATATCTTCCAAAGAGTGTAATACGATTTCACAATGCTCGCCAATCAACGCGCTCACGCCATCAACTACTGCTTTATAGGAAATCAGAATAGCACGATCTTCATCGGTGAAAGGTTGTCTATCGGTTAGTATCATTTTTCAAATCTGGTAGGGAAAATGACCGCACTTTGGACAAAGTGCGGTTAAATTAAGGCTTATTTTTTAGGATTAACGTCTAATACTTCAACGTCGAAGTAAAGCGTTGCATCAGGTGGAATTGAATCGCCTGCACCTTGTTTGCCATAAGCTAATTCAGGTGGAATCACTAATTCGATTTTACCGCCTTTCTTCACTAACTGAAGGCCTTCAGTCCAACCTTTAATCACTTGGTTTAATTTAAACTCAACCGGTTGACCACGTTCAACAGAGCTATCAAATACTTTACCATCTGGTAATTTACCGGTGTAATGTACTTTCACAGTATCTGTTGCTTTAATCGCATCACCTTTACCTGCTTCAGTGATTTTGTAAAGTAAGCCATCTTTGGTACTTTTCACGCCATCTTTTTTCGAAAATTCAGCGCGGTATTTATCACCTTCTTCTTTTGCGGCTTTCGCTTGTTGTTCTACTTTTGCTTTAGCAGCAGACACTAATTGCTCTTGAATGCCATCTAAGGTCTTTTGAATTTTTTCGTCTTTACGAACATCAACTTTACCTTCTAATGCATCTTTTAAGCCATCTAAAATACGCGCATTGTCGTATTGAATGACTTCTTTTTGAGCATCCACTAAATCTTTTACTTGGTTACCCATTAACGCACCCACAGCATAAGACGCATCACTTGCGCTTGGCGCGGCTTTATCTTCTGCAAAAACAGAACCTGAAACGACCGCACTTACCATAAGTGCAGCAAGAGAAAGCTTTTGAATTTTCAACATTTTGCTTGATCCTTTATAATAGAAACGGAATAGTGAATAGGTTAAATCGGATTGACCAAATTCACAACATTTTTTTAGAAATTAGAGAAATTTTATGCAAAATCAACAAATTTTAGAAGATCGCATCGCTGAACTTGAAATGAAAATTGCTTTTCAAGAACAACTTTTAGACGAACTCAATCAAGCATTAGTTCAACAACAGTTTGATATGGATAAAATTCAACTTCAACTCCGCTATCTCGCCGGCAAATTAAAAGATATGCAACCTTCTAATATTGCTAGCCAAGCAGAAGAAACGCCGCCTCCGCATTATTAAACAACAAACCGCACCTAAAAGTGCGGTCTGTTTTGCTTTCGTTTTTTATTATTGCATACGAGCTTGAATACGTTCTGGCAATCTTAATCCAACGAGAGCAACAAGGACAATTGTCCAGAATAAGGTCACATACACAAGGGCTGAACCCAGTCCTACTCTTTCGCTAAGTGCGGCGGCAATCACAGGAGACACCCCTCCACCGATCGCAGCGAAGTTATAGATGAAACCGATACCTGTGCTTCGCATTTCAGCCGGGAAGAAAGTCGCCATATATTTTGGTACTAAACCGGCAATCCCTAAGTTAGTTGCAAGTAAGAAGAAGAGCAATGCACCAAGGGCTAACACATTATTTTCTGGCAAATAGAATACTGGGAAGAGGAAGAAAAGTGATAACAATAAGCTATATACAAAGGTTTTCTTCTCACCCAATTTATCACCGATAAAGCCTGCAATTAAGGTACCGATGAGGATACCAAAGCCTGCCCAGAACATCAGTGATTTCACATTTTCAGCATAGCCGTTTTCTTTGAGGTAAAGTGGAAGCAAGCCTACTACCGGCCAGTTTACGGAGAAAATTGAATAACAAACTAAGAAAATAATTAAGGTAATTGGTAATTGTTTTTTAGTAAATAGGTCAGTAAGTGGCACTTTATTCACTTTACCCGCAGCTTTCGCTTGCGCCCATTCTTCACTTTCAGGTGCATGGCGACGAACATAGAGTACTAAAGCAACCGGAGCTAAACCAATAAAGAAAGCCATACGCCAACCATAAGTTTGAGATACCCAAGGAATCACTTGAGAGGCAAGAATATTACCAATGGAAAAGCCACTCACTAAGAATGCGCTGGCTTTTGTACGTAAATGTTGTGGCCAGCTTTCAATGGCATAAGAGGAAGAACACGCATATTCACCTGCCATCCCCATACCGATAATCATACGGAAGATGAAAAGCCAAATATAACTGGTGGATAAGCCGCACAAGAATGTGCCAACGGAATACGTGATAATGGAAACAATCATCGCCAAACGACGACCATATTTATCGGCAAAACTACCAAAAATCGCCCCACCTAATGGACGTGCGACGAAGGCCGCAAGTAATAGTGTGGATGTTTCCGTTGTGCTCATGGCGAATTCCTTTTGAATATCCAAAAGCACATAAGTGATAAGCATATAATCGAAGCCATCAAAAACATAACCTAACCAAGCCGCAAATAACGCTTTTTTTTGCGTAGGACTGACTTCTTTATACCATGGTAGTGATGTTGTCATAACAACCTCCTTTCCTTGTATTTGAGAATTTTGTGGTTTAGATCACAGAATTTAAAATCACTGCTAATTTCTGCTTGCATAACCAAAGATAAGACGTATGATGTCTTATGTCAATTGGAGAGAATGAGAGCTGGATCACAAATTCAGAAAATAGATTAGAAAATGAGAACAGAAATGAAAAAAACAAGTAAAAAAGAAGCAAGTCTCGTTTTGCAGGATAAAATCAAATCGCTCATCATTAAACAAAATCTCAAATCTGGCGATTTGATGCCAACAGAAAATGAACTGATTGAACAACTTGGTGTAAGCCGTTCCAGTTTACGTGAAGCCATTAAATCTTTAGAGGCGCTACACATTTTAGACATTCGCCATGGTGTTGGTACCTTTGTGAGTGAATCCTCTCTTGTACCAATGATTCGTGGATTAAGTTTTCACACTCAACTGAATTTGCATAATGATCATAATCAGCTGATTAATATTTTGGATATTCGGGAAATTTTAGAATACGGTTTTGCCCCGATGGTGTTGGGAAAAATTAGCCAAGAACAGACCGTACTTTTGCAAAAATCAGTGGCCAACATGGAAAAAAATGCCCGTGAACAAAAATTTTCCCCTAAAGATGAATACCACATTCATTTAAAACTTTATGAACCATTAAATAACCCATTACTGATTCAATATTTAGATGCGTTTTGGCAAATTTATCAGCAAGTAGAAAAAAGCTTACCACCACCAATACTTTCTCCTGAAAAATTAGCTATGCAACACCGTGAATTAATTGATGCCGTGGAAGCACATGATTTGGTACGGATGCAACGCGCGATCTTGCAATATTTCCAAAGTATTCGCCAACGCTTACAACAAGGAGGGCATGATGCAAACTAATGGATTAAACATCGCCTTAATCGGCTGCGGCTTTTTTGGCGTTCAGTTGGCTTCAGCATTTGATAAAGCCCAAGCAAACTTAATTGCAGTGGCCGATATCAACCCTTCTCTGGCACAAAAACTCGCAGACCAATACGGCAGCCAAGCCTTTTTTAGTGAGGAAGAAATGTTGGCTAAAACTAAACCGGATTTAGTGGTCATTGCCACACCAAACTATGCCCATTATTCCCCCGCTATCTTAGCGTTAAATGCAGGCTGTCATGTCTTTATTGAAACGCCTTTTACCTTAAGCTCTTCTCAAGGCCAACATTTACGCCGTCTTGCTGAAGAAAAAGGTAAAGTCATTTTTGTGGGCCATTTGGAACGTACGTTACCTGGCATGTTAAAAGTCAAAGCGGCTTTAGAACAAGGAAAATTAGGTCGCATTACAGTAGCACGTGCTATGCGTCAGCGTTGGATTGAAAACCTACCAAACAAAGAATGGTGGAAATTAGATGCCAATCTTACGGGTGGTGAGCTTTTCCACCTCATTCATGAACTGGATTTACTCTGTTGGTTATTAGGCGATATTGAGGCGGTCTTTGCTCAAGCCGCTAATCAAGCGCATCACGATACGCCAGACAGCCGTGATGTGTTGCAACTGTTACTACGTTTTGAAAATGGCGTGTTAGGTTCGCTCGAAATGGGTACCGCTTATCGATTACACCAATGGGGCATTCAAATTCATGGTGAAAACGGTGTGATTGAAGTCAATTTCTTTACCTCAAGTGTCACATTTAATTATCTAGATGGAAAAATAGAACACGTTGATTTATTTGATGAATTTGAGGCTGATTTATCTTTACGCGAAAGTGCAAAAGGCACTCAGCAATATAATGTCACCCACGCACCCTGCCAACTTTGGTTAAGCCGAGCGGCTGAAATCGAAGTGCAAAGCGTGGTAGAGCACTTAACGCAAGGAAAAACCAGCCCATTAAGTCTATGTTTAACTGAAGCCATCGAAGTTGCAGAAGCAGCGAAGCAATCCATGGTAACGGAAAAACAAATCTCAGTGAAAAAATAAGGAGTTTATTATGATGCGATATGGTGTTGTTGGCGTTGGCTATTTTGGTGCAGATTTAGCCCGTTTCATGAATGAATTTGATGATGCACAAATTACCGTAGTATATGACCCTGAAAATGGTGAAACCATTGCTCAAGAATTACAATGCGTAGCGGCAAAATCTCTTGAAGAATTAGTCACTTCACCTGATGTGGATTGCGTAATTGTCGCCACCCCAAACTACTTACACAAAGAACCGGTCATCCTTGCAGCAAAAAACAAAAAACATGTTTTCTGTGAAAAACCTATTGCCTTAAGTTATCAAGACTGTGATGACATGGTGCGTGCTTGCGAAGAAAATGGCGTCACTTTTATGGCTGGTCATGTGATGAACTTCTTTAACGGTGTTCACCATGCCAAAGAATTAATCAATCAAGGTGTGATTGGTAAAGTGCTTTATTGTCATACTGCACGTAATGGCTGGGAAGAACAACAACCAACCATTTCATGGAAAAAAATCCGTGAAAAATCTGGCGGTCACTTATACCACCATATTCACGAATTAGACTGCGTACAATTCATTATGGGTGGTATGCCAAAAACCGTTACCATGGCAGCTGCCAATGTTGCCCACAAAGGCGAAAAATTCGGGGATGAAGATGATATGATTTTTGTCACCATGGAATATGATGACAATCGCTTCGCTGTTCTCGAATGGGGTTCGGCTTTCCGTTGGGGGGAACATTATGTATTAATTCAAGGGGAAAAAGGTGCGATCAAACTGGATATGTACAATACCAAAGGCACCCTTCGTGTGGATGGAAAAGACACTTATTTCCTCATTCACGAAACCCAAGAAGAAGATGATGACCGTACCCGTATTTACAACAGCACAGAAATGGACGGCGCGATTCAATACGGTAAACCGGGCAAACGCACACCACTCTGGTTGAGTTCTATCATGAAAAAAGAAATGCGTTATTTAAACGACATTCTGCATGGTATGGAACCAACTGAGGAATTTGTAAAATTACTCACCGGTGAAGCAGCCCGAGCTGCCATCGCCACTGCCGATGCGTGTACCCGTTCTCGTTACGAAAACCGCAAAGTTGATTTATCAGAAATCATCGGTAAATAAAAACAATGTAAAAAAACAACCGCACTTTGGTTGAAAAATCAAAGTGCGGTTGTTTTTTACATATTTTTGAAGAAACTTACGGTGATAACCGCTCTATTTCCCATTTTCCATCATTGAATAAATAACAAATTCGGTCATGCAGTCTACTTGGGCGACCTTGCCAGAATTCGATACGATCAGGAATCACAAGATAACCGCCCCAATGTGGTGGGCGTGGGACGTTTAATGGGTGTTTTGCTGCAATCAGAGCAGCTTTTGCTAATAAAGATTTGTGGCTAGAAATGACCGCACTTTGCTCGCTGGCCCAAGCGCCAATTCGGCTGGTGTAAGGGCGAGTCGCAAAATATTCATCTGATTGTTCAGGCGAGATTTTTTCGGCTTTGCCCTCAATACGCACAGAACGTTCTAATTCAGGCCAAAAGAATGTCAGGGCAACGAAAGGATTATGTTCTATGGCACGACCTTTTCGGCTGTGATAATTCGTGAAAAAGACAAAGCCTTGTTCGTTCACTTCTTTTAACAGTACCATTCGACTTGTTGGACGACCGTCTTCATTGACCGTCGCAACATTAACACCTGTCGGCTCATTGACTTTAGCCGTAATCGCTTCGTTGAGCCATTTTTCAAATTGTTTTATTGGATTGGGATCGCAATCATGCTGAGAAAGCGCCTGTTTGCAATAATCCTCACGAATATCATGTAAGTCCATTTTCTTTCTCCTTTTGCTTGAAAACAAAAAGCCCTTGCAACTGCAAGGGCTAGTATAGTCCGTTAATTATTTACTATCAACACTCACGCCATAAAACGCATCGTAGCCGAATGGGCTTTGTACGTAACCTTTTACGCGAGGGCTAAGTGGTGCAAAACCAACTGAGTGTGCAACTGGAATCCATGGCGCTTGCTCATGGAAAATCACTTGTGCTTTTTTATAAAGTGCCGCACGCTCATCTTTATTGGTTAAGCCAATCGCTTTATCTAATAAGGCATCAAATTCTGCATTTTTGAAACGAGCAAAGTTTGAGTTGCCAGCGTTAGCACTTGCAAGTAACGGAGAAAGGAAGTTATCCGGATCACCGTTATCGCCTGACCAACCAAAGATACCCGCCGTTAATTCACCTGCTTTAGCACGTTTTTGATAGTCAGCCCATTCAAACGTGACTGGATTTGCTTTTACGCCCACTTTCGCCCAGTCTGCCATCACAAGTTCAGCCATACGTTTTGGATTTGGGTTAGACGCACGTACCACCGGTTGAATCCAGAAGTCCGTTTCAAAACCGTTTGGATAACCTGCTTCTGCTAAAAGCTGTTTCGCTTTCTCTGGATCATACGGATAATCTTGGATTTCATCGTTATAACTCCAAATTGTTGGCGGTAGTGGGTTTTTCGCTGCAGTGCCCGCACCTTGATAAACCGCTTCAATAATTGCTTTTTTGTCCACCGCATAGTTCAATGCTTGGCGCACTTTCACGTTATCAAATGGCGCTTTCTCTGTATTGAATGCGATATATGCCACGTTCAAACCTTTTTGTTCCAAAAGTTGTACTTTCGGATCAGTTTTCATCTTGGCTAAATCCGCCACGTTCGGGAAGAGAATTAAATCACAAGAACCCGCTTGTAACTTCGCATAACGCGTCGTCGCATCTGGTACGATACTGATCACTAAACGATCAAGCGGTGTACGACCTTTCCAATAGGTTTCATTCGCTACGTATTGTGCCGCTTGGTCAGTTTTGTAATCCACAAAAATAAACGGACCTGTACCCACTGGTTTGTTATCAATCGTTTCTGGTTTACCCGCTTTCAGCATCGCATCTGCATATTCAGCGGAATAAATAGAGATAAAGTCCATTCCCAAGCTTGCTAAGAAAGTCGCATCTTTTTTATTCAAGGTGATACGAACGGTGTTGTCATCCACTTTCTCAACTGATTTTAATAAATCTGGGAATTTCATCGCTTTGAAATATGGATAAGTCCCTTTCGATACGTTGTGATAAGGGTGGTTAGGATCTAACTGACGTTGGAAAGAAAAGATCACATCATCCGCATTAAAATCACGTGTTGGCGTAAATTCTTTTGTCGTATGGAACTTCACTCCTTTACGTAAATGGAACGTATAAGTTAAACCATCGTCACTGATGTCCCAGCTTTCAGCCAAGGCTGGCTCAAGGTCAGTTGAACCTTTTTTAAATTCAACCAAACGGTTATACACTTGTTGTGAACTCGCATTGTAGGATGTGCCTTCCATTACCAATGCCGGGCTAAAGCCAAGTGGTGCTTTTGCCGTACAGTACACAAACGTGTTATTGCCCGAAGGTTTTGCTGTTTCTGCTTTCGTACTTTCTTTTGCAGCAGAACCAGATTGATCACAAGCCGCTAAAAACAAACTCGCTGCAATAAGAGTTAAGGTCGCTTTTAATTTCATTAGTTGTCCTTCTTTAATCGGGTCAGATACCCAAATATGAATATAAAATTTTACTTAAGATATAAGCAAATCAAACTTTTACGAAATAAGAAAAAGATCTTTCTTATAACAAATTAAACTAAGGTATTCAATATCATCGTTTTTTCCGCAAATGATCCCCGTCTGTTTTGTGCAAATAGCTCAATATCCAAACTAATGCGATCGCAAAAACAGAAGTGGTCAGAAACGTGTAACTGAAAGCATGTTGTAATGCTTCACCTTCGTTACCAATGAATTGACGGTATAACGTTAAAATAATAGATGCTACGGCGATACCAAAACCAATACCCACTTGTTGCACAATGCTCAATACCGTCGAGCCTACACCGCCTTGTTCCTGTGATAGATCCCCGACTGTGAGTGTATTAATTGAGGTAAAAATCATCGACATACAGGCACCGTACCACATCAGATTACATATAATCCATATCGTTGATGATGAGGAATCAAGCCATGACATAGAAACCGTTGAGCCAGCCATTAAAACTGACGATAAAATTAATGTCGTTTTATAACCTAGCCTATTTAAAATACGCCCAATAAAGCGTTTAAATACGACGGACATTAGCGCAATAGGTGCAAGCAACCAGCCTGATACTTCAGCTGAATAACCAAAGGAAAGTTGGAACATTAATGGCAATAAGAATGGCACAGCCGAACCGGAAAGACGGATAAAAATATTGGCTGTAATGCCTAATCGGAATGTTCTTGTATTGAAAAGAGATAACGGCAAAATGGCACGATCATTACCCTTCGCATAAAAATAATAAGCCATCAATAATGCCATGCCAATCGCTAATGCACTGTACGTGGTTATGCGATCACTATGACTTTCACCGAGTAAATCAAGCCCGAGCGTTAAACCCACTAAACCAAATGCAAAGAGTAAAAAGCCCGTCCAGTCTAACTTAGACGCATTACCCTTATGATTTCCCATCACTTTAGCCGCCGTCCAAAAGCCTAACATACCAATAGGAATATTGATTAAGAAAATCCAATGCCATGAGGTATGCACCACAAGCCAACCACCTAAAATCGGGCCAAGAATCGGACCAATGAGTCCTGCTGTCGCCATTAAATTCCAGGCATTAATTAATTGATTTTTCGGTACGGTTTGAATAATCGCAAGGCGAGCGACAGGCATCATAAATGCCCCGCCAATACCTTGGATAATTCGTGCGAGCACAAGGGTTTCAAGAGAGATTGACATCGCACAAGCTACCGAGCCGAATACAAAGGTAAAAACAGCAGAACGGAAAACAGTGAGCGTACCGAATTTCGCTGCCGCCCAAGCAGTTAAAGGAATAAATAAAGCAACCGCAAGAGAATAGGCGATAATCGCCATTTGCATTTCAAAGACAGGGGTTTGAAGATCTGTTGCAATAGTTGGTAAGGCAGTATTTAAAATAGTCGCATCCAAGCTTTGCATAAACAAAGCCATGGAGGCCACCCAAGCCAGCCCTTTATAGTGCTGACGTTCTATTACTGCGTCTTTTTCCACCATTGATAAATAAACTCAACGATCTGTTCAATGTGATTAATATCTAATAAAGTGTGGTCAGTTTCAAGAGAATAATTCGTTGCTAAAGCCAACACGTTTTCATCTAATTCCGGCAAAGGTTTTATCATCTCTTGTCGATGCAACAGAATCTTTGGAATAGGTTCTTGTTTAAAGCCTTCCACCAAAACCAAATCTGTTAAATGACGATCAAATTGTTGGCTTAAATAGGCTAATGAAACCGGCTCTTGAGGCGTTTCTGTCATTAATGCCCAACGAGTATCACATGCCATAATAACTTGTGCAGAACCCGCCTCTTTCATTCGCCAACTATCTTTGCCCTCTTTATCCACCTGAGCGTTGTGATGGCTGTGTTTAATCACTGAAACATGTAGGCCTTTTTTAATTAATTGAGGAAGCAATTTTTCCAGCAATGTGGTTTTGCCACTACCGCTGTAACCCGTAATACCAAGAAGAGGAAGGGGATTATTCATTGTAAAAACCTTAAGAAAAATGACCGCACTTGATAAAACAAAACCCCGCAGGACGGGGTTTAGCTATCAAAATCCATTAGGTGAAGAAAGTATAGCAAGGGGAAACAAAATAGCAACTTTCTTACGTCTACTGAATTATTTTAGGAATGTCACGCCTTGTACAATTTGCTTAGCCGTAGCGATTGGAAGCTGACCAATAAACGTAATTTCTTTATCACCTATTACTTTACTATAAATCGTGTAAGCGCCCTGTCTCCACGTATTTTCTTTTGCTGCAATACGATCTGCTTTATTAACATATAATGTAAAAGTAAAAAGCCCATCACTAAATAACGCATTTTCAATCACTTCTTCATTCATAGAATCTTGATTCTGACTCACCAACTCAAATCCTTGTGGTAACCAATCAGGTTTCCAATTTATTCTAAAGGATGATTCCTGCTTACTTTCATGTAAAAACGGAGGAGTGGAAACTTTATTAAGGTAATCGGTTAAACCACGTAAACGATTATCAATATACAAGGTGACAACACGAAATTGATCTAGTAAATTTCCTTCTCTATCCAACATATCTGCACGTAATAATAATCCATTATCTTCATCTAAAAAAACAAGATATTGATAGCGAAAATCATCTTTAGGCACAATACGAATTGTATCGACAAATCGGCCTGCAATTCGGTCTTTTCCAAGCTTAATAAAATCATAATACTGATTGAGTTTATTAAAATCAGTACGAATAACGGCAGGAAGCGCATCAACAATATATCCACTATTAATCGTAAACGCTTGGGAGCCAGGTTGAAAATAGCTAACTAAATTATCCCGTTGGATAATTTCTTGCTGTTCCCCATCGAGAGTGACTAGCTGAGCATAGACTTTTTGCTCTTGTTTAATATGACGATAACGAAACGAATCCATATTGGTTGGCGATGTTTGTACAAAAGCAACTTCATAATTTAAATCGCTCATAGCTTGTGACATCTTATTTAATGCCTGAAGAGAATCTTCAGCTAATACCGCAAAAGGCAATAAGCATAAGCTCAAAAGAGTCGTCAATTGAGAAGACATTTTCTTCATAAATAAACCTATCCATAAAAAAATTCACCACGCCTAAGGTGGTGAATTCAATTCATTGCAACAACTATTTAGCTTGATTACTACCTACATTTAAACTATCTGCATGAATGCGACGCTGTAATTCATAGTTTTGTAACATCGTACCAATACGGCGATTTTTTTGCTCAACCTGTTCCGAAGTCGCTACATCTTTGGTCGGAGCGTTGTAACTTACTTCTTGAACAGAATTGTTAAATGGTAAGGTTTGTAAAACTGGGTTTTCAGGTGTAACCGAGGTGCTTTTTGCATTGAATGATTGCACACCTACTACTGCCACTAAACACACGCCTGCCGCCACAGCAATTTGTGTCATTGGTGCAAAGAATGCTTTTAATTTTTGCACAAATGGTAAGCTGTCTGCTTCTTCTGGTGTTGGTTGAGAGACAGTAATCTCTACGTGTTTTACTTCTTCTAATTCAATTAAGTCCGCCATTTTCGCCGTAAAATCAGCACCTAATAACACTGGTGACTCTTTACGCATAACCGATCTTACTGTGTGATATGCCGCCCAAGATTTTTGTGAATCTTTATCCTGACAGAGTTGTTCCGTCAACTCGGCACTGACTTCTTCTCCATCCATGTAGGCTGAAAGTAACTCTTTTTGCATTTTATAAACTCCGACTTTATTTTAACGTTGCATAAGCGGTTGTATTTTGTTCTCAATCACTTCCCGAGCGCGGAAAATGCGAGAACGTACAGTGCCTACTGGGCAATCCATTATTTCTGCGATTTCTTCGTAACTTAACCCTTCAAGCTCGCGCAAGGTAATCGCAGTTCTTAAATCTTCTGGCAAACTGTGAATAGTATCAAACACCACTTTTTCTAATTCGCTAGATAACATTTCGTTTTCAGGGGTATCTACATCACGTAGATGAGTTCCCACATCGTAGCTTTCGGCATCTTCCGCCAAAATATCTTCTCTCGGTGGACGGCGCCCCTGTGCCGTTAAGTAATTCTTTGCCGTATTAACGGCAATTCGATATAGCCAAGTGTAGAATGCACTATCGCCCCGAAAGGATTCAATGGAACGATAGGCCTTAATAAAGGATTCTTGTACAACATCTGGAATGTCGTTATGAGAAATGTAGCGGGTTAAAAGTCCGGCTACTTTGTTTTGATAACGAGAAACCAATAAATTAAAGGCTTTTTTATCGCCTTGCTGCACTCTTTCTACCAAAACCTGATCTGTTAGCTGTTCAGCCATATATCTCCTATGCTACGTCTAACACGCCTTCATATATTCAAGACAGCAAGCTATTGTTGCTTTATCAGACAGAGTTAAAATTGAAAAGTTCCTTATGTATAAAAATTTCAAAAAATTAACGGACATTCGTTTTCTGCACATCTTGGATATATTCAACCATCGCTTGCACTTCAGCATCGTCTGATTGACTGCCATTAAAAAACCACGAAAAAAGTTGTAAATCCGTGGCGGCAAGTAAACGAATAAAAATATCTTTTTTGTCGTCAGTCAGTTGGTCAAAATGCGCTTTATAAAAAGGCATGATGATTTTATCCAGCTCAAGCATACCTCGACGACAATCCCATTCAATGCGGAGTTTATTGTATTTATCCATAATTTCTCCCTAAATCATTGTAATTATACTTGATAAATGAAAAGTGCGGTTACAGATTACCGCACTTTTTAATCAACGAATCTATTATTCTGTCGCCTTCGGCTTAATCACCGCATAAACCACACCGGTTAATAATGCCCCCGTTGCAATTGCACCTAGGTAGAGTAATGGTTCAGAGACAAATGGAATCACAAATAAACCACCATGTGGTGCTTGCAGAGAAATATTCAATGCCATTGAAATCGCACCCGCAGTTGCACCACCTATCACCGAGCTAATAATCACACGCAATGGATCGGCAGCTACAAACGGTAATGCCCCTTCAGAGATAAAACATAAGCCTAAGACAAAAGAGGCTTTACCTGCATCACGTTGATTACTGGTAAATTTACTGCGAGCAATCCAAGTTGCAATCGCCATACCAATTGGCGGCACCATACCGGCAGCCATAGCCGCAGCCATTGGGGTATGAACTTGAGAGGCTAACATTCCCACGGAGAACGTATAAGCTGCTTTGTTTACTGGACCGCCCATATCAATACACATCATCGCACCGATAATCGCACCTAACACCATCGCATTGACTTCACCCATGGATTTTAACCAATCGCTTAAGGTGGTCATAATTTGTGAAACCGGTGGGTTAATCACATAAATCATGGCGAGGCCAACAATCAAGGTACCAAAGAGCGGTAGAATTAGAATCGGTTTTAAGGAAGTTAAACTTGCTGGCAATTTAATGGTTGCATTTAATCCTTTCACCACATAACCCGCTAAGAAACCCGCGATAATACCACCTAAAATCCCAGCGCCCGCCGTGGTGGCTAACATCCCGCCAATGAGACCTACCGCGAGCCCTGGACGGTCTGCGATAGAAAAGGCCACATAGCCGGCAAATACCGCAATCATCAGATGGAATGCCGCGCCACCACCGATATCCATTAAGGCTTTTGGAATACCATGAAAAATTGTTTCATCTTTGAAGGCTTCAATACCAAACATAAAGGAAATCGCGATTAATAAGCCACCAGCAACCACCAACGGCAACATGTGCGATACACCCGTCATCAAATGTTTATAGACGCCTTTTTTCTCGCTACTTTCTTCTGATTTAGCAGAAGATTTTGCTGCACCACCTTCGTAAATTTTCGCTTCTTTAAATGCCTTATCGAATTCCTGTGCCGTTTTCTTTAAAGCCAAACCAGTCGAAGTACGATACATCGGTTTACCTTGGAATTTATCTAACGGCACATCAATATCGGCCGCAACAAAGACTAAATCTGCCGCAGCGACTTCTTCAGGCGTAATTTCATTACCTGCGCCCACTTGGCCACGCGTTTCGACTTTGACCTGCCAACCTTGTTTTTTTGCATAGGTTTCAATGGCTTCAGCTGACATAAAAGTATGCGCAACACCCGTTGGGCAAGCTGTCACCGCGACAATATTTTTGACGCCAGAAACGCCGCTAAATCCAACCGCACTTTGAGTCGGTTGAACATAGTCCACTGCTTGATTGAGTGCATTCGTCAGCGTGACTTCAGGTGAAGCAATCACCGTGTCTTCATTAGCTAAAAAGACTTTTTTCCCCACAAGATCAGCAGAGTTTGGCAAACTAGATCCGAAAACAATCACTAAATCCGCCTCTTTGGCTTGTTCAACCACAGTATGATTGGCTTTTTTCGCGACCTCGCTCAATACTTGGCGAAGTAAATAGGCTTTTGCCGCACCCATTTGCGGAGATTGAGTTAAAAACAAATTCATTACATTATCCTTCAATCACAGAAATTTTGACATTCGCCAGAATTGGCTCAAGCAAGGCGATATCGCTCACGCCCACATTACTTTGTGAAACGGCAAAAGCAGAAACGGCACTTGCAAACGCTAAGGTTTCCGCTTGAGACAAGCCTTTTTCAATACCGTAAATTAAGCCTGCCACCATAGAATCGCCTGCGCCTACAGTGCTCACCACATTTTCACATTTAGATGGTTGAGCTTGAATCACAGCTTGATCACTCAGCCATAAAGAACCGTTCGCTCCCATCGAAATAATGACGTTAGCAATGCCTTCTGCTTTAAGTTTTTTTGCCGCCGCAATAATTTCATCAAGAGAATTTAACGGATGACCAATCCACGCTTCTAATTCGCGATGATTTGGTTTCACCAACCAAGGATACGCTTTCAAACCAGCCGTGAGTGCGGCATTACTGCTATCTAATACGACTTTCACACCAGCTTGATGCAACTGATTAAGCCAATCCGCGAACAATTCAGGACTCACACCACGCGGTAAGCTGCCGCAGACTGCAACGATGTCAAAATTTTGGCAGTACGCTAATGAATCTGCTGTAAATTGCTGCCAAGCTTCTGGAGTGATTTGATAACCTAAGAAATTTAAATCTGTTACATCCGCTTCAGTTTCAGTAATCTTTACATTAATACGAGTTTTGCCCGCAACACGATGAAATTTGTCTTCCAATCCCTGTTTTTTAAATAAGGTTTCAAAATCACCGACGTTGTCTTCCCCTAAGAAGCCACCAACGGCCACCTCTACGCCCAAATCTTTTAATACCTTAGCGACATTGATGCCTTTGCCTGCAGGGAAAATACCGAGCGTTTCAACGGTATTCACTTCGCCGATTTCAATACGCGGCAAACGCCCAACTAAATCATAAGCAGCGTTTAAGGTAATTGTTGCTACTTTTGCCATCACTTACCCCCGACCTTCACCTAAACCACTTTCAATCACTGCACCAATACCCTCAATCGCTTGCTGAGCTTCTTCACCGCTCGCGACGAAACGTAGGCGATGACCTTTCACAACACCAAGTGCCACAATTTTCATCAAACTTTTTGCACTGACTAATTGGGTATCACGATCTAAGTTTTGTACCGCAACCGACGCATTATATTTTTTCACTTCATTAACGAGCACGGCACTTGGACGAGCGTGTAAACCGTGTTCATTACGAATCATAAATACCGCTTCAATGGCATCGGCTGGTAAGCCCGTGTTTTCTTCGTGGATTTGTGGTGCATGCTCGCGGCTTACTTCAATGGTATCCGGTTCAGCCGGTGGTACAGCAGATACGCTTTCGCCAAGTCCACTCGCAATGATCTTACCTAAGGCTTCAATAGCTTGTTTCGCATCATCCCCTTCCGCAACAAAACGTAAACGATGAGCTTGAGTCACACCTAATGCCACAATTTTCATCAAGCTTTTTGCACTAACTGGTGCGGTTTCTCGAGTAAGATTTTGTACCGTGATCTTGGATGTGAATTTTTTCACCTCATTGACGAGCACCGCACTTGGGCGAGCGTGCAAACCATGTTCATTACGAACAGTAAAGGTACCAATCACTGCACCTGTCGCAATTTGGTCTTCAGATTGAGTAGCTGCTGCAACAGGTACTTTACCGCCATTAAGTGCGGTCAAAATTTGCTGCACATTACCACTTAATAAAATATTTTGGACTTCATCATTCAATAAACGCGCTAATGTCTCATTGATTTGGTCACTGACAGCCGAAATCGTCAACACGCCTTTCACCGCTTTGCCATTATGATTAAAAATGGTTTTCGCACGACTGAATGCCAAGGCATTTTTCACATTACCTGAGACGGCATCTGTTACCCATAAACCTTTACCAAGTGGCAAAGCAGAATTGGATATCACTTCAGAAACAAAGCTATTTTCAACCGCACTTTGCTGTTGTAATTTACCTGCATTGATGGCGGTAAGAGTGAGCAAACTTTGTGTTTCAATATCTAAACTTAATGTTTCGTCAGTCATGCTAAAAGAATCACTTTCACCCAACAAAATCGCACGGAATTTTTCAACATCTGTTAATGTCGCTAATTGAGCTGCGGTGTCCTCACCACCTAAAACATGTGTTAATTGACGAAGTAGAGCAAGATGCTCATCAGAACGGGCAGCAATACCGATCACAACATAGACAATATTGCCCTCACCCCACTCAATACCTTGTGGAAATTGGAAAACTTGTACACCGGTTTTTGTCACCATTGAACGGGTTTCTAATGTACCGTGTGGAATCGCAATTCCATTACCTAAAAAAGTAGACGTTTGTTGTTCTCGTCCAAGCATACCTTGCAAATAGCCTTGTTCAACATTGCCAGCTTGCTCTAATGCACTCGCGGCCATTTCAATAGCTTGCTGCTTATTTGTTGCCGTAGCATTTAAATGAATGTTGCTTTCCGAAAGTTCTAACATTCTTGCTCCTTCACATTGATAATTTTCAAAAAAGAAAAACTGCTGATGAGATCGCTCATCAGCAGCTCAAATAAATTATTGGCTAGTACAGGCTTTAAGTAACATTTCGCTACCTTGAGAAATATAGACGTCATTCTCACCTCGCTCTTTGCCATTTTGCAAATCTCGCATTGCATCGTAAATTCCTTGTGTCACACTCAGTGAATCCACTTTTTGCCAACAATTTGCACTTAAACGACTGAAATTAGCTTGCAATGCCTCTGCATGTAGCACACCGCTATAGTAAGCATACACATCTGATTCATGACCACCCGTATAAAGTTTCTCTTGAATTTGTTTAATTGGCACAACGATACGACCGAGATACCAATCATTTGCACCACTTGCAAAATTATCCACAAAGAAATGTTTCGTTACACGACCTTTATACGTTGCTACAGTCGCTTCATAAGAAGCTGCATAAGATTTTTGGTCAATTTTATCTTTATCTAAATCAATAACCTTCTTGTCTTTGCCTATAAACGGAATGTTAGAGGTCATATCTGAAATCGAAGAACAACCTGCTAGCATTACTGCCACAAAGAATACCGAGATTTTTTTAAACATTAAATTTTCCTTATTTATAGGCGATTAAAACCGCCGCTAATTATACTTAGAATGAGGGATTACGCAAGGTAGCACCTAGCACTATACAGATTCTTTAGTCATGCCATTATCTTTGATAATAGAAACTAGAATTTGATCAATTTTAAAATTTTCGGTATCGATGACTTCAAATTTATATTTATCGTATACGACAAAATCGGTTTTTTTGGGGATTTTGCGTAACATATACATCATAAATCCACTGATAGTTTCATAATTTTCTTCATCAGGAAAAGATTCAATATCCAAGACACGCATCACATCTTCAAGCGGTGTTGCCCCATCAATTAGCCAAGAGTTTTCATCTCTGCTCACAATTTGTTCTTCTTCGTTAGAAACCAATTCGCCCATTACAATGCTCATCACATCGTTTAAGGTAATTAAACCTACGACAAGTGCATACTCATTGACGATAATCGCAAAATCTTCACCTGTAGATTTAAATAATTCCAATACTTCATATAATGACAGCGTATCCGGAATGAATAACGCTTTTCGTAATAAACGGTTATCCGTTAAATCCACGACTTCCTGTTGAAGATAGAGCGTCAACAAAGTATGTGATTCTACATAACCTAAAATTTTGTCCAAACCATTATCACAGATCACTAATTTAGAATGAGAATCTGCTGATAAAGTATTCAAGACTTCTTGACGAGTAAAAGTGCGGTCTAAAAACACAATATTTTCACGGGTCGTCATGGTTGAAGACACGGTTCGCTCTTGCATCTCAAAGATATTTTCAATTAAATAATGCTCTTGTGTTTTTAACACGCCTGCTTCTGCACCAGCTTCCACTATCGCGACAATATCTTCGGATGTCATATTATCTTCACGCGTAGTGGAAACTCTCATAAAACGAAATAAGACATTAGAAATACCGTCAAAAAACCATACAATAGGTTTTAAGAAAAAAATAAAGGCTTGCATAATGCCCACTGTCCGAAGCGCCACAGTTTCAGGGTTAATTAGCGCAAGGCGCTTCGGAATTAAATCAGCTAATAAAATAAATGTCGTGGTGACAATAAAAAAGGCAATCCACGATGAAGCCGGCTCAACCCACTCTGCCTTGGTATATTCATACAAAAAGTTTTGTAAATGAAGACTGATCGTCGCTTCACCAATCACACCACCAAGTACAGCGACCATATTTAACCCAATTTGCACTACCGTAATAAAACGGCCTGGATGCTCTTGTAGCTGTAAAACCTTTGCAGCATTGATATTGCCTTCATTTGCTAAAGTTTGTAATTTAATGCGTCTTGCCCCTGCAAGAGAAATCTCTGCCGATGACATAATTGCACTAATAATAATTAACACGATTAAAATAAAAATCGCGGCGGATAAACTCATAATATTCTCTTTATTGATTTAAAAGAGTGGTCAATATACCACCTGTTTTTGATTCGAAATGTATTTAGGGCGCAACCTGCGCCCTGATAATTGATAGGTCTAGTTTTCGCTGTCAAACCAGCCACGCACAAATTGTACGGAAAGGAAAAGGGTAACTAATAAGAAAGCATAGAATACCCAAGATAAAATTGGATAGCTTGGTGTGATATCTCCACTAATTTCTTTCACCGAAACCGCATTGCGATATTCATCAAACATCGTCATACGCCAACCGTAATACTTGATTTGTACCAATTTGTTTTCATTACCCAAAGCTTGTACTTGAGCCTGCAAGTTGGCAGAACCAAATTTAAAATAGAATGGGAAACTCCAACGAGTATCTTCATTACGATACACCATGATTTTGCCATCATCATTTTGTGTATTAATAAAATACACATCGCGCGTTGGGCCATCCGCTGGATTTACCTTAGTAATCGGACCATCTTTATCGACACGTTTGACCTCAACCCCAGTGACTCGAGTGACATCATAGTGGGGAAAAACATAGTTTACTACCGCAAACATCACACCATGAAAACTAAACACGACTAAAAATAAAAAATACTTTAAAAATTTCCGCATAAGACTCCCTTATTTATAACGAAGATTTATTGTACATTAATTTTAAACAAACGCTCGAAGTTTTGTGTACTAATTTGCGCAAATTCTTCTGCTGATAGCCCTTTTAACGCTGCCACATACTCACACACTTCACGTGTATGGGCAGGTTGGTTCTCTTTGCCACGATAAGGCACGGGTGCTAAGTAAGGTGAATCGGTTTCAACTAACAAACGATCTGCCGGAACATAACGAATGGCTTCACGAATACTTTCCGCATTTTTAAAGGTAATAATGCCAGAACAGGAGATGTAAAAACCTAAATCAAGTGCCTTTTTCGCAAAATCCAAGGTTTCCGTAAAACAATGAATTAATCCACCGCACTTTTCAGCATGATGCTCACGCAACATGGCAATGGTATCTTCTGGCGCTGAACGAGTATGAATAATCACGGGTTTATCCACTTCATTAGCAATTCTGATTTGATCCGCAAAAACCATTTGCTGCGATGCCTTATTATCTGCACTGTAATAATAATCCAAACCAATTTCGCCAATTGCAATCACTTTTTTATCTTGGGATAAACGTAATAAACGCTCGGCATCGTAAGGTTCTTCTTCAAGATCTAATGGATGCACTCCGCAAGCTAAAGACACATTCGGAAATTTGGCTAACTCAGGATACGCTTTTTCAAAACGGCTTAATGTTACGCTAATCGCCAATAAATGCTTCACATCTCGTGCGTGGGCTTTAGTCACTACATCAGCAATATCTTTGTGTAAATTTTCATAATCCAATGCATCTAAATGGCAATGGGAATCTACGATAAACATAATTTATTTAGTCCTTAAATACGTCAGTAATTAATTTTGTTAAACCATCCAATAACATTAATTCAATATTAACGCCATTAATAGTGAGTAAATCCGATCTTACTTTGTGCATAATTTTATTTGCAGTTAATAATTCAAGGATCGTTTGCTCATCTGCAAATTGCGTTACACCTGTTTTAAGATCGAGTGTTTGCCAGCCACTTTGTATTTCGAGTTTGTATTTAATGGCATCGCTTAAAAACGCTAAAATCCAATCCACTTGCTGTAAAGTGCGTTCTTTTTCAAAGAAAGGCAAAATTTCCAAAGGCGAACGACGACGATAAAACAGCCAAAATTGACGTAGGAAATTCTTCCGTTGTTCAATTAGTCCTTGCTGAAGTGTGTCTAATGCTAACAGTGGACGCCCCAAATTCATCGCAAGTGCGGTTAATAATTCTGATGTTTCTGCCTGAAATTGAGAAGAAAGCCAAGTTAAGGCTTCCGCTTCCGTTGGCAAACTCACATTCCACACTTGGCAACGGCTGTAAATAGTTGCTAATAATGAAGAGGAAGGCTCTGTTTGCAACAAGAAATACGTGTTCGGACGTGGCTCTTCTAAGGTTTTAAGCAATGCATTCGCTGCCGCTTCCGTAAGACGTTCTGCCTCTTGAATATATACTAATTTATTGCCGTTTTGTTGCGCATGTTGGCTGACAATCTCATTAATCGCCCGTACCTGATCAACCCCAATGTCTTTGCCTTCTTGAGAGGCTAAAACATGAAAATCAGGGTGACTGTGCGCTGCTATTAAATGGCAAGCATGGCAATGGCCACAAGGTGCATTACCTGGCGTTTGACACATAATGCGTTTTGTTAAAGCCTCAAACAAACCTTCAGCACCGAGACCTTGATCAGCTTTAATCAATAGTGCATGATGCCCCAAACCTTCGCTAAAAGTTTGGCTGATTTTGTGATAAGTAGGCACTAACCAAGGATAAAGTTCGCTCATTTTGTTTGTGAAACCCACCAATTTTTGACCGCACTTTGAATGTCTGCTTGTACTTGTGCCAAAGGCTGACCCGCATTAATAATGGCGGCTTTCGGGTTGTTCTGCACCAATTCCAAATAACGTTGGCGAGTACGATGGAAGAAATCCAGTCCTTGTTGTTCAATGCGGTCTAATTCTCCACGTCCTCTTGCACGAGCTAAACCTTCAGCTGGATCAATGTCTAAATACAGTACAAAATCAGGCTCAAAATCGCCTAATACCATATTTTTTAAATTCGCCATCAGCGTTTGGTCAAACTGACGTCCACCGCCTTGATAAGCCTGTGAAGACATATCGTGACGGTCACCTAACACAATTTTGCCTTCTGCCAATGCCGGCTTAATCACATTTTCTACCAATTGAATTCGTGCCGCATAAAGCATCAATAATTCTGCTTTATCCGTAACAGGTTCTTCTGTTTCATGTTTAATTAAATGGCGCAATTTTTCTGCTAAAGGGGTACCACCTGGTTCCCGAGTAAACACAATATCGCTTACACCAAGGGATTTTAATGTATCCACCACCGTTTGCATGGCAGTACTTTTACCTGCGCCTTCCAACCCTTCAATCACGATAAATTTGCCTTGCATTAGTGGACTCCTTTTTGTTGGTTACGATACCAACGTAAATATTCTTGTACTGCTTTATTATGCTCATTCAGATTACGAGTAAATTTATGGCCACCACTTCCATCGGCAACAAAATAATAAAAGTCCGTTTTAGCGGGATGCGCAACAGCCTGCAAAGCGCTCTCACTCACCATCGCAATTGGCGTTGGTGGTAGCCCCTCAATCATATAAGTATTGTAAGGAGTTATCGTTTCCAAATCTTTCTTACGAATATTTCCGTTGTAACTCTCACCCATTCCATAAATCACGGTTGGATCAGTTTGTAGTTTCATATTGGCTTTCAAACGATTAATAAATACGGAAGCCACTTGTGGACGCTCCGCCGCAATCCCCGTTTCTTTCTCTACAATAGAAGCCAAAATCAGCATCTGATATGGATCCGCTAACGGAAGATTTTCATCGCGCTCATTCCACGCTTTATCCAAGGCTTTTTGTAGACGAGTAGTTGAACGTTTTAATAATTCAAGATCAGTCGAATTTGGGGTGTAATTATAGGTATCTGGATACAACCACCCCTCTATGTTATTCCATTCGTAAACGGCTTTTGTAGCGGCTGGAATATCCAATAGAGCCATAATTTCTTTATCACTTTTACCTTGCAAGGTTTGTTTTAAGTGCGGTGCATTTTCAAAGTTTTTACGCCATTCCTTGAACGTTTTACCTTCAATAAACTTCACACTAAATTGCGCTTCCTTGCCAGAATTAATCATATCCAATAAATCCTGCAACGTTTTCACGTCTGTTAAAGAATAAGTCCCCGCTTTTACTTTGTTGAGTTGCGGTTGTAATTTCAATAACCAAGGTAATAAATCGGCATGCTCAAGAATTTTTTCCTGCTCTAATAACGCAGCAAGTTTACTACCCGTAGTGCCTCGGTCAATTGTAAGCAATTGATCTTGTGTGACATTCACCGGCGTATGAACAAACTCCGTTAGTTTTTGATAACCCCAAAAACCAACACCGCCAAGAATAAGCAGAAGAATCAATAAAAAGACAAAAATTTTTTTCATGCGTCACTCATTTTATAAAAACGACAAAAGGGGCAAAATGCCCCCCTTATTCTAACGGTTTCTGTTATTTATCGAAATATTGAATATCAGCATTTTTACGTAATGCCTTCACCCAGTCTTTGGTCGCTTCTTGTAATTGACTATTCACAATCTGTTCATAAGCTTTTTGGCGATACGCATCTTCTGTTTTATCGCCATCACGACTGCCCACTACTTCTAAAATATGCCACCCAAATTCAGATTTAAATGGTGCTGAAATACTACCCTGTCGTGTAGTTTCAACTGCTTTTGCAAATGGACCTACATAAGCTTCAGGGAAAGCATAGCCCAAACTGCCGCCATTCGCACCAGATAAATAATCTTTAGAGTATTTTAATGCCGCATCAGCAAATGTCATTTTGCCGGAAATGATATCACGGCGAATACGCTCTAATTCTGCTTTTGCTTGCGCATCATTCAGTAATGGGTTTAATTTTAATAAAATATGACGAACTTTATACTCTTTACCCGTTACTTTCTTTGCATTACCTTTTGCCTTTGCCTCATCGAGCATTTGCTTACCTAGTGCATCCACTTGTTCACGGGTGACATCAACACTATTTTGAATGGCATGATTACGCACACCCGCCATTAACATTTGACGAGAGATTTGTTGTTTAAATGCATTTAGAGAAATACCTTGATAATCTAATGCATCTAAGAATTGACCATAAGTTAAACCATTTCTTTCGGCAATATCTTCCACAATGCGATTTACTTCCGCTTGGTTGACTTTTACTCCCGATTCTTTGATAGCCTTATCTGTCAGTATATCATCAATAATCTTATCTAATGCTGCTCGTTGACTACCTTTTTTACCCATTACTGCGTTTACTTGACTTTGTAAAATGGGTATACCATTCACTGTCGCCACAACGCGTTCTTCTGCTTGTACTTGTGAGAAAGCCAGTAAGCCGATCATCGCAAATAAGAAAGATTTTAACATTGATTTTTCCATTTTAGTTGTCTTTAAAAATAATAGGATAACGTTTCTTAGATTATCAATTTTATTAAAGGTTCACAATAGGCTAACCGCTATTTAGCCAATAGTGCTACACCATAACAACCATCAAGCTTTAATGTACGAACTTGAACTTGCTCCTCTCGAGACGTCGGCACATTTTTACCGACATAATCTGCCCGAATCGGTAATTCACGGTGTCCACGATCGACTAAAATCACCAATTCAATTTTAGACGCTCGCCCAAAATCCGTTAATGCATCCATTGCTGCACGAATCGTTCTCCCAGTAAATAACACATCATCAATTAAAATGACTTCTTTACCCTGAATATTCATATAACTTGATGCACCACTATACACTGGAGTTGGATTTTCAGGTTCGACATATTCTAAATCATCGCGATAAAACGTAATATCCAATTCCATCATTGGCAAAACTACGCCCTTTAATTCCTCAATACGACGTTGAATTAGTTCAGCAATTTCTGCCCCTCGACGTTTAATCCCAACCAAAATCACATTATTGAAATCCTGGTGCTTTTCAATAATTTCATGGGAAATCCGAGAAATGGTGCGTAAAAATCTATCCGCATCAATAATGATTTTTTCCATTTTATCCCTCACTTTTTTACACGCTAAAATGTCATAAAAGTGCGGTCAGAAAAATACACATTTTTTAACCACACTTTTAACAGAATACTAACTAAACTCTAATTCTACCGCATTTTCACCCAATAAATTCACCAATTCTGTCAAAATCTCATCAGTTGGCATAATTGACCATTGAATTCCTAAACGCAGTAAGACACGACCTTTTGTACTTTGATAATATACGTTAATTGGTAAAGTTCCGCCACTAACAGGCGCTAACATTTCTTTCAGCTTTTTAATAAAACTTGAGCTAATCTGCTCTTCGGACAAGCTTACCGCCAAAGATTTCGCATAACGGGAACGCGCCTCATCTAAGGTCATTAAATCCCGTACCGACATTTTTAATCCGCCTGAAAAATCGTCAAAACTGACCTGGCCAGATACCACCACAACTGTATCTTTTTGCAGTTTTTCACCGAATTGCTCTAAGCTTTCGCCAAACAGAGTTAGGTCTAAACGCCCTGAACGGTCATCAATGGTTGCGATACCGATGCGATTGCCTTTTTTCGTTGTTGCAAAGCGAGTTGATACTAACAAACCAGCTGCTGTGCTAATTTGTCCACGGCGATTCGGTGTCAGATCTTTTAATCGTGTAGAGCTGTAATGAGAAAGCTCTTTCAAATAACGACTCACCGGATGGCTACTTAAATACAAACCTAGAGTTTCACGTTCACCATCTAAAATTTGTTTTTCTGTGTAAGGTGGCGTGTGGGCATAAGCATTTTCCACTTCTTCGTGTGTTTCTGTCAGCACACCGAACATATCGGCTTGCCCCATGGCTTCATCTTTTGCATGCTGATCAGAGGCTTTAAGCGCATCTTCTAGGTTCTTAGATAACGCCGCACGATGAGGTCCTAGCTTATCAAATGCGCCCGACATAATCAGACTTTCAAAGGTCCGACGGTTAATTTTCTTCAAATCAACGCGAGCACATAAATCAAATAAGTCTCTGAAAATCCCACCTTCATTACGTGCGGTAATCAATGCATCAATCGGACCTTCCCCAACCCCTTTAATGGCGCCGATACCGTAAACAATCTCACCATTTTCATTCACGCTGAAATGATGTTTTCCTACGTTGATATCTGGTGCAGTGACTTTTAAGCCCATACGTAAACATTCATCGTATAAGCCAACAATTTTATCCGTATTATCCATTTCCGAAGTCATTACTGCTGCCATAAACTCAGCAGGGAAATGGGTTTTCAGCCAGAGGGTTTGGTAAGATACCAATGCGTAAGCGGCAGAGTGCGATTTATTGAAACCATAGCCCGCAAATTTTTCCACTAAGTCAAAAATCTTCATGGAAAGCTCACCATCAACGCCATTTTTTTCCGCACCTTCTTTAAACACGGAGCGCTGTTTCGCCATTTCTTCCGGCTTTTTCTTACCCATCGCACGACGTAATAAGTCCGCACCACCAAGAGTATAACCTGCTAACACCTGAGCAATCTGCATGACTTGCTCTTGATACAAAATAATACCGTAAGTTGGCTCTAAAATCGGTTTAAGGCTTTCATGTTGATAGTTTGCATCAGGATAAGACACTTCCTCACGACCGTGTTTGCGGTCAATAAAGTTATCCACCATGCCAGATTGTAATGGACCAGGGCGGAATAATGCTACCAACGCGATAATATCTTCAAAACAGTCTGGCTGAAGGCGTTTAATTAAATCTTTCATCCCACGCGATTCCAACTGGAATACAGCAGTCGTTTCTGACCGTTTCAATAAATCAAAGGAATCGGGATCATCTAATGGAATAGCTGCAATATCGACTAGCGGTTTGCCTTCACGAGCAAGGCGGGCATTGATCATATCTAATGCCCATTTGATAATGGTGAGTGTACGCAAACCTAAGAAGTCAAACTTCACTAAACCGGCATATTCCACATCATTTTTATCGAAGTGGGTAACAGGATGAAGCCCCTCGTTGTCACAATAAAGTGGTGCAAAGTCTGTAATCAAAGAAGGGGAAATCACCACGCCACCCGCGTGTTTACCCGCATTTCGCGTTACCCCTTCCAGCTTACGTGCCATATCAATTAGGGCCTTGACTTCTTCATCTGAATCATATGCCACTTGTAACTGTGGTTCAGCCTCAAAAGCCTTGGCTAAAGTCATGCCGGGATCAGGGGGAATCATTTTCGAAATACGATCCACAAAGCCATAAGGATGGCCTAATACGCGCCCCACATCTCGAATTACCGCTTTGGCCGCCATGGTACCGAAGGTAATAATTTGTGATACCGCACCACGTCCATAGGTTTCTGCGACATGATCGATAACGCGATCGCGTCCATCCATACAGAAATCTACGTCGAAATCGGGCATGGAAACACGTTCTGGGTTAAGAAAACGTTCAAAAAGGAGATCGAATTCAAGGGGGTCCAAATCGGTGATTTTTAGTGCATAAGCCACCAATGAACCCGCACCAGAACCACGTCCAGGTCCAACAGGAATATCATTGTCCTTTGACCACTGAATAAACTCCATGACGATTAAGAAGTAACCCGGGAAGCCCATTTGGTTGATCACATCGAGTTCGATTTGAAGACGCTCATCATATTCCGGTCGTCTTTCTACCCGCACTTTTTCATCGGGGAATAAAAACGCCAAACGCTCTTCCAAGCCCTCTTTGGATTTCATCACCAAATAATCTTCCGTACTCAGATCGCCAGTTGGGAATTTTGGAAGGAAATACTCGCCCAAACGCAAAGTGACATTACAGCGTTGCGCAATTAATACCGTATTTTCAAGCGCAGAAGGAATATCAGCAAATAATTGGCACATCTCTTCTTCTGAGCGAAAATATTGTTGTTCGGTATAACGTTTTGGGCGTTTTGGATCGTCTAGGGTATAGCCATCATGAATAGCGACACGAATTTCGTGCGCCTCAAAATCATCAGGTCTAAGGAAGATAACATCATTGGTCGCGACAAGCGGCAAATCACGCGCCTCAGCCAGTTTTAATGCGGCCTGAATATAACGTTCCTCATCCGGACGCCCCGTTCGAGAAAGCGAAAGGTAAAAATGGTCAGGAAAAAATTCTTGATAAAAACTGACCGCACTTTCAATTTCGGAGGGATTTTCTTTTAGCAGTTTTTTACCCACATCACCCTGTGTGCCACCGGATAAAACAATCACACCATCACGATGTTCAATCAGCCATTGCAAATCGATATAAGGCAAATCAACATAACCGCGCTGATAAGCTTTTGAAAGCAATAATGTAATGTTTTTATAGCCTGCATTATTCTTGGCAAGTAACGTGAGTGTAAATAACTCCTCACCACATAACTCACTTTTAACATGTACATCAGCACCAATAATCGGCTTAATTCCTGAAGAAAGTGTTTCGCCGTAAAAACGCACCACACCACAAAAATTGGTAAAATCAGTTAATGCTAATGCCACCATATTATCTGCCGCACAGGCTTTAACTAACGGCTTCACTTTCACAATTCCATCAATCATTGAAAAATCAGTATGTGTACGCAGATGGACAAAGCGAGGTTGGACTAACATTCAAATTCCTTGTTAATTAAAAGTGCGGTTAATTTTAATGAGATTTTGTAAGAGGCTCAATAAAGCAAAATGCGAGGTCAAGCCCCGCATTTTAACTTATATTTATGATTATTTTCTAGCCAATGGTGGTACAAAAGTTAAACCTAAATCCCAAGGTTGTTCAATCCAAGTATTTTGTGGAATATCAATTACGTAGTCATCTACTAGTTCTGCGCCGGCTGGTTTGGCAAATACTGTTACAAATTTTGCTTTCGGATACATTTCACGAATTGCACGAGCGGTATTTCCGGTATCCACTAAATCGTCTACCACAATCATTCCCTCTCCATCACCTTCTGCTCGATGTAATACATTTAATGCACCTTGCTGATCATGATCGTAGCTAGCAATACAAACCGTCTCTACAAAACGAATATTTAATTCTCGAGCAAGTACCGCTGCAGGAAATAAGCCACCACGACTTACGGCTATAATTCCCTTCCATTGCGTAGCAGGAAGTAAACGCTCCGCTAATTTGCGGGCATGCATTTGGAACATATCCCAAGTCACAACATATTTTTCGCTCATAACAAATACCTTAAACTTTGTCGCTAAATAAAAAATTGTGGCGAATGATAACCTGAAATGGCGTTTTATGCTATGATTTCCGCAAAAATTTTAATGAAAAAAGGAGTTCATTATGTCAGCAATTACCACATTACAACCGCAATTACTTTGGAAATGGTTTGATCAAATTTGTGCAATTCCGCATCCTTCTCATCACGAAGATGCGCTCGCGACCTTTATTGTCAACTGGGCGAAAGAAAAACAATTTTTTGCCGAGCGTGATGAAGCCGGTAATGTATTAATTCGTAAACCTGCCACAGCAGGTATGGAAAACAGCCAACCTGTTGTGTTACAAGCACATTTAGATATGGTTCCGCAAGCGAATGAAGGCAATCCACATAACTTCGTTCAAGACCCAATTCGTCCTTATATTGATGGGGATTGGGTAAAAGCACAAGGCACCACACTTGGCGCAGATAACGGCATCGGTTTAGCGTCCACTTTAGCGGTATTAGAAAGTACCGATATTGCACATCCACCACTTGAGGTGTTACTCACCATGACTGAAGAAACCGGCATGGATGGTGCCGTACACCTTCGCCGTAACTGGTTAAAATCAGAAATCTTAATTAATACCGATACCGAAGAAATCGGTGAAATCTATATTGGTTGTGCTGGTGGGGTAAATGCTAATATTGAGCTACCTGTTCACCGTGAAACCAATTCATTCAATCATACTTTGCAAATTAACTTAAAAGGTTTACGTGGTGGTCACTCTGGTTGTGATATTCACACCACTCGTGCGAATGCAATTAAAGTATTGGCACGCTTATTAGCAAAACTTTCACAAAATCAACCGCACTTTGCCCTTGCAGAAATTCGCGGCGGTTCAATTCGTAATGCGATTCCACGTGAAGCGGCCGCAACCATTTGCTTCAATCATGATGTAGAAAGCGTAAAAAGCGCGGTCAAGAATTTTGACGTTTTATTGAAAGAAGAGCTTGCTATCGCTGAACCAAACTTAACCTTAACCGTTGAGCAAGTTGAAAATCCACAACAAACCTTCACGCTTGAAACCACCCAAAAAGTGATTAATTTGCTGAACATCTTACCAAATGGCGTAATCCGCAACAGTGATGTCATCAAAAATGTCGTGGAGAGCTCGTTGAGCATTGGTGTATTAAAAACCCTTGAAGATAAAATCAAAGGCACGATTCTTATTCGCTCATTGATTGAAAGCGGTAAAGAATATGTAAAAGAAACCTTAACTTCACTCGCCAAACTCACGGGTGCAACGGTCGAATTCTCAGGTTCTTACCCGGGTTGGAAACCGGTAAACGACACGGCAATTTTAGCCTTAATGAAAAAACATTATGCAGAAGTGCTTGGCAAAGAGCCTGAGATTAAAGTAATTCATGCGGGTCTTGAATGTGGCTTATTAAAAGAACATTATCCGAACATTGATATGATTTCTGTGGGGCCTACTATTCGTAATGCGCATTCGCCAGATGAAAAAGTCCAAATTTCAACCGTACAAACATACTGGGAATTACTCACAAAAGTTTTAGCGGAGATTAAATAATCTCTCAGCAAAAACAGAATACTTATCTGCTCCCCAAAGGTTGAACTAAGCTTCAGCTGATTAAGGAGCGGTTTTTTTTCACTAGTTCAATGTATTTAACACTAACTAGCTAAACACATTATGCATGTCGTTTTGCGGTTGAGATAAACGCAATTTTATCTGGTCGGTAGCTAATACTCCCATATTGAAACGGTCGACCATCAGCCAAATAAGTCGTGCTCGTCACATTTACGACCATGTCATACTCATCAAGATTTATCGCATTTTTTTCTTCTTCATTTGCATAACGAAAGACAATTTTTCGTTGTGAGTGGCTAATTTTTAATTTTAATTCGTTTTCTAGATAGTGATAAATAGAGTGTTCTGCGATTTCTCGGCTAATAAACGGCACGATACGGCGATCAAAATAAGACACTTCATGCTCAACCGCTTCACCATCAATTTCACGGAGACGAGCAATGCGGTAGAAATCGATCTGATCGTTGACGTTAAAAATATCCATCAATTCTTCTTCACCTTGCACAATATACAAGCTGGTTAATGTGGTTTTTACTTGGTGTGTAGAGGCACTGTTTAATTCGCTAACGGTTTTAATTTCAGAAAGCATTTGTGGCTTAGATAAGTCATGCTCTAAAACAATTGAATTTCGGCCTTGTTGCTTTTGAATATAGCCATCAATTTCAAGTAAAGAAAGCGCTTTTCGAATGGTGTCTTTAGAAAAACCATAACTCTGCATGAGTTCATTTTCACTAGGAAGCTCTTGTAACGGTGTAAAATTACCATGGTTAATTTGGCTTTTTATATCGTTATAAACCTTCTTGTACTTGCTCATTTTTAATCCTTTTATCTACCATTCGTTCCATAGGTATAGCTATAGCATATCATAAAACCCAAAATGTTATACGTATAAAATGTGACAAATATCACTCTTTTACGAAAATGATTTAAACTTTTACGTAAAAGTTATTGCGTTAAAATATGTTTAGGTTAGAATGAGCCAAAATCATGACTTCCTAGAGGATATATTATGCTGACTCGTTCAAGTGGTGTTCTTATGCACATTACTTCTCTACCAAATGCATTTGGGATTGGTAGTTTTGGGCAATCTGCTTATGACTTTGTCGATTTTTTAGTTGAAACTAAACAAACTTATTGGCAAATTCTTCCACTTACCACCACCAGTTATGGAGATTCTCCTTATCAATCTTTTTCTGCGATTGCAGGCAATACTCACCTTATTGATTTTGACTTATTAACTCAAATGGGCTTGTTGAAGAAAGCTAATTATACATCAGTCAATTTTGGTGATGATCCAACTAACGTGGATTATGAACGCATCTTCTATGCGCGCCGTCCAATTTTAGAAATCGCCGTGAAAAATTTTTTAGCGAATCAATCATTCCAAGCGGATTTCCAAAATTTTGAAAAAAACAACCGCTTGTGGTTAGACGATTTTGCTGAGTTTATGGCTATTAAAGAACATTTTGGTAACCAAGCGTTGCAAAAATGGGATGATAAAAAAGTCGTGGCGCGTGATCCAAACACGCTAGAAAAATATCGCACGATGTTATCGGATCAAATTCAGTACTTCAAAGTGACGCAATATTTCTTCTTTAAACAATGGGGCGAATTAAAACATTATGCGAATCAAAAAGGTATTCAGATTATCGGTGATATGCCAATTTATGTGGCAGCAGATAGCGTAGAAGTTTGGACCAAACCAGAACTTTTCCAATTAGATAAAGAACGCAATCCGCTTTTTGTTGCCGGGGTTCCAGCTGATCAGTTCAGTGCAACTGGGCAGCTTTGGGGTAACCCGCTTTACGATTGGGAAGTGCATAAAAAACAAGGCTACACTTGGTGGATTCACCGTATTGAAGAAAGCTTCAAGATTTATGATGTACTGCGTATCGACCATTTCAAAGGTTTCTCTGATTATTGGCAAGTGGACGGAAAAGCAGAGGTTGCTAAAGATGGTAGCTGGCAGCCAGGCCCTGGTTATGACTTATTTAAAGCCGTTAAAGAGCAACTAGGCGATTTACCGATTATTGCCGAAGATTTAGGTAATATTGATGATAAAGCCAGAAAACTGCTTGCAGATTGTCATTACCCAGGTATGAAGATCCTACAATTTGGCTTTGAAGATGTTAGCGGAAAAAGCTTAGATAGCCCGCACTATTGCATTCCACATTCCATTGTTTATACCGGCACACATGATAATGATGTGACTAATGGTTGGTATAACAGCCTGACTGAACAACAGCAGCAATATATTAATGATTATACCCACCGCCGTGAGGATGAATCCATTTGCCAAGCAATGATTCGTCAGCTTTTTGCGACGGTGAGCAATACGGCGATTGCCACAATGCAAGATGTTTTAGACTTGCCTGCGAGCTCAAGAATGAATGTTCCTTCAACAATTGGTGGAAACTGGCAATGGAGAATGCAACAATCAGATTTAACACAAGATAAAAAAGACTTTTTAGCAAAAATGACCACGTTATATCAACGTGTGAATCAGGAAAAACATAATGATGAAATTTAGTACATTTGTAAAAAACGAAACCAATAAATCGCTTGAACAATTAAGCGATAAAGAAACTTATATTCAATTATTAAATTACGTAAAAACACTCTCAGCAGATAAACCTAAAAACACAGGTAAACGTAAGGTTTATTATATTTCTGCAGAATTCTTAATTGGTAAATTACTTTCTAATAACCTGATTAACCTTGGTGTGTATCAAGACATCAAAACGGAATTAGCAAGTGCGGGTAAATCATTAAGTCATATTGAAGATATTGAGCCAGAACCGTCTTTAGGAAATGGTGGTTTAGGGCGTTTGGCTTCTTGTTTTATTGATTCCATGTCTACGCTTGGATTAAATGCGGAAGGGGTCGGTTTAAATTATCATTATGGCTTATTTAAACAAGTCTTTAAAAAGAATGAACAACATGCCGAGCCTAATGATTGGATTGAGGATAACTCTTGGTTAATTCCAACAGATATTAGCTATGAAGTACCATTTAAGAAATTTACGTTAACCTCTAAATTAGATCGCATTGATATTTTAGGTTATAAGAAAGAGACGAAAAACTATCTCAATTTATTTGATATTCAATCAGTAAATTCAAAATTGATTAAAAAAGGGATTGAGTTTGATAAAACTGCGATTGAAGAAAATCTGACTTTATTCCTTTATCCAGATGATTCAGATAAAAATGGGGAATTACTGCGTATTTATCAACAATACTTTATGGTATCAAATGCGGCACAGTTATTAATTGATGAAGCGATTGCTCGTGGCAGTAATTTACATGATCTAGCCGATTATGCCTATGTACAGATCAATGATACACACCCTTCAATGGTGATTCCTGAATTAATTCGCTTATTAATGGAAAAACATCAGATTAAATTTGCAGAAGCGGTTGAAATTGTACGTAATATGGTGGGCTATACCAACCATACGATTTTGGCTGAAGCGCTAGAGAAATGGCCACTCGATTATCTCGATGAAGTGGTGCCACATTTAGTGGTGATCATTAAAAAATTAGATGAATTAGTGCGTGCGGAATATCAAGATCCAGCCGTACAAATTATTGATAAACAAAAACGTGTGCATATGGCGCACATGGACATCCACTTTTCAAATTCTGTGAATGGTGTGGCGGCATTACATACGGAGATTTTGAAAAATTCAGAGCTTAAAGCGTTCTATGCGTTATATCCTGAAAAATTCAATAATAAGACAAACGGTATTACATTCCGCCGTTGGTTAGAGTTTTCTAACCAACCATTAGCGGCTTATATTAAAGAATTGATTGGTGATGAGTATTTGCATGATGCAACGAAATTAGAAAAATTGTTAGCCTTTAAAGATGATAAAAAGGTTCACCAACAATTAGCGAAAATTAAGTTTGAAAACAAATTGGCATTAAAAACCTACCTTAAAGAAAATAAAGGTATTGATTTAGATGAAAATTCAATCATTGATACGCAAATTAAGCGTTTCCATGAATATAAACGCCAACAAATGAATGCACTTTACGTGATTCATAAATACTTAGAAATTAAAGCAGGTAAATTACCAAAACGTAAAATTACCGTGATTTTCGGTGGAAAAGCTGCACCTGCTTATATTATTGCTCAGGATATTATTCACTTAATTCTTTGTTTATCTGAGTTAATCAATAATGATCCTGAAGTGAACAAGTATTTAAACGTGCATTTAGTGGAAAACTATAATGTGAGCGTGGCGGAAAAGCTGATTCCTGCAACCGATATTTCAGAACAAATTTCACTTGCCTCTAAAGAAGCTTCTGGCACAGGGAATATGAAGTTTATGCTGAATGGCGCGTTAACACTAGGCACAATGGATGGTGCTAATGTTGAAATTGCAGAATTAGCAGGCACTGAAAATATCTATACTTTCGGTAAAGATTCAGAAAGCATTATTAAACTTTATGAAACAGCGGGTTATGTTTCAAAAGCGTATTATGAAAACGACAAAGAGATTAAAAGAGCGGTCGATTTTATTCTAAATCCTGCCGTGGTGAAATTAGGGAACAAAACACGTTTAGAACGTCTTTATAACGAATTATTGAATAAAGACTGGTTTATGACGTTAATTGACTTTAATGCTTATGTCGAAGCGAAAGAACAAATCTTAGCTGATTATGAAGATCAAGATAGCTGGAATGAGAAAGTGGTTCACAATATCGCAAAAGCGGGCTTCTTCTCATCAGATCGCACTATCGCTCAATATAATGCAGACATCTGGCATTGTGAGGGCTAAGGGGGAAAGCAATGAAACTACTTACCCTGAATGTACACGCTTGGTTAGAAGCTAACCAAGCGGAAAAAATAGAGATTCTTGCTGAGACGATTGTGGAAAAGGGCTATGACATTATCGCCTTACAAGAGGTTAATCAATTGATGTCGGCTCCTGCTATTTCGCCGACATTAAAGCAAGATAACTATGGTGTCATTCTGTTGAATAAAATCAATCAACGCGTTGCACAAAAATATTCGTTTTTTTGGAGCAATTCGCATATTGGTTACGATAAATATGATGAAGGCATTGCGTTTTTAACCCGTTTGCCTGTCTATGATGTTGATGCATTTTATTGTAGCCAACATCAACGTATTGACTCGATTCTCTCGCGTAAAATCATTGGTTTGACGGTGGAATATCAAGGTCAGTTAATTGAATGTTATTCTTGCCATATCAATTTGCCAAATTGCGATGGGGAAAACCAACTCGATAATGTTCGTTATATTGTAGAACGGAGTCAAAGTGCGAATCTTAAAATCTTGATGGGCGATTTTAATACCGATGCAATAAGCGATCAGCAAGCTTATCAACAAATTAAATCCTTAGGTTTATTTGATACGTTTGAAATGGCAGAGCAAAAGGATAGCGGCATCACTGTAGAGAAAGCGATTGATGGCTGGAAAGGCCATAGTCAAGAAAAGCGATTAGATTATTTTTTTTTAAACCAAGCAAAAAGGGTTTTATCCAGTCAGGTTATTTTTAATGGAAAAAATAAACCGATTGTTTCCGACCATTTTGGCGTAGAAGTAGCTCTCATCTTGTAGGAGAATAGATATGAAAAAAATGCTCAGTTTTGAGTTTTGGCAAAAATTCGGTAAATGCCTAATGGTGGTGATTGCCGTTATGCCAGCAGCAGGTTTAATGGTGAGTATTGGCAACTCACTGCCTTTGATTAGTGACACAGAATGGCTAGTACGTGTCGGAAACATTATCGCTCAAATTGGTTGGGGGATTATCGGTAACCTTCATTTATTATTTGCTTTAGCGATTGGTGGTAGCTGGGCAAATGAGCGTGCAGGTGGCGCATTTGCAGCGGGTCTTGCTTTCATTTTAATTAACTTAATCACTGGTAACTTTTTCGGTGTGAAACTTGAAATGCTAGCGGATCCAAATGCACACGTAAATACCGTATTTGCAGGCGAAATCCCAGTTGCACATTACTTTGTGAATATTCTAGGGCAACCTGCATTGAATATGGGGGTTTTCGTCGGTATTATTGCGGGTTTTGTGGGGGCAACAACCTTCAATAGTTACTACAATTTCCGTAAGTTACCTGAAGTACTCACCTTCTTTAATGGTAAACGTTTTGTTCCTTTCGTTGTTATTTATCGTTCTGTATTAGTCGCTATCGTCTTATCGCTATTCTGGCCTTTAGTCCAAACCGGAATTAACCATTTCGGTCAATGGATTGCTAATTCACAAAACTCAGCGCCAATCTTAGCACCATTTATTTATGGTACCTTAGAGCGTCTATTACTTCCGTTTGGTTTACACCACATGTTGACTATCCCAATGAATTATACGTCATTAGGGGGTACTTATGAATTCTTAACAGGTGTACAACAAGGTAAACAAGTATTTGGTCAAGACCCGCTATGGCTTGCATGGATTTCTGACTTAATTAACCTTAAAGATGCGGGTAATGTAACCCAATATAACGAGCTACTTTCAACCGTGACACCCGCTCGATTCAAAGTAGGGCAAATGATTGGTTCAAGCGGTATCTTAATGGGTTTGACACTTGCGATGTATATCAACGTAGATGAAGATAAGAAAAAACTCTATAAAGGTATTTTCCTTTCATCAGCACTTGCGGTGTTCTTAACAGGGGTAACAGAGCCAATCGAATACATGTTTATGTTTGTCGCATTACCACTTTATATTGTTTATGCGTTAGTACAAGGTTCTGCTTTTGCCATGGCAGATATCGTGGACTTACGTGTGCATTCCTTCGGTAACATTGAGTTCTTAACCCGTACACCAATGGCGATTAAAGCCGGCATTGGTATGGATGTAATCAACTTTATTTGGGTATCTATCCTATTTGCCGTTGCTATGTTCTTTATCGCGAACTTTATGATTAAGAAATTTAATCTTGCCACAGCAGGCCGTAATGGTAACTATGATGCAAAAGGTTCAGATGAAGCTTCTAGCGATGAGCCAAAAGTGGCAAATGCTAGCGCGCAAGTTATTCAAATCATCAACTTACTTGGTGGACGTAATAACATCGCAGATGTTGATGCTTGTATGACACGTTTACGTATTACCGTACATAACCCAGACTTAGTGGGTGATAAAGCAAGCTGGAAACAAGCGGGCGCAATGGGCTTTATCGTGAAAGGCTCTGGTATCCAAGCGATTTATGGGCCAAAAGCAGATGTTTTAAAATCGGATATTCAAGACGTGCTTTCATCAGGCATTAACATTCCTAAAATGTAATTCTACTTAAATATTGATTTTATCCCCGCTTTCAAAAGTGGGGATAATCGACTAATCACCCATAGCAACAATAAGGACAGTGCTACTCAATTGTTTTAAGAAATGCAAAAAATTGTTTAGATACCGACTCAAACATAAATGGCTTGACCGCCTCAATTAATTTCTTTCGATAAGCGGTACTGATGATATCATTCGTTAAAAATTGATAAGCTTGTTCAATAAACGCTTTCTCATCACCTAATGGTATTAACATACCAAATTTACCATCATTTAATATTTCTCTCGGACCTGTTGGGCAATCAAAAGCAATGATTGGTGTACCACATATCATACTTTCAATAAATACTGTCGGAAGCCCTTCTAAACGAGAAGTATGCATAAATAACTTCGCATGCTTCATAAACGGAAAAGGATTATCACGGCTTCCTAATAACAAGCAATCATCTTGTAAACCTAAGTGATGAATTTTGTCTACTAATTGTGCTTCGATATGTTCATGCCCTTTACCGATAATATAAAGTTTTTCTTTACAGCCACGTTTTTTTAACTCAGCATAAATATCCAACATCTGTAAATGATTTTTATATTCGAATAACCTTGCTACCGAAAGAATAAAAGGTTGTGCAAATAAGGCTTTATCCTCTGGATTGATTTCCTCGGCCAAGCGACAAATTCTAAAATTATCTACAGGGTTATAAATCATCTGAGTTGGTAATGCTAAATTCATTTTAGCAAAAGAAATTTTGGCCAAATGATCCATATCATGAGAAATTGTAATTGCGGCACAATGTTTAGCCAAAATAGGATAATACTGTGTGGCATTCTCTCGATATCGATCAAGATCATCTTTAATATGTACCCAACGAATAATTTTACTTGATACATCGTATTGAGAAAGAAAATCATCTAAATGCTGATTAAAATTCACAATAATGTCAAAATGATTTTGGGTTAAAAAATCTAAGATCGCATTATTTGTTCTTATCTTTATTCCGTTTTGCCAACTAGAGAAATAATGTCTCTCTTTTTCTGTTAATTGATCTTGTAATTTCCAATATAAAAAAATATTAAACTCAGACTCTACTTCCGTTAGAATAAAGGAAACTTTCACGGAATCTGGAATTAGCGAATTAATTCTTGATATAGGTGCTTCATTTAAAAGAAGTAGTTCAACCTCATAATTGGGATTTAATGCCAGTATCTTTAAGTAATTTAACAGAATCGTTTCTGCTCCACCAATGATCAATGATTGATGAACAAACAAAATCTTTTTCTTTTTATTAGGTAAATCTCTATCCCAAATATAAGAATCGCTCCATTCTGTAATCGACCCTAATAAAGGATTTGCAACCGTAATATGATTACTCTCACAAAATGCGGTAAAAATATCTGCCAACCAAAATGGTTTGATCCTTTGGCATTTTTCCGTCATCTTTTTAGCAAATGATCTACGTATTAAATAAAGTGATGCCCCGTCATTGTCATATTCATTATGATTTAAAAACACAACTGGCTTAATTTCTTCATCACCTGTTGAAATTGCACTTTTCCAAAAAGGAATTCGCCCGCCAATTTTATGTAAAAGAACAATATTCGACTCACTCTTTCTCATATTATCAATTAATTGACGAACGGAATAAGAAAAACGAGGTGCCAAGATAATGTCATCTTCAGCGACTACAGCAAAATCGTCATCATTAAGTGATTGATCTTCAGCGATCATTTTCCAAGCTTTAATATGTGAAAGGGTACAACAGATTTCTCCTAAACTCACTGATGCTCTATGATAATGAGATTGAACAAATGTTTGATCAAACAATAAATTTTCCACATTCGAAATATGCTCAAAATCATTTTTATCGATTGCTTCTAGCCTCGTAAAAAATTTTGCATCTGGATGTTGATTAAATCTATAGAGTCTTTCTTTACTTCGGGTTAAGTTAATTACATAGCCTTTAAACATAACAAACCTTATTATTCAAATAATCTTTTTAATTCTTTCTCGTATAGGTATATATTAACTGGGTTAGTGGGCAATAAAGAATCCAAATACTCATTTGCGCGTTTTACATATTGAACATGATTTTTATCATGATTCTCGATCACATCTAATAGCACTTTTGCGCCATTAAAAGCATCAAATTCATCATAGTAATAGCCAACACCTTTCGGTAATAATTTAGAATTGTGAATGAATGGATATCCCCCGTACAATGCATCATTATAGGCATAATTTAATCCATTTTCCCATTGGTGACTGAGTACTACATCAACATATCTTGTTAAAAAATCTGGCATCTGATAACGACCTTCAACAGTCATTATTCCTTTTCCTACAATTTGTGTTCTACCGATAAAGTTAAAAAATGTCGGGTTATCTTTTTTATGATAAGTATTACAAGCATAAAAATGCTTAATTTTACTTGGATCAGTTCGGTATGCCTGTTCACAAATTAAAATCGGAATAAAGCTCGTTTTTACAATATTCATATTAGCTTCAAACGAAGCAATGCGCTTACCTTTTTCAACAAAATTTGGCTTATAACCAAACTCCAGATTATGATCTTTTTTTAATCGTTCAATTACTTGATCACAAAATATTGGAGACCAAATAGCTGGTACAACATAAGAATCGCAGTCATACATAATTGAAAGATAAGAACGACAGGTATTTTCATGCTGAGGAATCATCCATACCTTATCAAACATCGTACCATTAAATACACGACCGGCTTTCTTATCAAAAAGAAAATATTCCATATCCATCACAAAATCGTTACCCATTTTATAACAGACTACTTTCCCACCATGTTCATGCATACGTGTTACTTGAGGCGGTTCAACGGTTAATGATCCCTCAATAAGAACATCCAACTCATCAATCACATCGTCAATATAGGCAAATTTTAAGTTAAGGTTATCTAGCATAAAACCTTTCGGTGGTGTTGTTCGCTTCTCAGGCCCCCAGGAAACCAATACAACATCTTGCACAATATCAGAATGTTTAAATAGTGTATAAAGATGAATCACATTTTGATTTGCGCCATTTGCCCAGATATCTGCAACTTGCGCTTCTAAATTAAAAGTAATCCCAATCTTATATTTTTTCACGTTATATCCTTGTTATATAAATCCTCTAAAAAGAGCGGTTAAACTTTAAGGTATTTTATTTATCATACTTGAAGCCATATAAAAATGACTCAGGAATTTCCTGAGTCATTTCAACTTAATGCATCAATTCATTACCATTGGTAACCGATACCGGCTCCAATATTATAATCACCTTGAGTTGTTGCTCCACCGGTTACTTTGAAGATAATCTTATTATTATCACTCATTCTCGAATAACCTACGGCAACTGCGCTTTGACCTTTATAATTGCCAACACCAGCACCAACCATTGATGCACCAGGACGCGTCACTTGTGGAATATTGGCAATAGCTGTTGCACCGGCAATACCACCACGAAGTTTCTTATCCGTTTTTCTCAGATCACTACGTACTGAATTCACATCATTACGAACCGAACTCACGGCACTATCAACATATTGTTTATTTGCCGCATCAGTCGCATGAACAGGATTCGCAACATTAGTAATACGACGTTCATGATTTTGGCGTCCTACAGATACAGTATCTTTCTCATGAGCCTCAGATCCCTGACCAATCGCCACTGCATTTTCTGCTGTTGCTTTAGCATCTTGACCTAATGCTGTTGAGTTTTTACCTGATGCTTCCGCATTATTACCAATAGCTGTTGCATTTTCGCCACTTGCATTTGAACCATACCCCATAGCTGTCGCATCTTTACCTTTCGCTGATGCACTATTTCTATCACTAGTATTATCTGCTGCAATTGCCGTACGACCTTTGCTATCAACAATTCCTGCGTCTTCAATACGTCTTGCCGTGCTTTCTGCTATTGAGGCAGAAGATGCTGCTGAAGATGCGCTGTTAGACGCTGCTGATGCAGAAGAGTCCGCTGAGCTTGCACTGTTAGATGCCGCTGAAGCTGAACTGTCCGCTGCAGATGCGCTATTAGATGCTGCTGATGCTGAACTATCCGCTGCGCTTGCACTATTGCTTGCCGCAGAAGCTGAACTATCCGCTGCAGATGCGCTGTTACTTGCTGCTGATGCTGAACTGTCTGCTGCGCTTGCACTATTAGATGCTGCTGATGCAGAAGAGTCTGCTGCGCTTGCACTGTTAGACGCTGCTGAAGCTGAACTGTCCGCTGCAGATGCACTGTTAGATGCTGCTGATGCAGAAGAGTCTGCTGCACTTGCGCTGTTGCTTGCTGCAGAAGCTGAACTATCCGCTGAACTTGCACTATTGCTTGCTGCAGAAGCTGAACTATCCGCTGCAGATGCGCTGTTACTTGCTGCTGATGCTGAACTGTCTGCTGAGCTTGCACTGTTAGATGCCGCAGAAGCTGAACTATCCGCTGCAGATGCGCTGTTAGATGCAGCTGATGCAGAAGAGTCCGCTGCACTTGCACTATTGCTTGCTGCAGAAGCTGAACTATCCGCTGAACTTGCACTATTGCTTGCTGCAGAAGCTGAACTGTCCGCTGCAGATGCACTGTTAGATGCTGCTGATGCAGAAGAGTCTGCTGCACTTGCGCTGTTGCTTGCCGCTGATGCTGAGCTGTCCGCTGCAGATGCACTGTTAGATGCAGCTGATGCAGAAGAGTCCGCTGCACTTGCACTGTTAGATGCCGCTGACGCTGAGCTGTCCGCTGCAGATGCGCTGTTAGATGCTGCTGAAGCTGAAGAGTCTGCTGAGCTTGCGCTATTGCTTGCTGCAGAAGCTGAACTATCTGCTGAACTTGCGCTGTTAGACGCTGCAGAAGCTGAACTATCCGCTGAACTTGCACTATTGCTTGCTGCAGAAGCTGAACTGTCCGCTGCAGATGCACTGTTAGATGCTGCTGATGCAGAAGAGTCTGCTGCACTTGCACTATTAGATGCTGCTGACGCTGAACTGTCCGCTGCGCTTGCACTGTTAGACGCTGCTGAAGCTGAGCTGTCCGCTGCAGATGCACTGTTAGATGCTGCTGATGCAGAAGAGTCTGCTGCACTTGCGCTGTTGCTTGCCGCTGATGCTGAACTGTCCGCTGCAGATGCACTGTTAGATGCCGCAGAAGCTGAACTATCCGCTGCAGATGCACTGTTAGATGCTGCTGATGCAGAAGAGTCTGCTGCGCTTGCACTATTGCTTGCTGCAGAAGCTGAACTATCCGCTGAACTTGCACTATTGCTTGCTGCAGAAGCTGAACTGTCCGCTGCAGATGCACTGTTAGATGCTGCTGATGCAGAAGAGTCTGCTGCACTTGCGCTGTTGCTTGCCGCTGATGCTGAGCTGTCCGCTGCAGATGCACTGTTAGATGCCGCAGAAGCTGAACTATCTGCTGCGCTTGCGCTGTTGCTTGCTGCTGATGCAGAAGAGTCTGCCGCTGACGCACTGTTAGATGCAGCTGATGCAGAAGAGTCCGCTGCACTTGCACTGTTAGATGCCGCTGACGCTGAACTGTCCGCTGCGCTTGCACTGTTAGACGCTGCTGATGCTGAACTGTCTGCTGCGCTTGCGCTGTTAGACGCCGCCGAAGCTGAACTATCTGCTGCAGATGCACTGTTAGACGCTGCTGAAGCTGAACTGTCCGCTGCAGATGCACTGTTAGATGCTGCTGATGCAGAAGAGTCTGCTGCACTTGCGCTGTTGCTTGCTGCAGAAGCTGAACTATCCGCTGAACTTGCACTATTGCTTGCTGCAGAAGCTGAACTGTCCGCTGCAGATGCACTGTTAGATGCTGCTGATGCAGAAGAGTCTGCTGCACTTGCGCTGTTGCTTGCTGCAGAAGCTGAACTATCCGCTGAACTTGCACTATTGCTTGCTGCAGAAGCTGAACTGTCCGCTGCAGATGCACTGTTAGATGCTGCTGATGCAGAAGAGTCTGCTG
>NZ_JBTGNX010000008.1:0-108558 GCF_054332415.1 Haemophilus sp. SZY H56 | reverse complement strand
GAAGAGTCCGCTGCACTTGCACTGTTAGATGCCGCTGACGCTGAGCTGTCCGCTGCAGATGCGCTGTTAGATGCTGCCGAAGCTGAACTGTCCGCTGCGCTTGCACTATTGCTTGCCGCTGACGCTGAACTGTCTGCTGAGCTTGCGCTATTACTTGCCACGGATGCGGAAGATTGCGCAGAACTTGCACTGTTGCTTGCCGCTGAAGCTGAAGATTTTGCAGAGTTTGCTGCACCTACTGCATTTGAAACCGCTGAACTAATCGTATTTTTTGAAGTTTGCGACCAACCGTAGACAATATTACCCATCTTATCAGTGGAAACTTCAAGATCATCAGTAGCACCAAATGTTACACCACCATCGTTCTTAAGATCCCAACCAACAGCTTCACCTTTATCATTCTTTAATTTATTAACGTTATTCGCAATATTAAACTTGTACTGTCGCTGATGTAGCGCACTGATTGCACTACTTGCTGCATTTGCCGTATCGCGGGCGCCAGTCGCCACTTGATAAGCCGCTGAAGCTGAATTACTTGCGGTGCGAGCTGTTGTTAAACCTAAATTAGCCGTATTCTGAGCAGATGAGGCCACTGTACTCGCTGTTTGCGATACATTTAATGCATTATTGGCAACTGTTGTTGCAGAAGAGGCCGATGTACTTGCCTGTTGCGCTGTGGTTAAAGCATTCGATATATTACTTTTGGTTTTTTGAGATAAACCATATTGCACCGAACCATTCTCATCATTGATATATTCAACCTCAAGATCGCCTGTATTCTCAACGGCAAAATTAATTCTATTTCCTGTACCAAGATTCCACGTTTTCGCTGCTTTTCCTGCAACACGAAACTGATACTCGGTCTCTTTATCCGCTTTTGAATCCGCTACCGTATTAATTGCTTTAGCAACATTTTTTGCTCTTGCCACAACATCATCATCGATTGCTTCTGATGCTCGCCCCTTGCTCACTGTGATATCTTGTGTCTTCACATTAAACGTAACGTCTGCGCCTGACGCAGTTGATGCCACACTTGCGGTGGTATAAGCACCATTTACAAAATTAACGTTTTTGTTGTTTGTAATGCGCGATGTATCCGTCCCTGCTTGTTTAACATTAAAGCCACTTTTTGTTAATACGTGATAAAGTTGGCTACCATTTACAGCGTCTGTACTGGACTCCGCTATTTCACCCGCACCAACATTAACAATCTGGCGAGTAAATGGGGTTTTACCACCTGAGCCAGCATTACCTATAGAGAGTGTGCCAATATTGTTTTTACCTGCTGACACCGCAGTAACATCTTGCCCATCTTTATTTTTATAAGTAATATCTAGGTTACTTGTCGATGTTGACAAACTATAAGAGCCTGAACCTAAAGCAATGCTATGAGCTTGATCATTACCAGCCGTAACGACAGCTCCTTCACCAAGGGCTAAACCACTATTTGCAAGCACCTGTGCATCGGAACCTATCGCCACGCCTTTAGAGGCTGTTACAAGGGTTTTAACCCCAAAACCGATGGCATTCCCACCATTAACGCTTGTCGCTAAATTGTCTTTACCACCAATCGCAATATCACCATTTTTGACGGCTTTTACTCCCCAACCGATGGCGATAGGCCCATTACCTTGGTCAAGACTTGTACTCTTTGGGTCACCTGCTGTCCCTCCTGCAATGGCGATAGCACCTCTGTCGTCAGTTCTAACTGCTGTATCTCGATTTCCTGCTGTTACTGCAGCATAAGCGACATCACAGATTTGAGAAAAAAATAAGGCTAAAACGGATAGTTTAAAAAACTTTCCCGTTGTGGAATTTTTTGATGAACTCGAGGATGAGGCTTTTGCTTCCCCTTTTGCTAATTCGGAAGTCACCACTAATGATTGCGTGGTTTTATTCCAAATAATCTTGAATACTTTATTCACTTTTCGATTATCCTAAATAATGATTAAAAATAAATTTATTTACAATACAAAAATACATACTGCAAATATACACATAGAAATGTCATTTTCGCTCAATAAGGCTAAAAAGCCTACAAACAGATGAGCCTATCAATTCTATGACAAATTAATGAATCAAACAAGAACAGAAAAAATACAATAATGAGAAGGCAGACCGACCGTGATCTTCAAGGTAATAAAAAAACCTATACACCAAGTGTGTATAGGTTTTTTTTATAATATACGCAATGCTTCGATTCGTTTTTCTAGCGGAGGATGGCTCATAAAGAGTTCACTACGTTTACCGTTAATCATAAAGGCATTAAGTGAACCTTCCATCTCTTGCGGCTCATGAATTTGCTGTAAACGTTGCAATGCCGCAATCATTTTTTCTTTACCGACAAGTTGTGCAGAACCTGCATCTGCGCGGTATTCGCGATAACGAGAGAACCACATTGCGATGATGCTCGCTAAAATACCAAACAAGATTTCTAACACCATTGAAACCAAGAAGTAAATACCTGAGCTACGGCTTTCTTCATCACCATTACGAGAACTTGCTACCACATTAGCAATCACGCGAGATAAGAAAATCACGAAGGTATTCAATACGCCTTGTAATAAGGTCATAGTCACCATATCACCGTTTGCGATGTGTGAGACCTCGTGAGCCAATACCGCTTCAGCTTCTTCTTCCGTCATGGCGTTTAATAAACCCGTACTAATTGCCACTAAAGAATTGTTTTTAGTTGCACCCGTCGCAAAAGCATTCGCATCATTAGAATGGTAAATCGCGACATCCGGTATTGGGATGCCTGCTTGTTGCGCTTGACGACGTACCGTTTCAACCAACCAACGTTCAGCTTGATTACGTGGTTCGGTGATCACCTCTGCACCCACAGAACGTAATGCCATAGTTTTTGATAAAAATAATGAAATCAATGATCCGGCAAAACCAAAAAGCATCGCCATAATTAAAATGCCACCTGTACTATTTCCTGCAATACCGGTCACATTTAAAATAATCCCTAACACAAGCATCACAGCAAAGTTAGTGGCTAAAAATAAAAGGATTCGCATCATAATAAAGTTCCTCAATAAACTAGAAAGTAAACACGGCAATAATGGAGAATTTTTTACAAAATTCAAGGTTAAACAAATAATTTATTGTAAATCTTCTAAGGTATTAAAATTTACAAATCGTCCTTCTTGTTCGTCAAATTGGACAGCAACCGCGCCATTTTTGTTCATAAATTGTAATAAACGACGTTCGCCTTGGTTTAAATAAGCGCGTAACTTCTCTTTAAGCTGAACTGACATCAAACAAAATGTCGGGTGTTCACGCGCTTTATCTTTTGCATAAGCCATCAAAGTGCGGTCATTTTTAACCGCACTTTTTAGTTTTTCTAATAAGTTTTGCGGAAAATACGGGCTATCACAAGGCACAAAAAGCACGAAATCCGTTTTAGCTTGTTCGAGTGCTGTTAACATACCGCTCAATGGTCCCTGAAAATCAGGCAATTCATCTGAAAATACAGGAAAACCCCATTGTGCATATTCCGCATGGTGACGATTAGCATTAATTGAAATATCAATCACTTGAGGTTGTAAGCGTTCAATCACATGGCTAATTAATGGTTTATTTTGTAAAAGCTGCAAGCCTTTATCCGCCCCATTCATCCTCCGTGCTTTTCCTCCCGCCAAAATAACCGCACTTATTGTGTATTTCATATTTTCTTATTGCCTTATTTGAAGTATGATCTAGCCTTATTTTTCTCCATTTAAAAGGAAATAGCAATGAAATGTAAGCGTTTAAATGAAGTATTGGAACTTTTACAACCTTATTGGTCTAAAGACCCAGATCTGAGCTTGCTACAAATTCTGCAAAAAATTGCTGATGAAGCGGGATTTGATAAATCGGTAGCAGAATTATCTGATGAAATTATTATTTATCATTTAAAAATGCACGGCACAGATAAATTTGAGCCAATTCCAGGCATCAAAAAAGATTATGAAGAAGATTTTAAAACCGCATTGTTAAAAGCGCGCGGAATTATTAAATAAGGAAAACAAATGAAAAACATTTTATTTTTACTCGGTGCTTTATTTTCATTTAATGCATTCGCAGCTAATCTAGAAGAAGGGAAACAATACATTCAAGTGGGCCAAACCGCTTCCGTACAACCAGAAGTCATTGAATTCTTCTCTTTCTACTGCCCACATTGCTATGCCTTTGAAATGGAATACCACATTCCAAAACAAGTTGCAGAAAGCTTACCAAAAGGTACTGAATTTAAACAATATCACGTTAATTTCTTAGGTCGTCAATCTGAAAACCTCACTCGTGCATGGGCATTAGCGATGGCACTTGGTGCTGAAAACAAAGTGAAAGCGCCTTTATTCGAAGCGGCACAACAAGATAAATTAAGCTCAATGAACGATATTCGCAAAATCTTCATTGATAACGGCGTTACAGCTGAGCAATTTGATAACAACATCAACAGCTTTGCTGTAAACGGTTTAGTGAATAAACAAGTAAATGCAGCGGAACAGTTCCAAGTACGTGGCGTACCTGATTTCTATGTCAATGGCAAATACCGTGTAAACCCTGAAGGCTTAAATTACGACGATTTCGTCAAAGATTATGTAGAAACCGTGAAAGGTTTATTGCAAAAATAAAAAAAAATTGGTTTAATGCCTGCCGTTTTTAAATATAAAGAAGAGAGATGATTTTATGGCTGCTAGTTTCAGTGTTACTCGTCGTTTTTTTGACGACAAAAACTACCCACGCGGATTTTCCCGTCACGGTGATTATACAATCAAAGAATCCCAAGTATTAGAGCAATATGGCCAAGCGTTTAAAGCATTAGATTTAGGTGAACGCAATCCAGCGACACAAGAAGAAAAAGAATTTGTTGCATTTTGCCGTGGTGAACGTGCGCCGGAAACTTTCTTCGAAAAAACGTGGAATAAATATCGTACTCGCATCAACACCACAAAACGTGTTTACACCTTATCGGGTGATGTGAGCGAAGCGACTTCTGGTGGCGAAGATTATTCTGGCGAATAATACATTTTAAAAGGCAGGCAGAAGCTTGCCTTTTGCTTTTTTACCAATCCCCATGCTTGCCAAGGGCTGTGGGATATTTATCATTCAAACGTAAACATCAATGCAACTACCCATTTCCCAATATACCGAACTCCTGCAAAAAAAGACCGAAAAGCTGACCGCACTTTTGCAGCCCTTTAACGCCCCAGAAATCGCCGTGTTTGATTCGCCAACTAGCCATTATCGGATGCGTGCAGAATTTCGTATTTGGCATGATAAAGGCGATTTTTATCACATCATGTTTGACCAAAGCACCTTACAGCGTTATCGAGTGGATGAGTTCCCAATTGCCAGCGAACTGATCAATCGCATGATGAAAACCTTACTGCCATTGTTAAAAACTCAGGAAGTATTACATAAAAAACTGTTCCAAATTGATTATTTGAGCACGCTCAGCAATAAGATTATTGTCAGCCTGCTTTACCACAAGCAACTCACAGAAGAATGGCAAAACGCTGCTACACGCTTAAAAGAAGCATTACAACAACTTGGTTTTGATGTGCAGTTGATTGGTCGTGCGAGTAAACAAAAAATCTGTTTAGAGCAGGATTTTGTTGATGAAGTGTTACCGGTGAAAGGGCGTAATTATGTTTATCGCCAAGTGGAAAACAGCTTTACCCAGCCTAATGCAGCGGTAAATTGCAAGATGTTGGAATGGGCGATTGATTGTACCCAAGGTTCGCAAAGGGATTTATTGGAACTGTATTGTGGTAACGGTAATTTCTCCATCGCCCTTGCACAAAACTTCCGCAAAGTACTTGCTACCGAAATCGCCAAGCCATCTGTTGCGGCTGCACAATTTAATATTGCGAAAAATGGCATAGATAATCTGCAAATTATCCGTATGTCGGCAGAAGAATTTACCCAAGCCATGAATGGCGTACGTGAGTTTAATCGCTTAAAAGGCATTGATTTAAAAGCCTATCAATGCAATACGATTTTTGTGGATCCACCACGAGCAGGGCTTGACCCTGACACGGTAAAACTGGTGCAGAATTACGATCGTATTTTGTATATTTCCTGCAATCCACATACCCTTTGTGAGAATTTGCAAACCCTAAGCCAAACCCACCGCATTGAAAAAGCGGCGCTGTTTGATCAATTCCCTTATACAGATCATATGGAAAGCGGCGTATGGCTGGTGAGAAAATAAAAATTCAACTGCTTGCTGAAGCGGGAACATCGTCGGAATTGACCGCACTTTGTTCCCCTTTTGGTATTGAGCATTGTACTGAAAGCCCGCTTGCATTGGTGCGAACCGAAACCCACCTTGCCCTACGTAAACTGGATGAACCTAAGTTGGGCGATGTCTTTGTAGATTTCGTAGCCGGTGCGATGGCTCATCGTCGTAAATTCGGTGGAGGTCGTGGTGAGGCAGTTGCCAAAGCTGTAGGCATTAAGGGCTCAGAATTGCCTTCCGTGATTGATGCCACAGCAGGGCTTGGTCGAGATGCCTTTGTTTTAGCTTCTATCGGTTGCCAAGTGCGCTTAGTAGAACGTCATCCAGTGGTATATTTACTTTTACAGGATGGACTCAACCGCGCCTATCAGGATGCAGAAATAGGTGAAATGATGCAACAAAATATGCAATTACTAGATGTTCATCATATTGCCGAACTTAATCCACAAACCGAGAGTGCCGATGTAGTGTATTTGGATCCAATGTATCCACACAAGCAAAAATCCGCCCTAGTTAAAAAAGAAATGCGGGTATTCCAACATTTGGTTGGTGCAGATTTGGATGCCGATGAGCTCTTGACACCTGCGCTACAATTAGCCCGTAAACGCGTGGTGGTAAAACGTCCTGATTATGCGGAATTCTTAGCGCAAAAAGCGCCCCATGTTAGTCGTGAAACCAAAAATCACCGCTTTGATATTTATATGGGAGAAGCACAATGCTAAAAGAAAGTGCAGTTGTAATGAGCTATGATGCGAAAACAGGCCTTGCTAAAGTGAAATGTCAATCACAAAGTGCCTGTGGAGCTTGTTCGGCTAGAGAAGCCTGTGGAACAGCTTCCCTTTCTGAGCTTAACGGAAAACGAGGTGAACATATCTTCACGGTAGAAACCATCACGCCACTCCGTGCAGGCCAAATGGTAGAAATCGGTCTAGAAGAAAAATCCATGTTATTTTCTGCATTATTAATGTATATCGTGCCGCTTTTCACTCTATTGTTTGCAACATTACTTTCTAACTATATCAGTGAAAATGAGCTCATCCGTGCGATTTTAATCTTTATTTTGACCGCACTTTCCTTTGTGATGGTTAAACGTTACACCCACAAACTCGGCCAACAAACAGAATTTCAGCCTGTTTTGTTGAGAGTGTTGTCCTAAATAAAAAGAACAGCTGAAAACAATTAAATTTTCAACCGCTCTTTTATACTTAGCTTATTACTACTCGAAAGAGCCTACATGAAGATGTAGGCTTTTCTATTAAGATAATAATCTTTGTACTAAAGAAATATAAATATTAACCCCAGTAAACAATTGATTTTCATCAAAATCAAATTCAGCTTCATGATGACCTGCTGTTCGATCTGCACCAAGAATGAAGTAAATAGCTTTGCCTCCGTGTTCTTGTACACGTCTACCTAAAATAGTCGCATCTTCACTTGCATTGAAAGCATAATCTGAATTTACGTTATTTATTTGTGGTTGTTCAAGAGATATTTCTTCGATGAGTTTTATAAGTTCAACATCATTATTCATATCCACGGCTTCACCTACAATTTCAGTTTCATACACTACATCAAAACTTATGGAGATACCTTTGGCTATTTGCATGACTTGTTCAGTCATATATTCATTAATTGCTTTATTTTCTCCCCGCACTTCTAATTGTAATTCAGCAGAGGATGGAATGACATTTCGTCCTTCACCCGCTTTTAGCACACCCACATTAATTCTTGTCATGCCTTCACCATGGCGTGCAATACCATGAAGTTGAGTGGCTGTATGCGCTGTAGCTAATAAAGCATTACGACCTAAATGGGGGGCAGCACCTGCGTGGGCTGGTTTACCTTTATAGCGAATATCAATTTTTGTAGTGGAAAGAAAATTTCTTGGATTAGCAATAACAGTGCCTGTATTTGCGCAAAAACTAATGTGTGAAGAAGCAAAATAATCTGCATCATCAATTATGCCACTTTGTGCAATGGCTGCTGCACCTCGAACACCTTCTTCTGCTGGTTGGAATACAATTTTTACTTTTCCAGTGAGTTTATCTTTGTTCTGAGCGATCCATAATGCAATGCCTAAACCTATTGTAATGTGTGAATCATGTCCACAAGCATGCATAAAACCATCGTTAATTGAGGCAAAACCTTCTTTATTTGGAATATGCTCGGGTGAACGAGTTTCCGTTACATTCACACAGTCTATATCAAAACGTAATGCAATAGTTTTTCCTGGTTTACCTGAATCAAATAATGCCACACAACCAGTATATCCTTCCATTTTTTCGAGCCATTTTTCATTGGCTCCATAGGCTTTTGCATTAGTTAAGCCTTTATCTACTACGGCTTGTTTTCGTCCACGAACAAAGTCAGGATTTATAATCTGTTTACCAAGAAAAATTTCAAAACAACCTAAGTCTTCCAAGTAATCTGCAATGCGAGAAGTTGTCCAAAATTCACTCCAACCAATTTCTGGAAAACGATGAAATTCACGACGCCATTTAACAAGTTGATTTAAATCTAAGTTCATTTTTTTCTCCTTTAAAAGTCTATAAAAATTGACCGCACTTTATTTAAGTGCGGTCAATTTTTTATTATTTCTACAACATAAATAATGCTAAGAATAAAACAGCAAGTATCATGCCTGGTGCGGTACGTTTTACCATTTCTACTGGGCTTACCATCGCAAGGCCTGCACAAACAATGGTTACACCTGCAATTGGTGAAGCTGTACGACCAATTGCACCCGCAATGGCTGCTGCCATACCTAGATTTACATGAGTGTATCCGAGTTCTACAGCATGTGGTGTGACGGCACTGTTAAAGGCAATCGCTGCAGCATCGCCAGAACCTGTAATTAAGCCCATTAAGAATGGTCCAATTGTTGCACCCCAACGTACAAATTCGTTGGATTCTTTTAAGAAAGAAATTGCAGCATCAACTGCGCCCGTAGATTTTAAACCTGCTACAAATACACTGGCTGCAATGATGATACCAAGTACGTTTGCATAAGAATTTCCCATACCATTGAAAAATTCTTCAGTGATTTTCACTGGAGAAATACGAGTGACTATAATGCCATAAATTGCACCAATCAACATCGCTTGAGGCACACCCATTTTAGTCCATTCAAGACCCTGTACTTGTTGTAATGACGTTCCACCAATCACTAAAATAACTAATGGTATTAATGGTGCAAGGGCATAAAGTACATTGACGCCTTCAACAACTTTAATTTCACTTTCTTTTTGTTCTGCGAGATAAGCTTGGCGATGTTGTTCACCATAATCTTTAAAAACAAGCGCAAGAATTGTTAAAACAACCGCACCTATTGCTCCCGCAATCATGTTATATGGCGCATGTGAAAGGTTTACTTGAGCGATAGTTAAGCCTGACATTTCACTAATCATTGCTGAGTGAGAAGAACCTGGGCTCATCATTGAGCCAAAAGTCCCTGCTAAAATAGCTGCCCCAGCAGTAGCTGGTCGAACACCCGCACTTTTTAAAACGGGAATTAATGTTGCGCCAACCGCAGCAGCACAACCAGCAGCAGAAGGAATAGCAATATTGATGAAAAAGGTGATGACTGTTGCAATCGGAATTAAGAAGAATTTTAATCCGCTTAATGGTTTGGTAAGTAAATGCACCAGATGAGTATCACATTGAGTGTATTTCATTACATAAGCAAAACCCATACTAGAACAGATAGCCATAATTAATCCGCCCGATGTCATGCTTTTGGCAAAAGCATCTAATGCGCCCATTGGATTAATCGTCAGAATAGACATTATTAAACCGACACCAATCAAAACGGTTCGGGTTTCGGCTTTTTTAATCAGAAAATAAATTGTGGCAATAATGCCAATCACTGCAACGATGGATTTAAATAATTCCATTATATGTTCCTTTTAAGTTAATAAGAAAAAGTTGTATTGATGTCAAATGTGCCACATTCCATATTTTCACTGAAGCACAAAATAGGATTTTCGCCCAACACAGTTGCCATTTCATTTTGTATATGAAGCGCAGAACCTTCAGGTAATGCATATACAAATGCAGTTGGATTAACGAGTAAAAATTCTGCCAAACGTTCTTCTCGGCTTTCTCCATTGTGGCCTTGCATTTTACCTGAAATAAAGTGCGGATTAATTTGATGAGGAAAAAGTTGTAATGCTTGAAATGAAGGAGGATAAGTAATCGGCATATCATTAGTTGTCATAATGGATGCACCAGCTACATTGGCCCCAGCACTCCAACCAAAATAAGGCGTACCGTTATTTACTTTTTCACGAATGATATCAATCAAATTGTGTTCATAAAGTTGTTTTAACAAACAAAATGTATTCCCGCCGCCAATAGCGATGACATCTGATTGTTCAATGATATCTCGATGCAGCTCACCATGATGAACGGAAACAATATTCATCCCTAAATCAGGGAGTGCATTTTGCACAGTTTTTTCATATTCATCAAAAGTGCGGCGTACCCCAGCATAAGGCACAAAAGCAATTGTTTTACCATGATAATCAGCCAAGAAATTTTGTAACCAAGGTATGGTGTGTTCAAGATAACCTGTGTTCTTGTATTTTGAGCTACTGAGCAGTAACATGTTTTTCATTTTCCACTCCTTTTTAGAGGCATTTAGCAATACCGATATTACGCTTAGAAAAGGTTAATTTTCAACGAAAAATTATTATTGTTTGACGAATATCAAAAAATAAACCGTATCAGGAGAAAACTATGTCAATTAATCTTAATCGTGTTCAAAATTTAATTGAAAAACTGGCTTTTATTTCATGTTATATCAGTGAAAATGAGACCATCCGTGCGATTTTAATCTTTATGTTGACCGCACTTTCCTTTGTCATAGTTAAACGTTACACCCGAAAACTCGGCCAACAAACAGAATTTCAGCTTGTGTTGTTAAGAGTATTGTCCTAAATAAAAAGAACGGTTGAAAACAATTAAATTTTCAACCGCTCTTTTGTACTTAGCTTATTACTACTCGAAAGAGCCTACATTAAGATGTGGGCGTTTCTTTTTTAATTAGCTTGTGATTTTTTAAGATCAAATTTGTAAGAAACAAAACCATACAATGTCCAACCAATAAAGGTCACAATTGAACCATATAACATCGCTTGTTCACCGGCTGCATAAAGTGCATAGATACTATAGAGTGAACCAATAAAGGCAACAAAAACGGTTGTTTTATATTTTTGTGGCGCAACATTTTCCGCTTTCAATAACACTGCGAGAGCAGCCATTGAGAGTAAGTATGGGATGACGTTTGTAACCACTGCTAAGTCCACCAACACGTTAAATTGTTTATTTAATGATGGGCTGATTGTCATTAAAGAGAGTAAAGTTTGTAACGCAGTAATGGTAATCATACCAACAACAGGTGCATCTTTACTGGTAACTTTTTTGAAAAATGCTGGGAAATAACCTTCTTCTGCTGAAGATTTGAATACTTGAGCAATAGTGAACTGCCAGCCTAATAATGAACCAAAGCAAGACATCACCATTAAGCCCATGATAACTTTACCGACAGTTTCATCAAACATATGAGCAAAGGCTAAACCGAATGGCGCTGTTGAATTAGCAAGTTCAAGGTTAGGTACAATACCTGCAATCACGTTAGTTGAAACGATATAAATTACTGCTGCTCCTAAGGTACCACCAAGTACTGCAATTGGTACGTTTTTCTCTGGATTTTCAACGGCATCTGCGTTAGCACAAGCTGATTCTAACCCTAAGAACGCCCATAATGTCATTGAAATAGATACACCGATCGCTTCAAAAGTTGGTACATTGTGTGGATTCCAAGAGTTTACATACATTGAACCATCAAACCATTTCCAACCAATGATAGAAATACCTACCACAGGAATAATTACGCCCCAAATGGTAAATGAACTGATATTACCGGTGATTCTTGCACCACCAAAGTTAAGAACGGTTGCAAGCCAAAGAGTGAAGATAGTCCATAATGCGATAGAAAGTGGTGAAAGGATTGCGCCGAAAAGCTCTGAACCATAACCCACCGCAGAAATTGCGATTGCTGTATTGGCAATAACTAATGATACACCGTAAGTGTAGTTTGCCATGAAGTTACCGGCTTTACCGAAAGAGTATTCCGCATAACCGCCCATACCACCAGATTTTTTGCTAAACATTCCACATTGGGCAAATGCATATGCTAATGCAGTTGAGCCAACCGCTGTGACCAGCCAAGATACTATTGAAATGGTTCCAATTTCGGCTAATTTAGTCGGTAACATAATGATACCAGAACCCATCATATTAACCATGGTAAGAATGGTGAGTTGTACCACACCAATTTTATTACTTTTAGCACTCATAATTTATACTCCTACAAGTGCGGTCAAAAAATCAGATGTTTTTAACCGCACTTTTTTGTTTGTGCTGAGAGAGTTATGAAGAAGATCCTCACAACCTCACTTTATTAATAGTCAGTTAAAACATAGCCATATGCACGAGTACGTCCATCAGGGTCTTTTTGTAAGTAAACCCCTTGGATTTCAGGTGCGAAGCCAGGTAATGTGTTGATACCTTCTTCTAATGCAAGGAAATATTGTTGTGCTGTAGTGCTCCATTTTTCTCCTGGCACTACACATAACACACCTGGAGGATAAGGTAACGCACCTTCCGCAGCCACACGACCAACAATATCAGTCAACGGAACGAGTTCAACTTTGTTACGTACTAACTCAATATTTGCATCATGTGGATTTAATACATATTCTGGTAATGTCGCTTTGCGGAACAAATCTTTTTGAAGTTGTTTTACATTGCGGCTTACATAAAGATCATGCATTTCTTGGCATAATTGACGAATGGTGTAACCTTTGTAACGATCTTCATTGTTTTTATACACAGTTGGTAAGACATCTTTTAATAAAGAGTCTTGTTTAATGTGTTTTTCAAACAAGGCGATTTGAGCAACTAAAGTTTGCATTTTGGTGAGAGTTTCTGCCGGAGTGAGCAAGAATAAGATTGAGTTCAAGTCACATTTTTCCGGAATAATACCGTTTTCACGTAAGTAGTTAGCAAGAATGGTTGCTGGTACACCAAATTCTTCATATTCACCTGTTTCTAAGCTAATACCCGGTGTGGTAAGCAAGAATTTACATGGGTCAACGAAGTATTGTTCATCAGCATAACCTTCAAATTTATGCCATGTATCTGTTGGGTGGAATTTGAAGAACTCGAGATTAGTTGCGATTTCTTCTGTGTCATAATCTTGCCATTTTTTACCTTTAATTGTGGTTGGAATAAATGGACGAATTAATTCACAGTGATTTAATACTAATTTACGTGCTTCGATACCGACTTTCACACATTCATGCCATAATCGACGACCAGCTTCACTACCTTGAATTTTCGCATTCACATCTAACGTAGCAAATAACGGATAGAACGGACTAGTTGACGCATGTAGCATAAAGGCATTATTGAAACGTTTGTGGTTTACATAACGATCTTGACCTTTAATGTGTTTATCTTTTTTGTGAATTTGTGAAGTTTGTGAGAAACCTGCTTGTTGTTTATGAACAGATTGTGTCACTAAAATACCTGGGTCATTTTCATTTAATTCAAGCAATAATGGCGAGCAGTCTTTCATCATTGGAATGAATTGTTCATAACCTACCCATGCAGAGTCGAATAAGATGTAGTCACAAAGATGACCAATTTTATCTACCACTTGACGTGCGTTATAAATTGTACCGTCATAAGTACCTAATTGAATAACAGCTAAACGGAATGGACGTTTTTGGTTTAATTTTTCAGGCGCCACTTCTTTAATTAATGATTTCAAATAATCTTCTTCGAAGCAGTGACTATCGATACCACCAATGAAACCAAATGGGTTACGAGCAGTTTCTAAGTAAATTGGGGTTGCACCCGCTTGAATTAATGCACCATGGTGGTTTGATTTATGGTTATTACGGTCAAATAACACTAAATCGCCTGGAGCAAGTACAGCATTTAACGCAACTTTGTTTGAAGAAGATGTACCATTCAATACGAAGTAAGTTTTATCTGCATTGAATACTTGAGCCGCATATTTTTGTGCATCACAAGCTGCCCCTTCGTGAATTAACAAGTCACCTAATTTCACGTCCGCATTACAAATATCCGAACGGAAAATGTTTTCACCGTAGAAGTCATAAAGGAAACGACCTGCTGGATGTTTACGATAGTATTGACCACCTTGATGTCCCGGGCAGTCAAAAGCAATATTACCCATTTCTACATATTCACTTAACATTTTGAAGAATGGAGGTAACATTTTTTCTTCATAAAGTTTCGATGCAGTTTCGATTTGACGGCTATAAAGTTTGATGTCATAACCGTTTAAATCTTGAATATGGTAAATAGAATCATAGAATTTTGGATCCACTTGTTGTTCTTCTGTTTGAACAACGAATACAGGAACGCCGAATTTTGTTGCTTGAATTCTATCGAGGTATTCACCTACATCACTTGAACTTAATACGATGGCTGCAACATCTGTAAAGTCTGTTTTAGCAATCTCAACTAATTCTCTATTTGTAGAGAAATATTGTTCAACTTTTGGGCTATATGCAATTTTTAAGTTTGGCATAATGAACTCCTTCATTTATTTTTGACGTAAAGTTACCCAGCATTATTAATTTTAATAATGCAATAGATTTATTTAGAATAAAATAACCCTATCTAGTTTTTTATTATAAAAACTAAAGTAAGAATATATTTATTTTAAATTAAATAAGATTAAGTTAATTCCTAAAGATATTTCTTACCTGTTCTAGGCAATACAAAAATATCCAGAAATTAATCTGTGGAGACTCTCTAAACAGAGAGAACAACTCTGTTTAGAGAGCCGTGTTGGATGGTTTGTTTTGAGAAGCAAATAAAGAGTATGAGAAACAAGAACGATAAGATGGCATCATAATATGACGAATGCGACGAATATGAGCCATTAAAGAACGACCTTTTATCGGATTAAACCGTAAAAGTCTTAATGCCTTTGTATGGACATATCTGTGTATATATGTACGAAATAGCATAGAAAAAATCCCTCTTTCTATCTAAACTAACCTTTGTTGGGTACATTCTCTGCTTGTGTAAATATTATGTCAATAATATTTTTCAAAAAACGTGATCATTATCAAAAAATAAATTTAAATTTTACATAAAAATAAAACTACAAAAGTATGGAAATATTTTATCCTTAAAATTAGATGATAAATAAATATACCAATTTATCTAGATCCTTCCTAAGCTAAACTCGCAACCATGACTGCTTTAATTGTGTGCATACGGTTTTCTGCTTGTTCAAATGCAATGTTCATTGGCGATTCAAATACATCTTCAGTTACTTCAATACCATTCGCTAATTCAGGATATTTTTCAGCAATTTGACGACCCACTTTGGTTTCACTGTTATGGAAGGCAGGTAAGCAGTGCATAAATTTCACTTTTGGATTACCAGTGCGTTTCATTAATTCAGGTGTGACTTGATAAGGAAGTAATAATTTAATGCGTTCGCCCCAAGTTTCTAATGGTTCACCCATTGAAACCCACACATCAGTATGGACAAAATCTACACCTTTCACAGCTTTGTCGATATCTTCAGTTACAGTAATACGAGCGCCACTTTCTTTCGCAAATTTTTCGCACATTTCCACAAGACTTGCTTCTGGTAATAATGCTTTAGGTCCACAAATACGAACATCCATACCTAATTTTGCACCAATTAATAAAAGTGAATTACCCATGTTATTGCGAGCATCCCCAATATATACATAGCTAATTTCGCTTAATGGTTTATCGCAATGTTCAATCATGGTAAGTACGTCGGCAAGCATTTGTGTTGGGTGGAATTCATCGGTTAAACCATTGAATACCGGCACACTAGCATAATCAGCAAGTTCTTGCACGGTACTTTGTTTAAAGCCACGATATTCAATGCCATCATACATTCTGCCTAATACGCGGGCGGTATCTTTCATACTTTCTTTGTGGCCAATTTGAGAGGAGTTCGGGTCGATGTAGGTGACTTGTGCGCCTTGGTCATAAGCAGCGACTTCGAATGCACAGCGTGTGCGGGTGGAGGTTTTTTCAAAGATGAGCGCTATATTTTTGCCTTTTAATTTTTGTTGTTCTGTGCCTGCATATTTGGCTCGTTTCAAATCTCGGGAGAGATCTAAGAGATATTTAATTTCACGTTCTGTGTGATGAACAAGACTCAATAGGTGTCTATTTTTAAGATTAAAAGCCATAGCGATCTCCTTATCGGATGCCATCAATAAATGGCTACCTTACTGTGAATGAAGTAATTTTTAGCGGATTTAATACCCTATTTTTGTCCCAAACGTGAAGTTTTGCAATCAAATTAAATCCCTTATTTTGTGATGCATATCACACTTCATTTCAGAACTTTATATTGCGCTTTCTTTATATATAAAAGAGATTTAAAATCTTGCCGATTTTTATACAACAGGAGCTCATATGATCAACAGAAGAGATTTCATCCAACTTGGCGCAAGCAGCATTTTAGCGTTAAGTGCAAGCCGTTTTGCTTTTGCGAAAAGCGACACACAAGTCGATTTACGTATTGTGGCAACGACCGATATTCACAGTTTTTTAACTGACTTCGATTACTACAAAGATGCACCGACTGAGAAATTCGGTTTTACCCGTGCAGCAAGCTTGATTCGTCAAGCTCGTCAAGAAGTGAAAAACAGCGTTTTAGTTGATAACGGTGACCTAATTCAAGGTAACCCAATTGCTGACTATCAAGCAGCTAAAGGTTATAAAGAAGGCAAATCAAACCCAGCCGTGGATTGCTTAAATGCGATGCACTATGAAGTAGGGACATTAGGTAACCACGAGTTTAACTATGGCTTAGATTATTTAGCGGATGCGATTAAACAAGCGAAATTCCCTATCATCAATGCTAACGTAGTGAAAGTCGGTACCGAAGAGCCCTATTTCACGCCTTATGTAATCCAAACAAAAGAAGTGGTGGATAGCCAAGGTGAAACGCATAAACTAAACATTGGTTATATCGGTTTTGTGCCACCACAAATTATGGTGTGGGATAAAGCGAACTTACAAGGCAAAGTAGAAACCCGCGATATCGTGAAAACCGCACAAAAATATGTGCCAGAAATGAAACAAAAAGGTGCAGATATTATTGTGGCACTTGCGCACACAGGCCCATCTGACGAGCCATATCAAGAAGGTGCAGAAAACTCAGCATTCTATCTTGCTGATATACCGCACATTGATGCGATTGTTTTCGGTCACTCTCACCGTTTATTCCCAAATAAAGAGTTTGCAAAATCACCAAATGCAGATATTGCTAAAGGTACTGTGAAAGGCGTGCCTGAAAGTATGGCAGGTTACTGGGCAAATAACATCAGTGTAATCGACTTAACCCTTGCTCAACACAATGGCAAATGGTTAGTGGCTGATGGTAAAGCGGCTCTTCGCCCAATTTACGACGCTGAAAACAAAAAAGCGACCACAGAAAGTGACGCAGAATTGACCGCACTTTTAAAACCTGTGCATGAAGCCACCCGTGAATTCGTGGCGCAACCAATCGGTAAAGCCACCGATAACATGTATAGCTACTTAGCCTTAGTGCAAGATGACCCAACTATTCAAATTGTGAACCAAGCACAAAAAGCTTATGTTGAAAAAGTAGCACCAAGTGTTGCAGCAATGGCAGGCTTACCAATTTTAAGTGCAGGCGCACCATTTAAAGCAGGTGGACGTAAAAATGACCCTACTGGCTATACAGAGGTGAACAAAGGTGAATTAACCTTCCGTAATGCGGCAGATTTATATCTCTATCCAAATACCTTAATTGTGGTGAAAGCAACGGGTGAAGAATTGAAAGAATGGTTGGAATGTAGCGCAGGTATGTTCAAACAAATCGATCCTACAAGTGACAAACCACAATCTTTACTTGATTGGGAAGGCTTCCGTACTTATAACTATGATGTGATTGACGGTGTAAATTATGAATTCGACCTCACTCAACCAGCGCGTTATGATGGCGAATGCAAATTGATTAACCCGAATTCACACCGTGTAGTGAATTTAACTTACCAAGGTAAACCGGTTGATCCAAAAGCAGAATTCTTAATTGCGACTAATAACTATCGAGCTTACGGTAATAAATTCCCAGGCACAGGCGATGCACACATTGTTTACGCTTCTCCTGATGAAAACCGCCAAATTCTTGCGGATTACATCAAAGCAGAAAGTGAAAAGCATGGCCATGTAAACCCAAGTGCGGATAAAAACTGGCGTTTTGCACCGATTAAAGGTAACGATAAATTAGATGTGCGTTTTGAAACCTCGCCAAGCGAACAGGCAGCGAAATTTATTCAAGATAATGCACAATATCCAATGAAGAAAGTCGGCACTGATGAAGTGGGCTTTGCGGTATATCAAATCGATTTATCTAAATAACAAAAAAGGGCGTGCTCAGCACGCCCTACTTATTTCAAAGTGCGGTCAATTTTGACTTTATTTCTCTTCTTTTGGAAGTCTAATTAAAGCAAAGATCAAGCCTCCCCAAATCACAAGAAGCGCCACAATCATCATTGCAATTGCAATACTTGTCATCTTTATTCTCCTTTTTCTTCAAGATTAAAGTTCTCTTCATTTTTCCATTTTAAGCGAGAAAGAATGAACGAAACGACTACAAGCAAAATTGCCATACCCCAACCAAAGGTATTTACGAACCAACTTGGATAACCTTCATAACCTTCTGTAAATACCTTCGCACCTTCACTAAATAACATAAAGGCAAGAATACCCGTGGTGATGACAATGCATAAACGCCATAAAAAACCGACTTTAAATGAAGAGCTTTGATTTAAGTGGTTGCCTAATAAACCTAGTTTTTCATTTGCTACAATCACAATTAATGAAACAAATGCGACCGCTACAATACCAAAGTAGTTCACAAATTTATCGAACACATCAAGCATTGGTAAGCCGGTTGTGGTACCGAATAAAATTACTGATACCACCATCATTGGTAAACCGACGATAAAGGTCACTTTTGAACGACGAATGCGAAGTTTATCCTGTACCGCAGAAATAATTACTTCAATAACAGAGATAAATGAAGTTAATGCTGCGAAAGTTAATGAACCGAAGAACAATACCCCTAACACTTCACCAAATGGTGCTTTATTAATGATGGTTGGGAATGCAAAGAAGGCTAAACCAATACCGCCTTTTGCCACCTCACTCACTTCCACACCTTGTGCAGCTGCAATAAAGCCTAATGCCGCAAATACACCGATACCTGCAAGTACTTCAAAGCTTGAGTTCGCAAAGCCAACAACTAAACCACTTCCTGTTAAATCAGAATCTTTTTTCAGGTAAGACGCATAAGTGATCATAATCCCGAAACAAATAGAAAGAGAGAAGAAGATTTGACCGTAAGCCGCAATCCACACACTTGGGTTAGACAATTTAGACCAGTCTGGGGTAAATAACGCATTCAAGCCTTTTTCTGCACCTGGTAAGAATAAAGAATAAACAACCAACGCCACAAACATCACCACTAAAACAGGCATTAAGATATCTGCAGATTTAGAAATCCCTTTTTTAATACCTAAAGAAAGTACGCCTAATGCTACTAACCATACCGCGATTAATGGACCAGTTATCATGCCGACAAACTCAAAGCTCACTCCATTACTGATCTCCCCCATTTTTAAGAATTCATGTAAGAAGAAATCAATTGGTTGATCGCCCCAAGCAGAATTAAGTGAGAAGTAGGTATAGCTTGCCGCCCAACCTAATACTACTGCATAGTAAAGCCCGATAATGACATTGACCATCACCTGCCACCAACCAAACACTTCAAAATGTGGGTTAAAGCGACGATAAGAAAGTGGCGCACCTCCACGATGGCGATGACCAATTGCGTAATCTAAGAAAAGCAATGGAATACCAGCGGTTAAAAGAGCAATGAGGTAAGGGATAATAAATGCACCGCCTCCGTTTTCATAAGTGGTATAAGGGAAACGCCAGATGTTTCCTAAGCCAACAGCGGATCCAATTGCCGCCATAATAAATGCTTTCCGACCGGAGAAGGTCTCACGCTTTGCGTTTGACTGCGCCATATTAAGTTCCTTTTGAATGAAGAAAGATTTCAATATAATGAATTCTAAAACCGAGTCAAGAACTCGATTTAAAGAGAGATTAAATTCAGTGAATTTTTTTCAAATTTAACTGTCTAATCACACAATTAAATTTTTATTTACACCAAACTGAAAAGGAAACATTTATGGATCTCAACAGCATTTTAAATCAAGTTTTAGATGTCGCTAAAAACTCTGCAAGCAAACTTGAAACCGGCAACCAAACTATTGACTCTATCACTAAAGTAGGTGGCGGTGCTGCATTAGGCGGTATTTTATCAATGATTTTAGGCCGTAGTGGTGGTGCAAGTTTAGCAAAATTAGGCTCACTTGCTGTATTAGGTAACCTTGCTTATCAAGCTTACCAAAACTATCAAAAATCCCAACAAAGCAGCCAACCAAACATCTCAGAAAATGCGTTTGATGTATTAAATTCATCAACTTATATCGATACAGGTGAATTAATTTTACGCACAATGATCGCCGCAGCGGCAGCAGATGGTGAAATTACTGAAGATGAAAAACAAACTATTGCAAACGAAGCAGGTAACAACCCTGAATTAGCACAATGGATTGCACAAGAAATCCAAAATCCAATTTCTATCAATGAAATTGCACGTCTTGTAGGCAACGATACTGCACTTGCAAGCAATGTATATTTAGCTGCTCGTTTAGTAAGCAAAGATTTATCTCGCAAAGAAATCATTTTCTTAGCAGATTTAGCAAAAGCATTAGGCTTAGATGATGCACTTGTTGAACAATTAGAAAAACAAGCTGGTTTCTAATTTTAGACACAGAAAATATCACATTTTCTAATGTCTCTTTTCATCAAAAAACACGATAATATTTTTTATCGTGTTTTTTTCGCTTGTATTTTTGTAAAAACCTGTCTAAAAATAGAAAAATTCAGCTACAATGCTGAACTTAAGCTTTTAATAAACTATATCAATAATCATAAAATAGGAAGCAATATGACAGGTGCACAACTCATCATTCAATGTCTAAAAGCGCATGGCGTAACCGATCTTTTCGGCTACCCAGGCGGGGCAATCATGCCAACCTATGATGCAATTTATGACTCAGCTCTTGACCATCTTCTTTGCCGTAACGAACAAGGTGCAGCAATAGCCGCAATTGGTTATGCTCGCTCTACGGGCAAAGTTGGCGTATGTGTCGCAACATCAGGTCCAGGTGCAACCAACTTAGTAACAGGTTTAGGCGATGCCTTTGCTGATTCTGTACCTATCGTGGCATTTACTGGTCAAGTAGCAGCACCACTTATCGGTACAGATGCTTTCCAAGAAGCTGATGTTTTAGGTTTATCCCTTGCGTGTACCAAACACAGCTATATTGTTCAATCTGTTGAAGAACTTCCTGAAATTATTGCTTCTGCTTTCCAAATTGCACAAAGCGGCAGACCAGGCCCTGTTCTCATCGATGTCCCTCGTAACATCCAAGTTGGCGATGTACCAGAACATATCAAACCTATTGTCAAACCAACCGTAAAACCAACCGCACTTTCAGAATTAAAATTAGCTGAAGCAAAAACATTATTGGCACAAGCGAAAAAACCGGTGCTTTATGTCGGTGGTGGTGTAGGCATGGCGAAAGCTACACAAGCGGTCAAAAAATTCCTACAAATTACCAAAATGCCATCTGTTTCAACATTAAAAGGTTTAGGCTCAATTGACCCGACCGATCCCGTTTATATGGGCATGATTGGTATGCACGGCACAAGACCTGCCAATATTGCCGTACACGAATGTGATTTATTGTTAGTGTGCGGTGCACGTTTTGACGACCGCGTGACAGGCAAATTAGACAGTTTTGCGCCACAAGCTAAAGTCATTCATTGTGATATTGATGCGGCTGAAATCAATAAACTTCGTGTGGCCAATGTTGCCCTTCAAGGTGATTTAATTCAAGCTTTAGAGGCTTTAAGTATCCCGCTTGCGATTGATGATTGGCGTACACATATTCAAGCGCTGAAAGCCAAACTCGATTTTACTTATATCAACAATGCAGGTAATCGACCGATTGACCCTTGGGCATTGCTCAACACTCTTTCACAGCGTAAACCTCAAAATGCGGTGATTTGTACCGATGTTGGTCAACACCAAATGTGGTCAGCACAACATATGCGTCATTTCGCACCAGAAAACTATATTACCTCTGCGGGCTTCGGCACCATGGGATTTGGTTTACCTGCAGCGGTGGGCGCGAAAAAAGCACGTCCTCATGATGAAGTGATTTTAGTCACGGGTGATGGTTCATTGATGATGAACATTCAAGAATTAGGTTCAATCAAACGCGGCAAATTACCCGTGAAAATTTTACTGTTAGATAACCAACGTCTTGGTATGGTGCGTCAATGGCAAGACCTTTTCTGGAACAAACGCCGCTCTGAAACCATTTTAGAAGATAACCCTGATTTCGTGATGTTAGCGAAAGCTTTTGATATTCCAGCTGAACGCATTGAGCGCGCTGATGACGTGGATGCAGCACTTAATCGCTTATTAAATAGCGAAACCGCTTATTTGCTACAAGTATGCATTCCACCTGAAGAATGCGTATGGCCATTAGTCCCACCAGGTGCATGTAATGCCGATATGTTGGAGGAAATTTAAGATGAATCAATATACTTTTGACTTGATCGCTCAACATCGCCCAGAGGTTTTAGAACGTGTATTACGCGTTATTCGTTTACGTGGTTTCACTGTGACTAATATGGATATGGCATTGGTAGAAACCCAAGTGAAGTTAAAAATCACTGTAAAATCTGACCGCACTTTTGATTTGTTGGTGAATCAATTGGAGAAATTGCCGGATGTGGTGGAGATAAAATAATGAAAAAATTTCTTTTACTTGTTATTTCTATCTTATTTATAGTTGGATGTACAACCAATAAAAAAGAAATATCTAAACAAACAGAGGTGATCCAAGCCTTTTTTATTGCAAACAATAATATTTATGCCATAGGAGATTTAAATAGCTATCAATTCTCATCTTCTAAATCTGAAGATGTGCAAAATTTCATTAATTTTTTAAATTCTAAAGATATGAAAGCTTTTAAAGAAGCACGCATAGATCGTATTGAAAAAAATAGTGAAGATAACAAAATTAAAGCATTCGTATTTATTGAACTTGATAGCAAAAAATTGACTAAAAAGGAGATAGAAAGTTTATTTAATAAACGTGATGTTTACAAATCCTCTCAGGGAAATCCTGACTTACTTTTTGGAATAAGTCATGGTGAGCTTGTAAAGCTTCAGAATAAAGATGAGATCTTGATTAAAGGAAAGCTCTCTAAACCATTAAAAACAAATTTTATTGAATATAAAAAATCAACAAGTTTTGATTATGAAGGGACCAAAGAGGGAGCTTCAATGGCTGTTGTTTGGGGGGCGTTGCTATTCTTATGATTCCATTAGCAATTATTACATTACCATTTCAAGCTATAGATTCTTTATCTAAATAATTGCATTTATAAATTTAACTTTATTGAATAATTTCTTCGTATTATCTTCTGCCAAATCTCCCCTACCCCTCTTTGATAAAGAGGGGGAAAGAACGAGCGAGATTTTATATCATTATTCTACTTTGATATGGCAAATATAAATTAGTCAGATGACAGCAAATTTATAAAGAAAATCCCCTCTTTAGCAAAGAGGGGTAGGGGAGATTTGGCAGTATTCATTAACGAAGAAATTAAATAATATAACGAACTTTAACAAAAATTTACTTGGAGAGATTATTTATGCCAAAACTACGTTCAGCGACCAGCACTCAGGGTCGTAATATGGCAGGTGCACGTGCCTTATGGCGTGCAACAGGGATGAAAGAAAATGACTTTGGTAAACCGATTATTGCGGTAGTGAACTCTTTCACCCAATTCGTACCTGGGCATGTTCATTTAAAAGATATGGGGCAACTGGTTGCAGCTGAAATTGAAAAAGCCGGCGGCGTAGCAAAAGAATTCAATACTATTGCGGTAGATGACGGTATTGCTATGGGTCACGGTGGGATGCTTTATTCCTTACCAAGCCGTGATTTAATCGCAGATAGCGTGGAATATATGGTTAATGCTCACTGTGCTGATGCGATGGTGTGTATTTCCAACTGTGACAAAATCACCCCGGGAATGTTAATGGCGGCAATGCGTTTGAACATTCCAACTATCTTCGTTTCAGGTGGCCCAATGGAAGCGGGTAAAACGAAATTATCTGATAAGCTTATTCGCTTAGATTTAGTGGATGCGATGATTGAAGCGGCAGATCCGAATGTAAGTGATGAGCGTATTGATGCGATTGAGCGCAGCGCTTGCCCAACTTGTGGTTCTTGCTCAGGCATGTTCACCGCTAACTCAATGAACTGCTTAACCGAAGCTTTAGGTTTATCTTTACCAGGCAATGGATCAATGTTGGCTACCCATGCTGACCGCAAAGAATTATTCTTAAAAGCTGGTCGTCAAATTGTTGAGCTTTGTAAACGCTATTACAAGCAAGACGATGAAAGTGTATTGCCACGTTCAATTGGCACCTTTGAAGCCTTTGAAAATGCCATGAGTTTAGATATTGCGATGGGTGGTTCAAGTAATACCGTTTTACACTTATTAGCGGCTGCTCAAGAAGCAGGCGTAGATTTCAAAATGGAAGATATTGACCGCTTATCACGCGTTGTGCCTTGCTTAAGCAAAATTGCACCAAATACTAATAAATACCATATGGAAGACGTACACCGTGCAGGTGGTATTATGGGCTTATTAGGTGAATTAGATCGTGCGGGGCTAATCCATCGCAACACCAAAACCGTGTTAGGAACAACACTAGAAGAACAATTAAATCAATACGATATTATTCGTAACAAAGACGAAGAATTACACAAATTCTTCCGTGCCGGCCCTGCTGGTATTCGCACCACACAAGCCTTCTCGCAAGATTGTCGTTGGGATAGCATAGATGATGACCGTGTAAGTGGATGTATCCGTAACAAAGAAAATGCAATTTCTCAAGAAGGTGGCTTAGCCGTATTATTCGGTAATATCGCAAAAGACGGTTGTATCGTAAAAACGGCGGGTGTGGATGAGTCTATCTGGAAATTCACAGGCCGTGCTATCGTATTTGAAAGCCAAGAAGACGCTGTAGCCGGTATTTTAGGTGGTAAAGTTAAAGAAGGCCATGTAGTAGTCATCCGCTACGAGGGTCCAAAAGGTGGCCCAGGTATGCAAGAAATGCTTTATCCAACCAGCTACTTAAAATCGATGGGCTTAGGTAAAAAATGTGCTTTATTAACAGATGGTCGTTTCTCTGGTGGTACATCCGGTTTATCTATTGGTCACGCCTCGCCTGAAGCAGCTTCCGGCGGTGCAATTGGCTTAGTACATGATGACGATATTATCGAAATCGATATTCCAAATCGTTCGATTAATCTAAAAATTAGCGATGAAGAATTAGCAACACGTCGTACTGAGCAAGATGCCAAAGGCTGGCAACCAGCTCACCGTGAACGTGAAGTATCATTCGCCTTAAAAGTATTTGGTCACTTCGCTACTTCTGCAGATAAAGGTGCAGTGCGTGATAAAACACTTTTAAAATAATTTCTAATCACTCCTCCTCTCACAAAAGAGAGGAGGATAAAAATAAAGAAAAATTAACCGCACTTCATCATAACAAATTAAGTATCATGAAAAATCTACTTACCAATTCTCAACCCTCTCAATCGGATTATGTTAACGCGATTGTTAAACTTGGCTCCAGAGTATATGAAGCCGCTACTGTAACCCCGCTACAAAAAATGGGGAAATTATCCGAGCGCCTACATAATAATATTTGGATTAAACGTGAAGACCGCCAGCCAGTAAATAGCTTTAAGCTGCGTGGTGCCTATGCAATGATTTCCAGCCTTTCCAATGAACAAAAACAGGCGGGTGTCATTGCTGCTTCTGCAGGTAATCATGCGCAAGGCGTAGCCTTATCAGCGAAACAACTTGGGCTAAAAGCATTAATTGTTATGCCACAGAACACGCCAAGCATTAAAGTGGATGCAGTCCGTGGTTTTGATGGTGAGGTGTTGCTGCACGGAGCCAATTTTGATGAAGCTAAAGCTAAAGCGATTGAGCTTTCAAAATCTAAACATATGACATTTATTCCACCGTTTGATCATCCATTGGTGATAGCGGGTCAAGGTACGTTAGCGATGGAAATGCTGCAACAAGTGGCTGATTTGGATTATGTCTTTGTTCAAGTTGGAGGCGGTGGTCTCGCCGCTGGCGTAGCCATTTTACTCAAACAATTTATGCCGGAAATTAAAGTGATCGGTGTCGAGTCCAAAGATTCAGCCTGTTTGAATGCTGCTTTAGAAAAAGGTGAACCTACAGATTTAGCACACGTTGCCCTGTTTGCTGATGGTGTAGCAGTAAAACGTATTGGTGATGAAACATTCCGCTTATGCCAGAAATATTTGGATGGTATGGTGTTGGTGGATAGCGATGAAGTTTGTGCCGCAATGAAAGATTTATTCGAAAATGTGCGCGCGATCGCCGAACCATCTGGTGCTCTAGGTCTAGCTGGTTTGAAAAAATACGTAAAACAAAACAATCTAGAAGATAAAAACATGGCAGCGATTTTATCCGGTGCCAACCTTAACTTCCATACTTTACGTTATGTTTCAGAACGTTGCGAAATTGGTGAAAACCGTGAAGCTTTATTGGCGGTAACCATGCCTGAGCAACCTGGTAGTTTCTTAAAATTTGCCCATGTCATCGGTAATCGAGCAGTAACAGAATTTAGTTATCGTTATGCAGATAACCAAAAAGCTTGCATTTTTGTTGGTGTGCGAACGACTAATGAAGCAGAAAAAGCAGACATTATTGCTGATTTAACGAAAAATGGCTTTGATGTTGAAGATATGTCTAATGACGACATTGCTAAAACACACATTCGTTACTTGATGGGTGGACGAGTTTCAAACCGTAATGAGCGACTTTATAGCTTTGAATTCCCAGAACAAAAAGGAGCTTTACTGAAATTCTTAGAAATATTAGGTAAACGCTGGAATATTTCATTGTTCCACTATCGTGCGCATGGTGCCGATTACGGTAATATCCTTGCAGCATTTCAATTAGAAGAAAAAGATAACACAGAATTTGAGCAAGCTTTAACACAACTCGGTTATGTTTATGAAGATGTAAGCGAAAGTAAAGCTTATCGATATTTCTTAAGATAGAAACAAAAAGAGCGGTCAAAATGACCACTCTTTTTTTATTACCATAAATTTATCGTTTTGATTTAACGAGTTTTTCAGTAAGCTCGTAAGCACGAAGTTTCGCTAACTCTCTAGAAAGTTTCGCTACAAGTAGGTCATGATCTACATCAGAAATATGAGCCACAATATTTTCTTCTGCTTGGCGTTTTGCATTCAAAATGCGTTCAGCATCCAACTCTTCTCCACGAATTGCTACATCAGCGAGTACTGTTACAACTGTAGGTTGTATTTCTAAAAAACCACCTGAAACATAAATAACTTCTTCAGTTTCATTTTTAAGCGTAAATTTGATAATGCCAGGCTTAATCGCAGTAAGTAAGGGAGTATGACCAGGTAAAATACCAAGCTCTCCTTCAATACCTGTTGCTCTAAGTTGTGTTACATCACCTTCAAAGATTTTATCTTCGGCACTCACGATAATGAGTTTTAATGTTGCCATTTTAGTTCTCCTTCAATAACTTGAAGCGATTACATATTTTTGGCTTTTTCTAGCACTTCTTCGATCGAACCTACCATATAGAACGCTTGTTCTGGAATATGATCGTATTCACCGTCTAAAATACCTTTGAAACCACGAATAGTATCTTTTAATGATACATATTTACCTGGAGAACCGGTAAATACTTCAGCAACGAAGAATGGCTGTGATAAGAAACGTTCAATTTTACGAGCACGTGCCACTACTAATTTGTCTTCTTCTGATAATTCGTCCATACCAAGAATAGCGATGATATCTTTTAATTCTTTATAACGTTGTAGGATACCTTGTACGCCACGAGCAACATCATAATGTTCTTGACCCACGACTAACGGATCTAATTGGCGAGAAGTCGAATCCAACGGGTCAACTGCTGGATAAATACCTAAAGATGCAATTTGACGACTTAATACAACGGTTGAATCTAAGTGTGCGAATGTTGTTGCTGGCGATGGGTCAGTCAAGTCATCCGCAGGCACATATACCGCTTGAACAGAAGTAATAGAACCTGTTTTGGTTGAAGTAATTCGTTCTTGTAACACACCCATTTCTTCCGCTAATGTTGGTTGATAACCTACCGCAGATGGCATACGACCTAAAAGTGCCGATACTTCGGTACCTGCAAGGGTATAACGATAGATATTATCAACAAAGAATAATACATCACGGCCTTCATCACGGAATTTTTCAGCCATAGTTAAACCAGTTAATGCAACGCGAAGACGGTTACCTGGTGGCTCATTCATTTGACCATAAACCAAGGATACTTTATCTAATACGTTAGATTCGGTCATTTCATGATAAAAGTCATTACCTTCACGAGTACGTTCACCAACTCCCGCAAATACAGAATAACCAGAGTGCTCAATCGCAATATTACGGATTAACTCCATCATATTTACGGTTTTACCCACACCCGCACCACCGAATAGACCAACTTTACCGCCTTTTGCGAATGGACAAATTAAGTCGATAACTTTAATCCCTGTTTCTAATAATTCTGTACTGTTAGATTGTTCTTCATAGCTTGGCGCTGCACGATGGATAGACCAACTTTCTTCTGCACCAATTTCACCCCGTTCATCAATAGGTTCACCCAATACGTTCATAATACGACCAAGGGTTTTTGTACCTACAGGCACTTGAATTGGGTTACCCGTGTTGTCCACTTTTAAGCCACGTTTTAAACCATCAGATGTACCTAATGCGATACAACGAACTACGCCGCCACCTAATTGTTGTTGAACTTCAAGGGTTAAACCTGATTCAACTTTTAATGCATCATAAACTTTTGGTACTGCATCTTGTGGGAATTCAACGTCAATCACCGCACCGATGATTTGAACAATTTTACCTGTTGCCATTACCGTTCCTCTTTTCGTTAAATTGCAGCCGCACCGGCGACAATTTCATTTAATTCATTTGTAATACTCGCTTGACGAGCTTTGTTATAAACTAACTGCAAGTCATTAATTAAGTTACCCGCATTATCTGTTGCCGCTTTCATTGCAACCATACGAGCAGCTTGCTCGGAAGCAAGGTTATCCACCACAGATTGATACACTTGTGATTCTAAATAACGAGTTAATAAGCTATTTAATAACGCTTTAGGATCTGGCTCATAAAGATAATCCCAAGTGTGTTGTCTTTGCTCTAAATTATCCGTTTCTAATTCTGGTAATGGTACTAATTGTTGATAAATAGGGGATTGAGACATCGTATTGATAAACTTGTTATAAGCAATATAAATCGCATCAATTTCACCTTTACGATAGGCCTCAAACATCCCATTTGCAACACCAAGCAATGCTTCCATTGCCGGATTATCACCGAGACCTGAGAGCTGTTCATTAACAGGCAATCCTAGTGAACGAAAGAAATTAATGCCTTTTGAACCAATTAATCCTAATTGAACATTAACACCTTTCGTTTTCCATTGTTTGATTTCTGTTACCACCGTTTTAAATAAATTTATATTTAAACCGCCACACATTCCTCTATCTGTAGAAACGACTAAAATGCCGACATTCTTCACATCTCTTTCTGCTAGAAATGGATGTTTGTAACCAACATTCGCTTTAGAGACATGGCTGATAACATTTCGTATTGTTTCAGAATACGGACGAGACGCTGCCATACGATCTTGCGTTTTACGCATTTTCGAAGTCGCCACCATTTCCATTGCCTTAGTAATTTTTTGTGTACTTTGTACGCTGGCAATTTTGGTTTTTATCTCTTTTGCACCTGCCATTTTATTTCTCCGTTACTTTTACCATGCGCTATTGGCTTTAAAATTATCCAAAATTGTTTTCAATGTGTTTTTAATCTCATCATTGTAATTACCAGTTTTGGTTAATTCAGCCATAAAATCGCCATGAGTACGGTATGCATAATCTAAAAGTGCGGTCTCAAAACTTGCAATTTTTTGCAATTCCACATCTTCTAAATAACCAAACTCAACAGCAAAAAGTACAATGGCTTGTTCAGCCACACTGAGGGGTGCATATTGTCTTTGTTTTAACAATTCAGTAACTTTTTCACCGTGCGTTAATTGTTTACGTGTCGCATCATCCAAATCAGATGCAAACTGAGCAAACGCAGCTAATTCACGATATTGAGCTAATGCAGTACGGATACCACCAGCTAATTTTTTCACTACTTTAGTTTGTGCAGAACCACCCACACGAGATACCGAAATACCAGGGTTTACCGCTGGACGAATACCAGAGTTAAACAAGTTAGATTCTAAGAAAATCTGACCATCGGTAATCGAAATTACGTTGGTTGGAACGAATGCAGAAACGTCACCCGCTTGAGTTTCAATAATAGGAAGAGCGGTTAAAGAACCAGTTTTTCCTTTTACTGCACCTTGAGTAAATTTTTCTACGTATTCTTCATTTACACGTGCTGCACGTTCAAGTAAACGTGAGTGTAGATAGAATACGTCACCTGGATAGGCTTCACGACCTGGTGGACGACGTAATAATAATGAAATTTGACGATAAGCAACGGCTTGTTTTGATAAATCATCGTAAACAATTAACGCATCTTCACCGCGATCACGGAAATATTCACCCATTGCACAACCAGCATAAGGTGCTAAATATTGTAAAGCCGCTGATTCAGATGCAGATGCCGCAACAACGATAGTATTTTCAAGTGCACCGTGCTCTTCTAATTTACGCACTACGTTTGCAATAGTCGACGCTTTTTGACCGATCGCGACATAGATACATTTAATACCTGAATCACGTTGGTTAATGATAGCGTCGATTGCTAATGCTGTTTTACCCGTTTGACGGTCACCGATGATTAACTCACGTTGACCACGACCGATTGGCACCATGGAGTCAACCGCTTTATAACCGGTTTGTACAGGCTGATCAACAGATTTACGATCGATAACACCTGGTGCAATCACTTCAACAGGAGAGAAACCATCGTTTTCAATTTCGCCTTTGCCATCAATTGGTTGACCAAGTGTGTTTACCACACGACCTAATAAACCACGACCAACTGGTACTTCAAGGATACGGCCAGTACATTGTACTTCCATACCTTCCGCTAAATCTGCGTAAGGACCCATTACTACCGCACCAACAGAATCACGTTCAAGGTTAAGTGCCATTGCGTAACGGTTACCTGGTAAGGCGATCATTTCGCCTTGCATCACATCGCTTAAACCGTGAACACGAATAATCCCATCACTTACAGAAACAATTGTCCCTGTATTACGGGCTTCGCTCACCACGTCGAATTGAGCGATGCGTTTTTTAATCAATTCACTAATTTCTGTTGAATTTAGTTGCATCTTGTATTCCTCTTATAATTGCAACTCGTTTGCGAGACGAGTAAGTTGCCCACGGCTACTTCCGTCAATCACAAAATCTTCTGTACGAATCACTACACCAGCAATCAGTGAGCTATCTACATTGCAATTTAATTTCACTTTGCGAGCTAATCTTTTTTCCATTGCAGCTGCAATTTTTTCGATTTGTGTTGCATTCAATGGTTGTGCAGACGTTACTTCAACTTCTGCAATAGCTTGATGTTCTTCCACATAATGTTTAAATTCTTCAAACACGGTAGGAATCGCACTCAAACGCTTATTTTCAGCCATTAACCGAATAAGATTTTGCCCATATTGATCCAATTGTTCGCCACAAATAGAAATTACTGTATTAGCTAATTTCTGTGCAGAAAGAGAACTACTTAAGTAAGCTTTTACCGTCTCATCTTCAGCTACGGCGGCAGCGAAACCTAACATTTCAGTCCATTTTTCGACCGCACTTTGTTCAATGGCAAAGTCAAATGCAGCTTTTGCATAAGGGCGAGCTATTGTAGTTAATTCTGACATAAGCTAAGCCTCTTATAACTCTGCAACTAATTTATCAATAATGTCATTGTTTGCCGCTTCATCAATAGAACGACCCACAATTTTCTCAGCACCAGCCACTGCTAATGAAGCTACTTTAACACGTAATTCTTCTTGAACACGTTTACGTTCAGCTTCTACTTCAGCATAACCTTGTGCAATAATTTTTGCTTTCAGTTCTTCGGCTTCAGCCTTCACTTCGTCTAACACTTCATTACGACGTTTATTCGCTGCATCTAAAATTTCTTGAGCTTGTACTTTTGCAGCTGAAAGTTCTTGTTCAACAAGATTTTTCGTATCTGCTTGCTCTTTTTTAGCTGCTTCAGCTGACGCTAAAGCGTTCGCAATTTGACTTTGACGAGTTTCAATCGCATTAATAATTGGTGGCCAAACAAATTTCACACAAAACCATACAAAAATAATAAAGGCGATGGTTTGACCAATTAATGTTGCATTAATATTCACAACATACCTCCTTCGTTAATTAGGAAATTTGTTGTTTATTAACCTAATAATGCAGCAAATGGATTTGCGAATGCGAAATATAAACCGATACCTACCGCGATCATCGCAATCGCATCAAGAAGACCTGCAACAATAAACATCTTAGTAAGTAGTGAATTAGCTAATTCAGGCTGACGAGCGGCAGACTCAAGATATTTACCGCCAAGAAGACCAAAGCCAATCGCAGTACCTAACGCAGCAAAAGCAAGCATAATCGCAGAAGCAATGATTGTTGCACTAATTACAGTTTCCATAAATTTTCTCCGTTGTTGAGAGTTGAGTTGTTAAATAAAAAATAAAAATTAATGTTCCGCTTTATTATATGCAATACTCAGGTAAACCACAGTAAGCATCATAAAGACGAAGGCTTGTAATGCGATGACCAAAATATGGAAAATCGCCCACACCAACTGCAATGGCACACCCAGTGCAGCCACAAATGCATTGGCTGAATACATCACGGCAATCAAAATAAAGATCAGCTCACCAGCATACATATTTCCGAATAAACGAAGTGCTAATGAAACAGGCTTTGAGATCAACGTCACGGATTCAAGAAGAAGATTAACAGGGATAAATGCCCAATGATTGAAAGGATGTAAAGTGTATTCTTTTGCAAGACCTTTAATACCCTTAGATTTAATCGTATAAAAAAGGATCAATACAAATACTGAAATCGACATTGCAAATGTCATATTCATATCCGTAGTCGGCACAGCTCGTACAGGAATATGATGATCACCTGTAATAATAGCAAACAACTGGGGAATATAATCCACAGGTAGCAAATCAATAGTATTCATAATCATCACCCATACGAAAATGGTTAAAGCCAACGGCGCTATCACATCTCGTTTGCCGTGATAATTTTCTTTTACCACACCATCAATCCATTCTACAGCCATTTCAACAGCACATTGTAGTTTACTCGGTACACCTGCTGTTGCTTTTTTAGCCACTTTACGAAAAATAGCTAAGAAAAGGAAACCACACAACACAGAGAAGAAAAACGTATCAAGATTAAACGTCCAAAAACCTTCACCTGCTGTAAGATAAGTTAAATGGTGTTGGATATATTCAATTGAAGTTTGTCCAGACATAATCGATCCTTTGTAGAAAAAATTAAGATCTATTTAACAAAAACGGAATAAAATTATTCAACGCTAATGCTGTAAAAAAACCAACAAAAAACAAAATAAAATGTGAGATAACAAGCCATTTAAAGGACACCCCCACAAGCACAATCATTAACATAAACTTTAACGCTTCACCACGATAAAATGCCGTTAATTTTGTTGAAAAATCTTGTTTACGAAAAAAAACAATATAAGCAAAAGCACAAAATGGTACAAAAGCACTAATAAATCCTAAACTAAAATCTACCGCACTTTCACCTTGCCAAAGCGCAACTAACAAACCAAAAACAACAAGACAGACTGATTCAATGATTATCGCCTTTTGATATCGATTTTTGGCCTGCGTTAAAACCTTAGACATTATCTTATTTTTTTAAAATACAAAAACTACCTAATTATACCCGTGCTACAAAGAGTTTCAACTTTTAAACCACTAAAAAATGTTAAACAAATCACACTTTTAAAAAATAATTAACAAAATAGCCGTAAAAAAAGTGTGTTTTATCGTAAAACGATTAAATGTCGCTCACCTATAAGCTCTGGTACATGCAAAGTTATCACGTCTTTTACTTCGAATTTTTTGTCTAATTCTTGAACTTCATCTTCGTGATAAATGCCTTTCAAAGCATAAAAATACCCATTTTCTTTTGGCAAATGATGACACCAATCTGTCATATCTTTTAACGAAGCAAATGCACGACTTAATACTCCGTCAAATTTTTGTTCAGGTTGGTATTCCTCAACACGGCTAAGAACAGGTTCTACATTTGTTAGTCCTAACTCACGTACTGCATTTCGAATGAAGCTAATACGCTTACCTAAACTATCTAACAAGACAAATTGCTTGGTAGGATTAATAATGGCCAAAGGCAGTCCTGGCAAGCCTGGACCTGTTCCTACATCTATAAAACGATCCCCTTGTAAATAAGGACTAACAACAATACTATCCAAGATATGTTTTACTAACATCTCTTGCGGATCACGTACAGAGGTTAAATTATAAGCCTTGTTCCATTTATTGAGTAATTGTACCAACTGAATCAGCTGATCTTTTTGTAGATCGGTTGATTGAATTTCTGCTTGAGCCAGTAAATTTTCGAGTTTTGCTTTCATTTTTCTATCTATCTTGTCTGTTTGTCGCCATTCTACTTGAAAGTGCGGTTAAAATCCTTAGTGTTTTTATTTCAGTAAAAATTTAGCCTACTAATTACATCTTTTTAATTTGTAATATAAAAAAGTGCGATGAAAATTCACCGCACTTTTGCTTTCAATACCTGAGAAGTTTACTCCCCACGTTTTAGCATGCCTTGTTTTTTCAAATTCACCAGAATAATTGAAATTGCTGCAGGAGTAATGCCTGAAATTCGGCTCGCTTGGCCAATGGAAACCGGACGATGCTGTTCTAACTTCGCACGTACTTCATTAGATAAACCAGACACTTTGCTGTAATCAAAGTTAGCCGGGATAGCCGTATTTTCGTGGCGTTTTTGTTTTTCAATTTCTTCTTGTTGATGCTCAATATAGCCTTGATACTTAATAGCAATTTCCACTTGTTCTACAGCTTCTCTATCTTCCATTGCTGGTTTGTATGGCGTTAAAGAAGTCAAAATATCGTAGGTCATTTCTGGACGACGCAATAAATCTTCACCGCTGGCTTCACGCACAAGTGGGCTACCAAGCACTTTATTCGCTTCTTCTAAATATTCAGAACGCGGATGCAACCAAATGCTGCGTAAGCGTTGGCGTTCCTGTTCAATATTTTCCATTTTTTGATTAAAGCGCGCCCAACGAGCCTCATCAATCAAACCTAATTCATGGGCAATTGGCGTTAAACGAATATCCGCATTATCTTCACGTAATAACAAACGGTATTCTGCACGAGAAGTAAATACGCGATATGGTTCTTTGGTACCAAGTGTGCAAAGGTCATCCACCAATACGCCTGTATAAGATTGATCGCGACGTGGATACCATGCCTCTTTTTCTTGTACGTAAAGACCTGCATTAATCCCGGCCAATAAGCCTTGTGCCGCCGCCTCTTCATAACCTGTTGTACCGTTAATTTGACCCGCAAAAAATAAACCAGAAATAGCTTTAGTTTCTAATGTTGGTTTTAAATCTCGTGGATCAAAATAATCATATTCAATGGCATAACCTGGTTTAATGATGCGCGCTTTTTCCAAACCTTTCATAGAATTCACAATGCCCATTTGCACATCAAACGGCAAACTGGTAGAGATCCCGTTTGGATACACTTCGTTACTGGTTAAGCCTTCTGGTTCCAAATAAATTTGATGTGAATTACGATCTGCAAAACGCATCACTTTATCTTCAATAGATGGGCAATAACGTGGACCGATCCCTTCAATCACACCGGTATACATTGGACTACGATCCAAGTTATTACGGATCACTTCATGGGTTTGTTCATTAGTGTGGGTGATATAACAAGGAATTTGTTGAGGATGATCATCCACCGATCCCATAAAAGAGAATACCGGTAATACGGCATCACCATGCTGTTTAGCTAAAATATCGAAATTGATCGTGCGTGCATCAATACGCGGCGGTGTACCGGTTTTTAAACGATCTACACGTAAATTCAGATCACGTAAACGATGAGAAAGTGTAACAGATGCTGGATCACCAGCTCGGCCACCTTCATAATGTTCTAAACCGATATGGATCTTACCCGCTAAGAAAGTACCGGCAGTTAAAATAACTGATTTAGCACGGAATTTAAGCCCCATTTTGGTTTCTACACCACAAACGCGATCTTGCTCAATTAAAATATCGGTCACTTCTTGCTGGAAAATATCTAAATTTGGTTGATTCTCTAGTGCGATGCGTACCGCTTGACGATATAACACCCGGTCAGCTTGAGCACGAGTTGCACGTACAGCAGGCCCTTTACTGCTGTTTAAAGTACGAAATTGAATACCGGCTTTATCCGCTGCATGAGCCATAAGGCCACCCATCGCATCAATTTCTTTCACTAAATGGCCTTTACCAATGCCACCAATGGCTGGATTACATGACATTTGTCCTAGGGTATCGACATTATGTGTCAATAACAGAGTTTTTAATCCCATACGTGCTGGTGCTAATGCCGCTTCTGTACCAGCATGACCGCCACCAACAACGATCACATCATAATTTTCGGTGTAAAACATATCTCTCTCTTTGTCTTTAATTTGATCTTCGATCTAAAAATAGACGCTATTCTACTGAAAATTACGTGTGCTTGAAAGCAAGAATTCAATCTGTGATAAGAGAAGATCTAAAGGTAATAAAGATAAGATCTATTTATATATAAAGATCTTATTATTGTTACTATTATGATCCTTTTACCTTGTGAATAAGATCCTTTTCCTTTTTTAAATGAAGAAGTTAGATCATTTTAGACTTTGTTGAAATGTCATCAGTTTGGAGGCTTTTTCTTGTGGATAACCTTCAATTTTATCCACAGTTAAAACAATCATCATATTTACTCAGTGGAAAAGAACAAGTTTTTGACAGGTTTTATTAAAGTTACCCACAGATAATTTTTTTGGATAATAGATAAAGAAAAAGCGATAACTCAAATTATCGCTTTATTATGACTAAAGTGCATGAATAAATTGTGGTAACCAATCTTCCGCAAATTGTTCTTGATCATCAACATACAAGACATCGATTTTTAAACTCTCGCAGATTTTGACCGCACTTTTTTCACTTAATTGTGTTTCGACTTTATTCACGGCATGACAGAATGTATCGTAATCTGAATTACCTAAGCCTACAACGGCAAAGCGGAGAGAAGAGAAATCTTTATCTGATGCCGCAATTTGTTCAAAAAGTGGTTTTAAATTATCAGGTAATTCACCTGCACCATGTGTTGAAGTGACGATCAACCAAATATTTTCATCAATCACCTCATCAAGTTCTGGTCCGTGGAAAAGTGCGGTAGAAAAATCTTGTGTTTTTAATACATCTTCTAAATGCTCCGCCACATATTCAGCGCTGCCTAATGTACTGCCTGAAATCAAACAAATATGCATATTCTTTCCTAATAAAAAAGGCTTAGATTTTCTAAGCCTTTATAGTCATTATACGTTGTCGAATTTACCCAACAATGAACGAATGTGTTCTTGCCAGTTGCGGTGTTCATTTCTAAGTTGCTCGTTTTCATGTTGCAATGCTTCTACCGCTTGTTGAGATTGATTTTTTTGTTCTTTTAATTCTTCTACTTCAAGTTGAAGTAATTGAATGGTTTCTACTGCTTGTCTAATTTTTTCTTCAAGCTGATCTAAAATTTCTAAAGACATAGTGATTTCCTTTTTTAAAATAAGTCCGAAATGACTTCATTTTACCCACTTAATCTTATTTTTAAAAGCTTCTTATCAAAAATTATTAGGCAAACGTTTGCTTAGTGATAAAATAGCGAGACTTTTTGCATTGGGAGAGAAAAATGAATCGTGCATTAGCTATTGAATTTTCAAGAGTAACCGAAGCAGCTGCATTAGCGGCTTATACTTGGCTTGGACGTGGTAATAAAAATGCGGCAGATGAGGCGGCAGTCAAAGCCATGCGTTATATGCTGAATTTAATCCATATGGACGGTGAAATTGTGATTGGTGAAGGGGAAATTGATGAAGCCCCAATGCTTTATATTGGCGAAAAAGTGGGATCAGGTAATGGTGAACTCGTTTCTATTGCGGTTGATCCGATTGATGGCACACGAATGACAGCAATGGGACAATCAAATGCGATTTCGGTATTGGCGGCTGGTGGTAAACGTACTTTTTTAAAAGCGCCTGATATGTATATGGAAAAATTGGTTGTCGGTCCTGAAGTAAAAGGCATGATTGATTTAAGTTTACCGATTGAGCAAAACCTGCGCCGTGTAGCTTCTCGTTTAGGTAAATCCTTATCGGATTTAACCGTGATGGTACTCGCTAAACCACGTCATGATGAAGTGATTAAGCAAATGCATAATTTAGGTATTCGCGTGATGGCTATTCCAGATGGTGATGTTGCAGCTTCGGTTTTATGTTGCTTACCAGATGCTGAAGTGGATATGGTTTATGGTATTGGCGGTGCACCTGAAGGTGTGGCAGCTGCCGCTGCAATTCGTGCATTAGGTGGGGATATGCAAGCTCGTCTTATTCCACGTAATGAAGTGAAAGGCGATACAGAAGAAAACCGTAAAATTGCCGCAGAAGAAGTTCAACGTTGTGAAGCGTTAGGTGTGAAGGTCAATGAAATCTTAAAATTAGAAGATTTAGTACGTGATGATAATCTTGTTTTTGCTGCAACGGGAATTACGCACGGTGAATTGCTTAAAGGAATTTCTCGCCGTGGAAACTTGGCAACTACAGAAACCTTATTAATTCGTGGTAAATCACGCACCATTCGTAAAATCCAATCCATCCATTATCTTGATAGAAAAGATTCTGAAATCTATGAGATTTTAAGAAATTAGTGAAAATAAAAGAGCGGTCATAAAAAACAATGAATTTTTTGACCGCTCTTTTTTATTTATGACAGCATTTTCTTCAATTGATACAGATAAGCTAAGGCTTGTTTTGGACTTAATTCATCAGGATCAAGTTGCTCAATGGCTTCGCGTAAAGCATCCGGTTCAGCTTCAAAAGCCAATTCACCTTGATGTTGATTTAACGCTCTTAAATGTTGAATTTGTTGATCACCATTTTGTGCCGACAATTTTTCTAATTGATGCAATTTTTGCTTCGCCAGTTTAATGACAGATTGAGGCACACCAGCCAGTGCTGCAACAGCAAGGCCATAGCTTTTACTTGCCGCACCGTCTTGAACCGCGTGCATAAAGGCGATGGTATTGTTGTGTTCTAATGCATCTAAATGAATATTCGCAATACCTTCAATTTTTTCTGGCAGTGCGGTGAGTTCAAAATAATGGGTCGCAAATAACGTAAGCGAATGAGTTTTCTTCGCCAACCATTCGGCACAAGCCCAAGCTAAAGAAAGCCCATCATAAGTAGAAGTGCCTCGTCCAATTTCATCAATCAGAACCAAACTTTGTGAAGTGGCTTGATGAAGAATATTCGCCATTTCGGTCATTTCTACCATAAATGTAGAACGACCGGAGGCTAAATCATCAGAGGCGCCAATTCGAGTGAAAATGCGATCAATTTGCCCGATAACCGCGCTATCAGCCGGCACAAAACTGCCTATATACGCCATTAACGTAATTAAAGCCGTTTGACGCATATAGGTACTTTTACCGCCCATATTTGGGCCAGTAATAATCAGCAAATGACGCTGTTGATTGAGCTTAACAGGGTTGGCAATAAAGGGGTCTTTTAAGACTTGTTCCACCACAGGATGGCGACCATTTTCAATTTTTACACCAATTTCATCGCTAAATTGTGGTGCAACATAATTTAAGGTTTCTGCTCTTTCTGCTAAGTTAACTAACACATCCAATTCAGACAATGCCAAGCTGGCTAATTGTAATTGACCTAAATGTGGCAATAATAAATCAAACAATTCATCATAAAGTTGCTTTTCTAAAGCAAGCGCTGCCCCTTTTGATTTTAAAACCTTATCTTCGTATTCTTTTAATTCAGGAATAATATAGCGCTCGGCATTTTTTAAGGTTTGACGACGAACATAATGAATTGGTGCTTTATGGGCTTGTCCTTGGCTAATTTGAATGTAATAACCATGCACCGCATTAAAGCCAATTTTTAAGGTATCAATACCTGTGTTTTCTCGTTCGCGTTGTTCTAAATTTTCTAAATATTGCGTTGCGCCAGCGGAAAGGGTTCGCCATTCATCTAATTCTGCATTATAGCCTTCAGCAATAACGCCACCATCGCGAATTAATAACGGAGGGGTTTCAATAATTGCTTTTTGAAGTAGCGCTATTTGTGCGGAAAAATCATCAATTTGCGCGGAAAGTGCGGTCAAATTTGACGATGTTTTTGTATAAATCAGCGATTTTATCGGTTCAATTTGTTCTAATGCAGTACGTAAACGTGTGAGATCTCGAGGACGCGCAGAACGTAGTGCTACACGAGCAAGAATCCGTTCCATATCCCCCACTTGTTGCAAATAAGGCTGCAATTCGTGATACAAATCTTGCTCAATAATTTCACCAATGGTTTTTTGGCGTTTTAATAGAATGTCTGTTTGACGGATAGGCTGATGAATCCAACGTTTTAATAAACGGCTACCCATTGGCGTCACACATTTATCTAATACCGAAGCCAGCGTGTTTTCTGTGCCACCCGCAAGATTTTGAGTGAGTTCTAAATTTCGGCGTGTTGCGGCATCTAATTGAATATTATCGTTATTTTGAATAACACTGATGCTTTGAATATGTGGCAGAGAAGCACGTTGTGTTTCTTTCGCATATTGCAATAAACAACCTGCTGCTGCCAAACCAAGAGGTGATTTTTCTACACCAAATGCACGTAAATCTTTCGTACCAAATTGACGATTAAGTTCTGAAATAGCCGTACTGAGTTCAAATTCCCAAATTGGGCGACGGCGTAGACCTTTATAAGGTTCAATAATGGCCATTTCGGCAAAATCTTCACAATAAAGTAATTCTACGGGATTAATACGCTGTAATTCAGCTTGCAAGGCTTCTTTTGAATGAGGTTCACAAAGCTGGAAGCGTCCAGATGTCATGTCTAATGTAGCTAGACCGAATTTTTCTTTTTCCTGATAAACCGCCACAATTAAGTTATCTTGGCGTTCTGGTAAAAGCGCTTCATCACTCACTGTACCTGGTGTCACAATTCGTACAATTTTGCGTTCAACCGGCCCTTTTGATGTAGCGGGATCACCCACTTGCTCACAAATGGCTACAGGTTCACCTAATTGCACTAATTTTGCTAAATAACCTTCTACCGCATGATAAGGCACGCCAGCCATGGGAATTGGATTACCTGCTGATTGTCCACGTTTCGTTAAAGAAATATCTAACAACGCTGCCGCTTTTTTTGCATCATCATAAAAAAGCTCATAAAAATCCCCCATTCGATAAAATAACAAAATATCAGGATTTTCTGCTTTTAACTTGAGATATTGCTGCATCATTGGCGTATGTTGCTCGAAATTATCTTGTAAATTCATGATGTTATCCAGTTTAAGTTTTTAACTTTTTGTCTAGCAAGTATAGGTTTTATGATAGAAGTAATGTGTTACTTTAAGCTGATTCTAATTTTCTACATCTACACTTAGTACTTCATCTTCTGTTTTTAACAGCGTATAGACATCTTTTAGCATTTCATTATCGATGTTGTAGCATCGCACTTGCAAGCGAACCTCGCCACTTGCTTGGTCTTTGACTGAGATATTTTCAATGCGGTAATCATGTTTCAATAATAAATCTGTCACTTTACTGATGCCGTTAGCAGAACTCAGTTGAATAGCTAATCGAGTACGTTTTTTGTATTTTTTGCGGCGAACATAACGTTGTACAATCGGACTAATACGGATAGCGATTAAAATCATCAAAGTAGCAATAATCGCATCAAAAATAAAACCCGCACCTGTTGCCACACCGATAGCCGCAGCCGCCCAAATAATGGCGGAAGTAGTTAAGCCTGAAATAGCATCATTTTTCTTGTGTAAAATTACCCCTGCGCCTAAAAAACCAATACCACTGATTACTTGTGCGGCAAGTCGCATAGGGTCAGTTCGGATATTATCTGAAACTTGTGCGTAATGTTCAGCAGCTTGAATGGAGACAATCGTGAGTACACAAGTCGTTACCGCAATAATAGCACAAGTTTTGACACCAACCGGTTTGTGTTTAAGTTCTCGTTCTAAGCCAATAATCCCGCCAAGTACAAGTGCGAGTAGCATTTTTCCGAGAATAATTAAATAAGCCATTTGTTCAAAAATAGTTGAAAAAAGAGAGAGATTTTCCATATTAATAATCAATATAAGTAAATAAAAATGGTACTTATTCTACCTGAAAAAAAGGCGTTAATGGGTAAATTTACTTTAATTATCGCCTTTCTGCTTGAAATTGAGTAAAATCTAAGGTTTTGAAAAATGACGATAGCTGAGAATAAATTTATGCAAAAATCAACGCCAAATATTGGCTTTGTAAGTTTAGGTTGCCCTAAAAATTTAGTTGATTCAGAACGGATTTTGACCGAATTACGTACTGACGGATATAACATTGTGCCAAGTTATGAAAATGTAGACTTGGTCATTGTGAATACTTGCGGTTTTATTGATAGTGCTGTACAGGAATCCCTAGAAGCTATTGGCGAGGCGTTGGAAGAAAACGGACGTGTGATTGTGACCGGCTGTTTAGGGGCGAAAGAAGATCAAATTCGCCAAGTTCACCCGAAAGTATTGGAAGTAACTGGTCCGCATAGTTATGAAGCAGTAATGGCTCAAGTACACAAGTATGTACCAAAGCCAGAACATAATCCTTACACCAGCCTTGTTCCAAAACAAGGAGTGAAATTAACACCAAAACACTATGCATATTTGAAAATCTCAGAAGGTTGTGATCATCGTTGTACATTCTGCATAATTCCTTCATTGCGTGGGGATTTAGAAAGCCGTTCTATCACGCAAGTATTGGATGAAGCAAAACGTCTTGCTGATGCAGGCGTGAAAGAGTTATTGGTCGTATCACAAGATACCTCTGCTTATGCAATGGATACACAACGCAAAGAAGGTGGCGTAAAAACGGCTTTCTGGAATGGTATGCCAATTAAAAATGACTTAATGACCTTGTGTAAACAACTTGGTAAATTAGGCATTTGGGTACGTTTACACTACGTTTATCCTTATCCGCACGTGGATGATTTAATTCCATTAATGGCGGAAGGTTTATTGTTGCCTTATTTGGATATTCCATTGCAACACGCAAGTCCAAAAATTTTAAAAGCGATGAAAAGACCAGGAAAAATTGACCGCACTTTAGAGCGTATCAAGCAATGGCGTGAGATTTGTCCGGATTTAACCTTGCGTTCAACTTTCATTGTAGGCTTCCCGGGTGAAACAGAAGAAGACTTCCAAATGTTATTGGATTTCTTAAAAGAAGCACAACTTGATCGCGTGGGCTGTTTCAAATTTAGCCCAGTAGAAGGCGCACCGGCTACCGAAATGGCCGACCAAGTGCCTGAAGAGGTAAAAGAAGAACGTTTCCACCGCTTTATGCAGTTACAACAAGAAATTTCCGCTGAACGATTAAAGCAAAAAATTGGCCGAATGCTTGATGTAATCGTGGATGAAATTGATGACGAAGGTATTATTGGCCGTACAAAAGCTGATGCACCAGAAATTGATGGCTTAGTTTATATTGAAAATCTAAGTGGCACACCTGTAAAAGTAGGCGAAGTTATTAAAGTCACTATCACCCATTCAGATGAATATGATCTGTGGGGAACCTGTTAATTATTCATTTTATTTATTTTTTACCAAAGAAATTTAGAAATGACAGAAGCACAAAAACAACCAAGTGTTATCCGTTTTGAACAGGAAGTAGCAGCAAAAAGCTATGAATCAGCTTGCGTTGAATTGCTGGATATTTTAAGCAAAATTGATAGTAATTTTGGTGGCGTTGAAGGTATTGAAATTGATTATCCTAGCCAATTAAATGATGAATTAGTACAAGATAAAATTAAGCATTTATGCATCCGTGTAGCGGTAGCAATGAGTGAGTTATTTTCTGATCCTAAATTAGATATTTCTGAAGGTGGGGCACAACGTTTCTTTACATTACAACGTTGGATTAATATGATTTTTGCTTCATCACCATTTGTGAACGCTGATCATGTGTTACAAGCTTATAACCGCAATCCAGATAAAACCAATTTATTCGATTTCCATTTAGATAATACGAAATCATCATTAATTAAATTCTGTATTTTGTATTTGCCGGAATCGAATATAAACGTCAATCTTGATGCTTTATGGAATTTAGATCCAGAATTATGTGCATCCCTTTGTTTTGCATTGCAATCACCACGTTTTATTGGTACAGAACAATCGTTTTCTAAGCGTGGTACGCTTTTACAATGGTTCCCTGAAAAATTAGCAACGATTGAAAACTTAAATAATATACCAAGTGCAATTTCACATGATGTGTATATGCATTGCAGCTACGATATTGCTGAAAATAAACACTGGGTGAAACAAGCATTAAACCAAGTTATTCGTCGTCATTTATTGCAAGGTGGATGGGTAGATCGCGATGTCACGAAATTAGGTGAACGTGATGGCAAACCAGTCATGGTCATATTATTGGAGCATTTCCATTCATCCCATTCAATTTATCGTACGCATTCCACTTCAATGATTGCTGCGCGTGAGCGTTTTCATTTAATTGGTGTAGGTAATGATGCTGTAGATGCAGCAGGACAAGCGGTGTTTGATGAATTCCATTTATTAAAAGGTGATAATATTTTTGGTAAATTGAATGAATTAAAAGAGATTTGTGAAAAAAATGGTGCTGCGGTTCTTTATATGCCAAGTATTGGAATGGATTTAACCACTATTTTTGCAAGCAATACACGCCTTGCACCAGTTCAAGTAATTGCTTTAGGTCACCCAGCTACGACACATTCTGATTTTATTGAATATGTGATTGTAGAAGATGATTATGTGGGTTCTGAAAAATGTTTCAGTGAGCAATTATTGCGTTTACCGAAAGATGCCTTACCTTATGTGCCTTCAGCACTTGCACCACAACACGTAGAATATCGCTTACGTGAAAACCCTGAAGTGGTGAATATTGGTATTGCCTCTACCACAATGAAGCTTAACCCCTATTTCTTGGCAGCATTAAAGGCTATTCGTGATCGTGCTAATGTGAAAGTGCATTTCCACTTTGCATTAGGTCAATCTAGTGGTGTGACGCATCCTTATGTTGAGCGTTTTATTAAATCTTATTTAGGCAATGATGCGACAGCTCATCCACATGCACCTTATGATCAATATCTTCGTATTTTGCATAACTGCGATATGATGGTAAACCCATTCCCATTCGGTAACACCAACGGCATTATTGATATGGTGACGTTAGGTTTAGTGGGCGTATGTAAAACTGGTGCAGAAGTGCATGAACATATTGATGAAGGGTTATTCAAACGTTTAGGTTTACCGGAATGGTTAATTGCAAATACGGTAGATGAATATGTTGAGCGTGCAATTCGTTTAGCAGAAAATCATCAAGAACGTTTAGAACTTCGCCGTCATATCATTGAAAATAACGGTTTACAAACCTTATTTACAGGTGATCCAAGCCCAATGGGTAAAGTGTTACTTGAAAAATTTGAGGAATGGAAAGCAGCAAATTTAGCTGAAAAGCCAAAGAAAAAAGCGACTAAATCCGCAACGACAAAAGAGAAGGCCACAAAGTCTACGACAGAAAAGAAAAGTGCGGTCAAATCTGAAGGTAAATCTGAGCCGAAAAAAATGGTAAAAAAAAAAGCAGATAAATAATCAATAAATCCCCGAAAGGGGATTTTTTATTGAAAAAAATTAAACAAAGCCTCATTTTTTCTAAAAAAACTTGATTTTGTGACATAAAGCCTGTAATTAATAGACCCATTCAACACAACATAAAATAAGGAAAAACTCATGAAAAACGTCGGTTTTATCGGTTGGCGCGGAATGGTCGGTTCCGTATTAATGGATCGTATGGTACAAGAGCAAGATTTTGCCAATATTAATCCAGTTTTCTTCACTACTTCTCAAGCAGGTCAAAAAGCCCCTGTATTCGCAGGCAAAGAGGCAGGTGAGCTTAAAAATGCATTCGACATTGAAGAACTTAAAAAATTAGACATTATCGTGACCTGCCAAGGTGGCGACTATACCAATGAAGTCTATCCAAAATTAAAAGCAACAGGTTGGGATGGTTATTGGGTTGATGCAGCGTCTGCACTACGTATGAAAGATGATGCGATTATCGTGCTTGATCCGGTAAACCAACACGTGATTTCTGAAGGCTTGAAAAAAGGCATTAAAACTTTTGTGGGTGGTAATTGTACTGTAAGCTTAATGTTGATGGCTATCGGTGGTTTGTTTGAAAAAGATTTAGTGGAATGGGTATCTGTTGCAACTTACCAAGCGGCTTCAGGTGCGGGCGCAAAAAATATGCGTGAATTGATTTCACAAATGGGCTTATTAGAACAATCGGTTTCAAGTGAATTAAAAGATCCTGCTTCGTCAATTTTAGATATTGAACGTAAAGTGACGGCAGAAATGCGTTCTGATCGCTTCCCAACGGATAACTTCGGTGCAGCATTAGGGGGAAGCTTAATCCCTTGGATTGACAAACTTCTCCCTGAAACAGGACAAACGAAAGAAGAATGGAAAGGCTATGCAGAAACCAACAAAATCTTAGGTTTAAGCGACAATCCAATTCCTGTTGATGGTTTATGTGTGCGTATCGGTGCATTACGCTGCCACAGCCAAGCATTCACTATCAAACTGAAAAAAGACTTACCGTTAGAAGAAATCGAACAAATTTTAGCGTCTCACAATGAATGGGTGAAAGTGATTCCAAACGACAAAGAAACCACATTACGTGAATTAACTCCAGCGAAAATAACAGGTACATTAAGCGTACCGGTTGGTCGTTTACGTAAATTGGCAATGGGTCCGGAATACTTAGCGGCATTCACTGTAGGTGACCAATTATTATGGGGCGCTGCAGAGCCAGTTCGCCGTATCTTAAAACAATTGGTGGCATAAGTTTTACTTTCACTACAAAGGGCGTATTTACTACGCCCTTTTCATTAAAAAATTATGATCAGAGAACCTCATTTTCATCAATTTGCTCTTGCAGAGTTATTGCCTTTTTTTGAGCAATTTCCGACGCAATATCTTTCTGGTGAACGAAATATCAAATTAGCTTATCGTCATTTGGTTCAGCCTGAAAGCGCGGTCAGAAAATTGATGATTTTGGTTAATGGTCGAGCAGAAAATATGCTGAAATGGACTGAGTTGGCTTATGACTTTTATCAACAAGGTTATGATGTTTTGCTTTTCGATCACCGAGGACAAGGCTATTCACAGCGTATTATTCCTCAAAAAGGGCATTTAGATGAGTTTCGTTTTTATATTGATGATATGGCAAAAATCATTGAAAAAACGACCGCACTTTATTCTTATCAAGCGCAATATATTCTTGCACACTCCCTCGGCGCTTTGATTTCTACCTATTATCTAGCCAATTACGATCATCATATTAAAAAGGCTGTGCTTTCTTCGCCTTTCTTTGGCGTTCCCATGAAACATCCGTTACGAGATGAAATCATCATTGCAACGATGATGGCATTTGGTCAAGGTCATCGTTATGTTTTTGGCAAAGGACATTACAAACCGGCAGATTTAAACCTTAATGAACTTAGTCATTCTAAAACGCGAATGAAATGGATGAACCGAGTTAATCGAAAACGCGCAGCTATTCACTTAGGTGGCCCGACATTCCGTTGGGTACATTTGTGTTTAAATGCAATCAAAGCGCTCCCTAAAATCATTCCAAGAGTGGAAATACCCGTGCTTATCCTACAAGCGGAAAAGGAAAAGATAGTGGATAACAAAAATCTTGAAAAATTGACCGCACTTTTTCCGCATGCAGAATCCATGCTTGTACCTCAAGCAAAACATGAAATCCTTTTTGAAAAGGATAACGTGAGAAAAGCCGTGCTTGAACGCGTTAATCAATTTCTTCATTCTTAAATTTTCCTAATTAGATTAAATACAAAACATTATATATTGATTTATTAATGTTTTTTTATTTTTATCTCATGAGTGTTTAGCCTTTTATTGAGCAAGATCATAGTTTCTTTCTCACTATATGCCTACAATCCATAATACTTATTTGTAGTTATGTTTTTGTTGTTTGTATAGTTGGAGTGTCTATGTCAAAAATGAAGAAAATCGTCACCGCACTTTGCTTGGCTGGTGTCGGCGCTGTGGTATTGTGGGGAACGCAGTGGGTTATGCATAAAACAAGTTCACCAGAGTTTTGTGTCAGTTGTCATTCAATGAGCTATCCAAAAGAAGAATGGGAAGGCTCGAGCCACTTTGCTAATGCAAAAGGTGTGCGAGCACAATGTTCAGACTGCCATATTCCAAAAGAAGGCTGGCATTATGTCAAAGCTAAATTTATTGCTTTAAAAGACTTGTGGTATGAAGCACAAGGTAAGATTGAGAATAAAGAAAAATATGAAGCCCATCGTGCAGAGCTTGCTCAAATGGTATGGAATGATATGAAAGCCAACGATTCAGAAACCTGTCGTAGCTGCCACAGTTTTGATGCAATGGAGCTTTCACAACAAACTAAATTAGCAAAACAAACCCATACAGATGCTCAAACAAACGGCCAAACCTGTATTGATTGCCATAAAGGCATTGTTCACTTCCTTCCTGAAGTGCATGGCGATCAAAATGCGCAAAAATCCTCTGCCGTACAAGGTAGCATTCTCTCTGATGGCTCAGCTATTTTTGCCACTGAAATGGTGAAAGCGACCAATGATAAAGGAAATGAGGTTCGCCTCATGCCTTATGCAGAATTAATGCAATGGAAAGTAAATGGTGATCAAGTTCAAGGCACCTTACATGGTTGGCAACAAGTGGGAGCTGAAGCGGTTGTTTATCAAGAGTTAGGCAAACGTATCACGCTTGCTTTACTGGATGAAGATGCACGTAACCATGTTCAAGTCGTAAAAACAATACATGATGCAGTAACAGATTCTGAGTGGAAAGAAATCAATGTTGCGGTGAATGTCGCAAAAGAAAAAATGTCATCAGATCTGACCGCACTTAATCAATATGGCAATCAGTTAAATCAAACTCAATGTAGTGGTTGTCACGCGGCAATTGGTGCAGATCATTACACCGCTAACCAATGGATTGGTGTGGTGAATTCTATGAAAGACCGTACATCAATGAACAAAGATGAAGTACGAGCATTAACTATTTATCTGCAACGCAATGCCAAAGATATGGCAAAACAATAATAACCAACTATCTAAAACGAGGCTGAAATGAAAAAGAATAACGTAAATGAACAACGTCGTGATTTTCTGAAAAAAACATCTTTAGGCGTGGCAGGTAGTGCCCTTTCTGGTGGTATGGTGGGCGTTGTATCAAAAAGTGCGGTCGCAAAAGAAGCTGAAATAAAAACAGTAGTTACTGCGGCTCACTGGGGACCGCTTGGTGTGGTTGTGGAAGATGGTAAAGTTGTGAAATCTGGCCCTGCCATTGAACCTGCTGTACCAAACGAATTACAAACAGTTGTTGCTGATCAGCTATACAGCGAAACTCGCGTGAAATATCCAATGGCGCGTAAAGGCTTTTTAGCTAACCCAGGAAAAAGTGATACCGCAATGCGTGGTCGTGATGAATGGGTGCGAGTTTCTTGGGATGAAGCGTTAGATTTAGTACACAATCAACTTAAACGTGTTCGTGACGAACATGGGCCAACAGGTATTTTTGCCGGTTCTTATGGTTGGTTTAGTTGTGGTTCATTACATGCTTCTCGTACGTTATTACAGCGCTACATGAATGCTACCGGTGGTTTTGTGGGGCATAAAGGGGACTACTCTACGGGTGCTGCGCAAGTCATCATGCCGCATGTGCTTGGTACTATTGAGGTCTATGAACAACAAACCAGCTGGGAATCTGTGTTAGAAAACAGCGATATTATTGTGCTTTGGTCTGCAAACCCACTCACAACCATGCGTATTGCTTGGATGTCTACCGACCAAAAAGGGATTGAATATTTCAAAAAATTCCAAGCGAGTGGAAAACGCATTATTTGTATCGACCCACAAAAAAGCGAAACTTGCCAAATGCTGAACGCAGAATGGATTCCGGTGAATACAGCAACGGATGTGCCGTTAATGCTTGGTATTGCGCATACTTTAGTTGAACAAGGTAAGCATGATAAAGATTTCTTGAAAAAATACACGTCGGGTTATGCTAAATTCGAGGAATATTTATTAGGTAAAACTGATGGCCAACCAAAAACAGCAGAATGGGCGTCAAAAATTTGTGGTGTACCGGCAGAAACGATTAAACAGCTTGCAGCAGATTTTTCTAGTAAACGTACCATGTTAATGGGTGGTTGGGGTATGCAACGCCAACGCCATGGTGAACAAACCCACTGGATGTTAGTCACTCTAGCGTCTATGTTAGGACAAATTGGCTTGCCAGGTGGTGGATTTGGTTTGAGTTATCACTATTCAAATGGTGGGGTGCCAACGGCGACAGGGGGTATTATCGGCTCTATTACCGCAAGTCCAGCAGGCAAAGCGGGTGCAAAAACATGGTTGGATGATACCTCTAAATCTGCTTTCCCATTGGCGCGTATTTCAGATGTGTTGCTCAATCCTGGCAAAAAAATTCACTATAACGGTACTGAAATTACTTACCCTGATATCAAAGCGGTGTATTGGGCAGGCGGTAACCCATTTGTTCACCATCAAGATACCAATACCTTAGTGAAGGCCTTCCAACAACCAGATGTGGTGATTGTGAATGAGGTAAACTGGACGCCAACTGCGCGCATGGCAGATATTGTCTTGCCGGCAACTACCAGTTATGAACGTAATGACTTAACCATGGCAGGCGACTACTCCATGATGAGCATTTACCCGATGAAACAAGTGGTTCCGCCACAATTTGAAGCGAAAAATGACTATGATATTTTCGTTGAACTCGCAAAACGAGCAGGTGTGGAAGAACAATACACCGAAGGTAAAACTGAAATGGAATGGCTGGAAGAATTCTACAATGCAGCCTTTACTGCCGCACGTGCAAACCGTGTTGCAATGCCTCGTTTTGATAAATTCTGGGCAGAAAATAAACCGTTAAGCTTTGAAGCGGGAGAAGCCGCGAAGAAATGGGTACGTTATGGTGAATTCCGTGAAGATCCGTTGCTCAATCCGCTTGGTACACCATCAGGTAAAATCGAAATTTATTCTGATGTCATCGCCAAAATGAACTATGACGACTGTAAAGGGCATGCAAGCTGGATGGAACCGGAAGAATTTGCCGGCAACGTGACGCAAGATTATCCGCTCGCCTTAGTGACGCCACACCCATACTACCGTTTACACAGCCAATTGGCGCATACCTCATTACGCCAAAAATATGCGGTCAATGATCGGGAACCGGTAATGATTCATCCTGAAGATGCGGCTGCTCGCGGTATTAAAGACGGTGACATCGTACGCATTCACAGCAAACGCGGCCAAGTGCTTGCAGGTGCGGTTGTGACAGAAAATATCATCAAAGGTACTGTCGCTCTTCATGAAGGTGCATGGTATGACCCAATGGATTTAGGTGAAAGTGAAAAACCTTTGTGTAAAAATGGTTGCCCGAATGTATTAACACGCGATGAAGGCACATCAAAACTTGCACAAGGTAACTCACCCAATACCTGTATTGTTCAGGTTGAAAAATTTACCGGTAAAGCACCTGAAGTGACGGTATTCAAACAACCTAAACAGGCTGTGTAAAACCAATAAAAAACGACCGTACTTTGATTGATAGGATCAAAGTGCGGTCTTCTTTTTAGTTGTTTTTTCTTGTTATTGTCAGCTCGTTACTATGCTTTGTGCATATTTCTCAGCAAAGCAATTTCCCGCTCTAAGCCTAGAATAATTTTATCTTTTTGTGCCAATAGCTCGTCTTTATGAGAAATAATTAATTGCAATTGTTGAATGGCTTTTTCTAAATTATCATTACCAACAGCGAATAAGAAATTATTTGAATTATTTGAATTTGTTGATTCTGTGACTGAATTATTAAAATAAACTTTTTCAGTTTCCCCATAAGAAAGCAGTTCGCAAATATCCATATCAAACACTTCAGAAATTTGCTCCAAACGTGGCAGATTTGAACGCACTTCACCTCGTTCAATTTTGGCATAACCGGTCACCGACATGCCTAATTTATCCGCCATATTTTCTTGAGATAATTGGTGTTGTTCACGTAATTGACGAATTTTTTCATTAATTTTCATATTCTACTCTCGCAGTGCAAATAGCTACCGCAACTCGGTAACCTTCTGTAATTGTTGGTTAATTGTACACAAATTAGCGAAAAATTATAATTCTTTTGCTTTTTAATCCCTAAATAATTTAAGGAATCCCGTATGAAACTCAAAAATCTTTCAATTGCAACCGCACTTTTACTGGCGTTAACCGGCTGTGGCAGCAGCGGTGGCGGAAACAGCGATAACCCCCCAACTACGCCCAATAACGAAATTCAAAACAACCAAACAACACAAAATCAAGCTAACACGCAACAGGCTGAACTCGATCGTTTAAAAACGCAACTTTCTCAAGCGCAAAATGAAAAGCAAACGGCAGAAGATAAACTTAAACAAGCCGAGCAGCTTTCTGCGCAAGATTTAAATAAAGCAAAAGCAGGTTTACAAAAAGCACAAGAAGAACTTGCAGCAGCACAAAAAGCATTAGATGAAAAACTCTCCTTAGAAAAAATGCTTACTCGTGATGAAGTATTTCAATTTGCATTACATAACGGTTTAAATACTGTTGATTCTAGCGAATTTGCAGATAATTTCAAAAATAACAGCAAATCATTTGTAACTGAACAGCTCGTTGAAGTTCACAAAATTATAGCGCTTAAACGTTTAGCAAGAAGCTATAGCTTATCCGAAGATGAAGTTCGCAATTTTGTAAACGCAAATAAAGACAAAACATTAAATGAAGCAAGAACATTACTTAATGATAAACGTACAGAAAGAGAAAATTTAATCAATGAATTAACCGCCCTTGCAAAGCAAAAAGGTTTAGAGGAGTGGGAAGCACGTAATTTTGCCTACGGTAAAAACTATACAGATAAAGAAAGTGCGGTCCAAGATCTCAATAATTACATTGCTGAGAAAGATAAACGTAAAACCAAAATCGATGAATTAATTAATCTTGCGAAAGAAAAAGGGTTAGATGATTGGGAAGCGCAGAATTTTGCTAATAGTAATATTGAAAATGAGCGAACTAAAGCATTGGAAAATTTAGATAATTTATTAATAGAAAAAGAGCAATCAGCAATTTTAGATGCAAAACGCAATATCATTAGAGAGGCGTATAAAACACCTGAAGGATTTACTCGAAAATATGACCCACAAGAAACTACATCTTCAAACGTTCGAGGAGAAGAATCATCCAAACAAACATCATATATAGATGTTTATAATCAAAAATATTCTATTGTTGTTGGTAAATATGAAGACTATAAAAACCTTAATGATCCGATGTACAATAGAGAAACATATAGCGTTTCTATACAACGCAATTATCTAAATGGAGTGAATACCAAAGATATACCTAATGAAGGTAAAGCGACTTATATCGGGACTGCTTTCACTAAAGATAGAGAAGGAATGCTTACATATAATGTAGATTTTGCCAATAAAAAAGGTGAGGGAAATATTACCGGTTTAGACGGTTTAGGTAATCTAACTTTACATGAAGGTAATTTAGCCGAAATCTACGGCAAAGATTGGGGTAAAGGCATATCTTCTGATATGACTTCTGATAAATGGACAAACATGAAAGGGGAATATTTACTGCTATTTTACGGAAAAAATGCTGAAGAAATTGCAGGTGTAGCCGAATTTGGTAAAGAAAATGTCTCTTATGATGATCAAGAGGTAAAAGAATTATTTAAAGTTGTGCCTAGAAACGGTGAACGTAATCTCCATTATTCTAGTAGCGATAATATCGCTATCGGCTTCGGCGGTACACGTGGCGAGATCCAAAAATAAACTTTTCCTTTAATATAAAAATGCCGTTTGAACCTCGGTTTAAACGGCATTACTTTCTAATCGACTATGAAAAAACTTCCCTATTTTATCATTCTATTTCCCTTAGCTACTCAAGCTGAAACCTTCCAAGCACCACAGCCTATTTTCTTTGAAAAGAATATCGTGCCAAAAACGGAAGATCCGCAGATAAAAACGCCGGAAAAATCTACCGCACTTTCAAGACCGATGACATTTGAATCCAATGACAATACCCAAACTAAACTGGAAAAACTGATCAATTATAGTGTGGTAAAACAACAATGGGGGATATTGAAACAAACGTTGCCGCTTTATCAATCGCAACCTCAGCACGATGTCACGCTATATCGTTATGCCCTAGGGGCGATGTTGCGTGCGGAGCGCAACCATAAGCAAGCGATTCGTCTTTATCGGCAAATTGTTGATGAAAAACCGGAACTTGCCTATCCGCGTTTCGATTTAGGCGTGATGTTATTTGAAAATAAACAGTATCACCAAGCTAAAGCAGAACTTGAGCGCGCTATGCCGGATTTATCTCCGCCTATGCAACAATTCGCCCAACGTTATTTGGCCACCATGAATGAACGCCAAGGCTGGAAAGCAGACGTAGAATGGCAATATACCCAAACCGACAACGTGAATAACGCGTCATCCCAACAAGATATTTTGTTAGGTAAATTGCGCTTTAAAAAAGACAAAGACTCTTTACCACAAAAAGCGCACGGCTTTCGTTACGGACTTGGGTTAAGCCGTGAAATCAATGTCGCCGGTAATCATTTTGTGACCTTAAACAGCCGTTTTGGCGGCGTGTATTACTGGGATAATCAAGATTATAGCGAAAAATCACTTTACGCCGCATTGGGCTATCGTCATCGTTCCGTCTTACAATCTTTAGGATTGACGCCCTTTTTTGAGCAAAACTGGTTGGGTGCGCCACGTTATAGCCAAAATTATGGCATTACCGCAGATTTACACCGTGAATTAACCGCACTTTGGTCGCTCTCCGGTACGCTTTCCCACACGCAAAAACGTTATGCGGATGCCAATATTGCACGCCGTCATAACGGCTATATTAACGGCGCAACATTCGCATTAAGTTATCAAGCGAAACCGAATTGGTTACTTTTCGGCGGGATTGAAGGCAGTATGGATCGCAGCAAAGACAAAGCAGAGTCCTCACTTCGTCGAGGTGTCAATATCGGCACCGTCTGGCAAATTAAGGATTTTGCTACCCGTTTAAGCCTGCGCTATGTGAAACGTTATTTTCGTGCAGAAAATTTCTATTTCCCAATGAAAAAACGACAAGATAAAGAATACGGTTTTAACATTTCGCTATGGCATAACAAACTGCAATGGAAAGGTTTTATACCTAAATTAAATTATCGTTACCGTAAAATTGACAGTAATATCCCGGAATTTTATTCGCGCACAAGTGGCGAGTGGTTTGTGTCTGTCGAACGTAATTTCTAAAGGAAGTTACCCAAAATAAAATATAAAACATAGCCGCACTTTGATTTTCGCCTTCAAAGTGCGGTCTCTTTTCAAGGTATTTTCTCTTCACTTCGCTTTGTCTATCTATCAAATCAATTTTTTCTACCTTTCCTCATCACCGCTAAAATGTGATCTATCTCACAGTTTTAAGTCTTGTCTTGTGCTCAAATTGAACCACTGTCCTTTTTTTGGGACGAAATAGTAGAGACCTGACGATGTAAAAAGAGAAGGTATCACTTTGATTCATCATGTAGAAAAAGGAGAAAACAGATGACAAAAGATCTTAATGTCTTTGATAAACACTATGGTTTATTGATCAATGGCGAATGGACAAATGGCTCTGAGGGTAATACCTTAACAGCATATAACCCTGCAAATGGTGAAGCCTTAGCCACCTTTATTGACGCTACGGATGCAGATGTCGATGCTGCAGTGAATGCTGCGAAAGAGGCCTTTAAAACCTGGAAAAATACCAGCGCAACGGAACGAGCTACAATTTTGAATAAAATTGCAGATATTATTGACGAAAATACCGAATTATTCGCTTTACAAGAAACGTTGGATAACGGTAAACCGATTCGCGAAACACGCGCAGCAGATATTCCGTTGGCATCAGATCATTTCCGTTATTTTGCCAGTGTTATTCGCGCCGAAGAAGGTGTCGCAAACCAACTGGATAGCGAAGATTTGTCGTTGATTTTACGCGAGCCTATTGGCGTTGTTGGTCAAATTATTCCATGGAACTTTCCGTTCTTAATGGCTGCATGGAAAATAGCACCGGCATTGGCAGCAGGTTGTACTGTCGTGATTCACCCATCTTCCACTACTTCATTGAGCTTACTTTCCTTAGCTCAAAAAATTAATCATTTATTACCGAAAGGTGTCTTCAATGTTATCACTGGTAAGGGTTCTAAATCTGGCGAATACATGTTGCACCATACTGGATTTAACAAACTGGCATTCACCGGTTCCACCGAAATCGGTAGAAAAATTGGTGTGGCTGCTGCTGAAATGTTGATTCCATCCACCTTGGAATTGGGTGGTAAATCAGCCAATATTTTCTTTGACGATATGCCATTTGATAAAGCATTGGAGGGCGCACAAAAAGGAATTCTCTTCAACCAAGGGCAAGTGTGTTGTGCCGGTTCACGTATTTTCGTACAAGAAAGCGTTTACGATAAATTTATCGCGGCACTAAAAGAAGAATTTAAGAAAGTTAAAGTCGGCTTACCTTGGGAAGATGACACGCAAATGGGGGCGCAAGTAAACGGAAATCAAGTTAAGGTTATTAGCAAGTATGTTGATATTGCTAAAGAAGAAGGGTGTCAAATCGTCGTTGGTGGAGGTAAATCAACCGACCCGGCATTGGCTCGAGGCGAATTTTTCCAACCAACCTTAATTTTAGCGCCTGATAACAAAAAACGCGTGGCACAAGAAGAAATTTTTGGTCCGGTTGCGGTAGTAATCAAATTCAAGGATGAAGCAGATGTAATTAAAATGGCAAATGACAGTGATTATGGCCTAGGTGGTGCGGTGTGGACATATAACATTAACCGTGCGCTACGAGTTGCACGAGCACTTGAAACCGGTCGTGTTTGGGTGAACTGTTATAACCGTTTACCAGCTGGAGCTCCTTTCGGTGGTTATAAAACCTCTGGTATAGGTCGTGAAACCCATAAAATGATGCTTGACGCTTATACACAGGTGAAAAATATCTTCATCAGCACACGTGAAGAGCGTGAAGGTATGTATTAATCATTCACTTTCTAACCTAAAAAACGACCGCACTTTGATTTGTATCTCAAAAGTGCGGTCAATTATTAAAGAGTTTTAAAGCCTCTCAAAAATTAACCGCACTTTTGTATTTTCAAAGATACTTATGCTAAGTAAACCTTATAATTTCACATCCAACTTCGCGTAAGCTCGTTCTACTTTTTCTAATGCTTTTTCTACGAAAATATCACGAGCGAGTAATACACCTAAACGGCGATGGCCATTGACTTCGCCTTTGCCAAAAATACGAATATTGGTGTTTGGTTCAGCTAATACTTCGGTGATATTGCCAAATTGTACGTTTTTCGATTGACCTTCCACCACAATGGCTTTTGAAGCCGATGGGCTAATAAGAGTGATTTCTGGAATAGGTAAGCCTAAAATCGCACGGGCATGTAAGGCGAACTCGGATAATTCTTGAGAAATTAGCGTGACCATACCGGTATCATGTGGGCGAGGGGAGACTTCATTGAAGATAACCTCATCACCACACACAAACATTTCCACGCCGAAAATGCCACGACCACCTAATGCGGTGGTAATTTTCTCTGCTACGTCTTGTGCTTTTTTCAAGGCTGCATCAGACATGACTTGTGGTTGCCAAGATTCTCGATAGTCGCCATCTTCTTGGTGATGGCCGATTGGTGCTAAGAAGCTGGTGCCGTTGATGTGGCGAACGGTGAGTAAAGTGATTTCATAATCAAATTTAACAAACCCTTCTACAATCACGCGTCCCGCGCCTGCGCGACCACCTTGTTGCGCGTAATCCCAGGCTTTTTGTAAGTCGTCTTTGGATTTCAAAATACTTTGACCGTGGCCAGAAGAGGACATAATCGGTTTCACTACGCAAGGAATACCAATTTTTTCAACCGCACTTTGGAAGTCAGTAAAGTTATCGACAAATTGATAAGGTGAGGTTGGCAATTTAAGCTCTTCTGCTGCTAAGCGACGAATGCCTTCACGATTCATCGTAAGCTTGGTGGCTTTGGCGGTAGGAACAACATTAAAACCCGCTTGTTCTAATTCCACTAGCGTATCAGTCGCGATGGCTTCCACTTCCGGCACAATGTAATCTGGGCGCTCTTTTTCCACTAAGACTTTGAGGGCTGCACCATCTAGCATGGAAATCGTATAAGCACGATGTGCCACTTGTTGTGCTGGGGCGTTTTCATAACGATCGACGGCAATTACTTCTACGCCTAAACGTTGTAATTCAATTACCACCTCTTTGCCTAGTTCACCAGAGCCAAGCATCATCACTTTAATAGCATTTGGGGTTAATGCTGTACCTAGGGTTGTCATGTTGTGTCCTTATTTTAAGAAAGATTCATCGAGTGCTAAATCGTCATTTTTATTAATCCCCACACCGCGAGAAATCACATTTTTAGCAATTTCATGTGCTTCTTCTAAAGAATGCTCAGTGTAAGTTCCGCATTGGTATTCATTTAATTCAGGAATTTGGTTTTGATCTTGCACGGTTAAAATATCTTTCATGGAAGCTAACCATGCATCAGCCACTTGTCGCTCGTTTGGTGTACCAATTAATGACATGTAAAAACCTGTGCGACAGCCCATTGGGGAAATATCGATGATTTCTACATTGTCATTGTTTAAATGGTCTCGCATGAAGCCCGCAAATAAATGTTCAAGGGTGTGAATCCCTTTTGGTAGGAGAATTTCTTTGTTTGGAATGCAAAAACGAAGATCGAAAACAGTGATGTCATCGCCCTTTGGGGTACGCATCGTTTTGGCAACTCGCACGGCAGGTGCGTTCATACGGGTGTGATCCACTTTAAAACTGTCGAGTAATGGCATATTTATTTCCTTTTAAATCATTAGTTTGTAAATTTTTTATATGTTTTTACAAATTCTTTGAACTTTTCTTTTTAGCGTCGGTCTTATAAAACAAGCAACTTGCAGTTGTTTTAATAAAATTGGTTCCTTAGGTTATTTGCCCCTTACTTGATAAGGGGCGTTTTTTTATCTGTTGAATATCAATTCGTCGTTATTCTAGCCCACAACCAGGTTATGTACAAAGGCTATTCACGGCTATGACACGAAAGGTAAACTGAAAAAGAGTAGGGCAATATAACGCAGTGCTTTTCCAATCGTCATAAAAATCAAACAACTTAGCCAATTTAAACGAAGCCAACCGGCTACCGCACAAAACACATCCCCGATAATAGGCAGCCAACTTAATAATAAAGTGATGGCGCCATAACGTTGTATTTTGTTTATTATCCACAAAGTGCGGTCATTTTTGCTATTAATTTTTGGAAACCATCGACCAATCCAGTAAGTGGTAAAGCTACCTAATGCGTTGCCTGTGGTTGCTAGAAAAACAAGCCAAAAAATATCTGCACTTAATAATGAATTAACCAATACTTTTGGTACAGCAAGGGTAACAAAAACAATTTCAGAATTGCCTGGCAGTATGGTGGCACTTAAGAATGCACTGAAAAACATCAGACATAGTCCATAGGTTTGCCAAAAATTAGTCAAAAAGCTGAAAGAAAAAATGTCCCACATTAGGCTTTAATAATCTCGCATGTTCTGACGTCAAAAACATCCATGCCTGCACTTAATCCTGCTTTTACACCAAGATCGGCATCTTCAAAGACGATGCAGCGTGACGGTTCAGCTTTTGCCAGTTCTGCACAGCGTAAAAAGGTTTCAGGGTGGGGTTTGTGCTCTTTCACATCGTCAGCGCTGACAATGGCGTTAAAGTAACGTTCGATATCTAATTTTTGTATCAACATATCAATCAGTCTGCGGTTTGAACCTGACCCGAGCGCAATTGGTTTTTGTTGATAGTAATGACGCACCACGTCAAAAGTTGGGAGTAATTTTGATTCTGTTGGAATCAATTCATAAGAAAGTTTGCGTTTTGCTTGTATAACTTCATTTAAACGTTCTTGTGACATACCGGCATCTTGCATAATGGCTGAGGCGATAGTGCTCACGGTTGCGCCACCTAAATCATACATAATTTGGCTGTTAAAACGATAACCGAATTGTTCCCCTACTAGGTTCCATGCGCGTGCATGCACTGGCATGGTGTCGATTAAGGTGCCATCCATATCAAAAATCAAGCCATCATATTTTTCAAAAAGTCTGTTATCTATCATTTATTGCTTTCCTAGTTCGTAAATTTTTCACTTTATTTCAATTTTGTGATCTGTGCACTGGTAATTTTATGAAATAGCGGTAAAGTTATCCTATCTTAAAAAGGAATGTTATGTCGTTACTCAAACAATTAACCCGTTGGAAAATTCGCGGTCAGATTGATCAGGACGTTATTGATATTATTCTGACTTTGCAAAGTCGCCTAGAGCATCATTGGCGCATTGATGTGTCCATTCCGACAGTCATCACACTCTTATTGCATATTGCCAACAGCCTTGCTCGCTTAAAACGAGGCGGTTGCGTTTCTCCGCTCCATCAATCCTTTTATGATGAAATGCAAAGTGCGGTTATTTTCCCTGATGTTTTGGAAATTCACCTCGATTTGCTTTCTTTTATTCCGCAAGACATCCCTGAAGCCGAACAGAGCTATTATCTCGCCAATATTTATAGCTTGCTGCTGGAGCAAGATAAAAAATAAGGGCATGAAAGCCCTTATTCTATCAGTTAAAAATCAAACTGAGTTCTAAATCTTTGAGTAAATTGCTTTCTAAGCGCAATTCATTCCATACTAACGGATTGTTATCCAGATAATGTTTCTCAAAGGTCAGTTCGCAAGTTTGTAAAGAGCGGTCAATTCTAAGATTAATTTTATCCGTGCTATCTGTCGCTTGGCGGGATTTATTTAAAATCACCGAAATACGTAAAAGAAGCAGTAAAACAAGGACATCTTCATCTGCATAACGAGCAAAAATTGGTAAATCATTCTTTTTAAATGCACCCGTATGATAACGAACTAAATTCACCAATAAGCGTTGCTGCTCACGATCAAAACCGGGTAATTCCATATTTTGCAGAATATAAGCGGAATGTTTTTGTACATTGCGATGATTAATGACAATACCGACTTCTAATAAGCGTGCTGCCCAAATCAGTAGATTTTTCATTTCATCAGCAAGATACGGTTTTTGCCAATGGGTGTATTGGTTAATTAAGGTTTTTGCACTATTTGCTACGCGATCGGCTTGCGCTAAATCTAAGTTAAATTGTTCGGCAAGTCCTAATGCGGTACGCGTACGGATATCTGAAACTTGGAAGTTTTTTTCTAAGCTGTAAATCACTCCTTCTCGCAAAGCACCGTCAGAGTAGCGCATATTTTCTAAGCTAAAAACGTCAAAAACAGCACTTAAAATGGCCAAGCCTGGCACAAAGATATCCACACGATCAGAGTTTAGTCCCGCAATATTGAGCTCTTCAAAATGGGAAGCTTGTAAGGTTTGTTCAATTAAATTTTGTAAGCGTTCAGCGGTGATGATACCGTTTGGATCAAGGGTTGCAGTAATCACTTGGTACACGGTTTTGATCGTGCCAGATGAGCCGAGTACAGATTGCCACCCAAGTTTGCGGTATTCCCAGCTTAAATCTTCAATTTTATTGACCGCACTTTGGCGAGCTTGCTCGAAGTTTTCTTTTGAAATTTCTCCATTCAGAAAGAATTTTTTGGCAAAGCTCACACAGCCCATGTGACGACTTTCCGCCACTAAGGGGGTGAAATCATCACCGATGATCATTTCGGTCGAGCCACCACCAATATCAATGACCAGTTTACGTCCGTTTTCGGGTTGAGTGTGGCAAACACCCGCATAAATAGTTTTAGCTTCAGTTTGACCGCTGATGATATTAATGGGATAGGGAAAGACAGTGGCAGCCTGGCGTAAAAATTCATCATTATTGACCGCTCTTCGTAAGGTATAAGTTCCGACGACATTCACATCTTCTGGCGCAAAGCCTTGTAAGCGTTCAGCAAAAAGTGCAAGGCAATTTACACCACGCTCAATGGCTTCTTGGCTTAATACATTGTGCTCGTCTAAGCCATCGGCGAGCCTCACTTTTTGTTTTAAACGAGAAAGCACCTGAATCGAACCATTGATAATGCGTGCCACAATCATGTGGAAGCTGTTTGAGCCTAAATCAATGGCGGCAATCTCCCTGGCCTCACCTCGGTGATGAGGTTCTGCGAGTTGAGCCAGTTGCTTGTCATTATGCATGTTCTTTCCTAAAATTCAAATTGATACAATAAATCAAAAACTTGGTTTGTGCTAGAAACCGATTGGAAATAAAGCTGCGGCATTAAGCGATAACGTAAAGTCACTTCCGCCAAGCCATCAAACAATCCTACGCCGTATTTCACTTGTAAGCGTTTACCAATATTACCACTAACTTGTACTTTAGAGCTATCACCAACACCGGCAGTGCCTAAGTTTAAGTCTTGAATACCAAAGACTTCGCCAATACCGCCGACGACTTTACCACTTTTCGCTAAACCTAAGCCAAGTAATGCCGCTCCCACAGAACCACCAGATCCCGCTTCACCACTGTTTTCTAATGAACGACCAGTTAATAAGTAAGAGAGTGCCTGATCTTGTGATTTTGCAGGATCAGAGAAGACGGTGACTTGTGGGCTAGATGCTATACCAATCACTTTTACCCCTGCGGTCACTTTACTGTCTTCCATAGCTTCTGGGTTACGAATCGCTTCAATATTTAACATCGGTTGTGAAGGTAAACCCGCGAAGCTAATTTGTCCTTTACGAATTAATAAATCCTGTCCAAAAGAAGCATAACGACCATTTTTCAGGTTAATTTGACCGAATAATCCTAGCTTACCTTTATCCTGTTTCACAGAAAGTAAACCATCCAAATTCGTTTTTAAACCATAGGCATTTAAATGCACATCATCACCGATTTTAATTTTTAAGTCAGATTGAATTTGCATACCGGATTTGGTTTCTGAAACAAATTGGCGATTGATGAGTTCTTCTTTACTTTTTCTTGGGCCATTTAAAATAACTTCATCTTCACTTACTGGCTCAGCATTGTCCGGTAAGCTTTCAATAGCAATTCTTGCCCATGGGATATCCACGTTTCCACTTAAATCCAAGTGTTTAGGTGACGCTTTGACAACCACATTCGGACTGACTTTTAATTTCGCCATAGACGGAATATCGACTTTGAAATTATCCGCTTGCGCTCTAACTTCTGCCGTCCAGTTATTCATGTTAGCCCAGTTAGCTCGCCCGTTAATATTAAGTTTGCTATCTGGTGTTTGAACATGACCATTTAAGGTTGAAGACGTACCATTAAAGCGGATTGCCACTTGTCCATCAGTCACATCAAAAGGTAGGCTTTTTAGTTTTGTTTTGACATGGCGAAGATCAAAATAACCGTTTAGCAATGGTTTTTCTAAATTTCCACCAAAACTTAAGCGAGAAACCACTTCACCATCCATGCTTTCACCGCTAGAGAGAAGTTGATTCGCTAAAGATAAACGTAAACCTTCAATAGTAAAGGTGCCGCCTAATTGTCGACCTTTACTTAAATCATTAATTTTTAAGTCCGTACCGATTCGACCTTGATTTTGAATATTAATGTTTGATTTCAGAGTTAAATTGTTATTTTGAATATCGGCATTCACGCTTAATTTAGGAATATCCAGCTTAAAGGTGCGGTAGTCTAATTTTTGCGCCACACCAATGTTATTACCTTCTACTGCTACATTTAGTTGTAACGGTTTATCACTGAACCACGCTACTTTACCTCGGCTTTGTAATTGACCTTTGAGCATGTTTTGTCCCATCAATTTATTCACTACATCTAAATTAATGCGTTTCAGCTCAAAAGGGACTTCGCCGTTTTTCCCTGCCGTAAATTGTTGTGGAAAACACAAATCTAAATCTTGGTTAACCCAGCAGTGTGATCCGATGGTGGCTTGGATTTTTTTGTTGTCATAGGTCACCGGAATAGTTTGATTCACTTTAAAATCGCCGATGGGTGAGTTTAAATGTACCTGACTTAAATTTCCTTTCCATTGCTGAGAAGTGCGGTCAAAATTGCCGGTGATTTGTAAATTAGCTGCAACAGGTTCACCTTTTGATTTTAAGGTAAGGGTATGATGTTTCTCATCACCTGATGCATTCAAATCAATATTATATAATTTGATGCTATCGCCATAGCGGAAGTTTTCCGCTTTGACGTTAAGTTCACCTTTCACTTGTGGTTCACTCACAACATTACCTTTAATTAAGGCTTTGGATAAGTCTAACCCTTGGAAATGTAAGCCTTGCGCCGTTAAATCGGTATTAATGGTTGGTGCCGTAAGCTTACCTAAAATCTGGGCTTTGCCAACGACGGAACCCGCTAAATCTTGCCATAGACCACGTAAATCAGGTGCATTGATATCCAAGTTTAAATCAGATTCTTCACCCAATATACCTTTAGCTGTGAGGTGATTATTACCATAGTTTAATTGTAAATTTGGAATATTCAGTAAAGCGTCATCACTCAACAAGAGACGACCTTTCAAGCTCAATGGTCGAGAAGAAAGACGACCAACTAAATCTACAGTAGGTACTTCTACTTTCCAATTGGCCACCCCAATGTGCCCTTGTGAATGAATTTTCCCTGATAATACTGCTGGGATATCTGGAACATAAGGCTTAAGATTCATTTCCTGAAAATTGGCAGAAATATCCCATTGCACCCGATCTTGCCAGTTTGATGAACCTGAAAAATGAGCCGAACCTTCAGGATTATTTAAATTTAGTTCGTTAATTTTGATTTCATACAGCTTACCATCTGCATTTAAGTCAATTTTTGTAGGAGGAATATGATTCAATCCTTCTATTTCTCCACGCGTTTTAAGGTGATAATTCAATAAGTCACCGGAAAGGTTGATATCAACATCGTTAATTTTGAGCGGTGCGAGGCTATCTGCAAAAGCGTATTGACCTTTTTTCGCTTTTAACTGCAGATTTAATGGCATTTTATCTTCAGCCAGTTTCACATTACCGGTTAAGGTCGCATCAAGTACGCCTTGTGTGGTTAATGAAAGTGCGGTTGTTTTTTTCAATGAACCCGATACATTGAGATCAACTTTGCTAGCAGGTAGAATGGTTTTGTCTTTTGATTTAAATGCTTGGAGATCAGATTTTAATGTGAGATCAACTGGAAAATCCTCATTGAGCTGGAGTTGCCCTTGGCTAGAAAGTGTACCGAGAGAGCTATCAATTTCAAGCTTTTGTAATTTCACTAAATGATCGGTGGCATCCGCTTGCAATTCTACTTTAGGCACAGTGATTTTTTGGGTTTCTTCGCCTTTTTCATCGAGTGATTGATATTGCCAGTTTGTACCCAAAACACTTGGAATGTGCATATCAAAAGGCAAGTTCACCGCATTTAAATTACCTAAAAAAGCGGGAGTGAGTTTTTGCTCAATTTGAGCCCAATCAACGGGTTTAGCCAGTTCTTTTTTCTCAGGCTGAGGGGGATTTGCTTGAGTTTGGGTGACCGTTGAAAAAAGCACATCTGAAATCGTGGTAGGCTCAAGGGTAAGGCCAGATTCATTGTTTAAACTGACAGCACTTTGAAATGACGAAAAGTTAATATTACTTTGATTGAGTTTCATATCAAAGTCAGTAATCGCCACATTTTTCACTTGTACAGAAACCGGTAAATGGATTTTTTCCATTGGACCACTTTCTGTTTCTTTCTCTTCGGAAGGCGGCATAACACTGGTATCAATGGCAATTTTCGGCTGCGTTAAGCTGAGATCATCAACAATAATATCTCCCGACAGTAAACGAGCTAAATTCAGTTGTAAGCGCGCTTTAGGGAGAGACACATCTACGCCGGTTGTTTGAAAACGTAAATTCTCTAAGACCAAACCATCTTGTAACCCACCGCTGACTTGTTCAATAGACAAGCTATCGAGCATTTTATCGGCGAGTTGAATAAGTGCACGTTGTCCACTGTCAAAAGAAAGTGCTGTGACTAAGCCTAAAACAGGAACAAAAATGACCGCACTTCCGACACATAAAATTTTACGGTAGGTCTTTTTCTTTTTGATGGGTTGTGTGTTTTGGTTATCTGGTTGTTTTTCTTGTTCAGACATAGTCATACCCTAAATTTCAGCCCCTAAGCCGATATAAAATTGAATATTTTTGCTGTTATCTTTATCTCGAATTGGTGTGGCGATATCAAACTTAATCGCTCCTACTGGCGATGCCCAACGTACACCAACCCCTGCACCGTGGCGTAATTCGGTTGCTTTATAAGAATTAGCTGCTAAGCCAGAATCAGCAAATACCGCACTCCACCAATTAGGGTAAACCTGATATTGATATTCAAGGCTGCCCACTAACAGATGTGATCCTCCCACTAATTTTCCATCGTGATTTCTAGGTGAAATTTTCTTATAACCATAGCCTCGCACGCTACGATCTCCCCCCGCAAAGAAGCGTAATGCTGGTGGAATTTGACGAATATCTGCTGTATTTAAATAGCCGATCTCGGCACGTGTAATGAAGCGATGATTATCTGCGTAGGTTCTAATCCATGCTGTAGAGGCTTGCACTTTAAAGAAATTAATATCAGACATCCATGCTCGATTACCTAAATCCACCGTAATTTTTTGGGAATCACCCCAAGTTGGAAATTGCCCACCTTTTAAACGGGTGCGACTAAAGCCTCCCGTTGGATAAAACAAAAAGGTTTTATCAGTAAAGTCTGCTTGTGTAAAGCTGTCGTAACGGACACGAAGACCCGCAAAATATTGCCAGTTTTTACGGTTATTCCAGTAACGTAGTGCCGCTAAGGTAAATGCTTTCGTATCTGTATCGTTTTTATTTTCTCTTTCATAACCTGTTGAAAACTCATAGTAATGGTGTAATGGATTTTTCAACAATGGTATTTTATAAGTGGCTTCAAAGTTTTGCTTTGGTGCAGAGACGTACAGATTTGTTCGTAAACTATGACCTCGGCTATTCATCCAAGGTTTTGTCCAACCGACTTGGACGTGAGGACCTGTATCCGTGGCAAAACCTACACCCAATTCCACCGCATTTTTCTTGCGTGGATAAAGTAAAAGTTCGATATCCACTAATTTTTCTTCTTCGCGGACATGAGGCTGTAAAAGCACTGAGCTAAACCAGTTGGTAGAAGAAAAATCGTTAGTTAATTCAGATAAATCGCTGACTAAATAAGGCTCGCCCGATTTAATGTTGAGCATATTGTGCAGATAGTCTTCGCGAATTTGGGAATGGTTGAATGTGATGTTGCCGTAATGATAACGAACGCCACTATCAAATAGCATACGCCACCATGCTTCATGAGTTTCTGGGCTGATTTCTAAGCGAGAAATTAGGAATTTTCCGTCAAGATAACCTCGAGCAAGGGCAAGGTTTGAAATGCTACTTTTATAAGTATTGTATTTTTGATGCTCAACTAACTCGCCTTTTTTGGGTAAGTTTTTACGGAGTGCTGTGAAGTTTTCGTCTTCTGCGGCTTCACCTGTAATTTCAACGTCTGTTCCAGCAATTTTGCTTGGCTCACCTGGAGTGATATTAGCAATGAGCAAATCTCGCTGACCTTTGCGTTTTTTCAATTCAAAGGTCACGGAAGAACCATAATAACCAAAGACTCGAAGCCCTTTATCGACAGCATCTGAAACTAATTGTTTATAACGATCTGAGCCATCCATTTCATCTTTATCAATGAGTTTGACATTCATATCCGTATTACGAATGGCACGTTCACCCTTGATTCCGCGGATCTCAATATCCACGGTTTGTTCGGCGAATGCTGAAAAGCTTATCCATCCAAACAAAAGTACGGTGATTTTTAATGATATTTTTTTCATTCTACTGGCAGCTAAACTATTAATAAAATTTTAAATAGATGCCTTAGTTTACCGATAAAATAACAGGATTACCAATGCAATTGTGAACGATAAAAGAATTTTAGGCGTGATACTATTTACAGTATTAAGATTCAATAATGTGTAACTTCTTTGGATTGTTGAATTTTCTTAATGATGGGCGTTGCTTTGTCGCTCATTAAAAAATCAAATGTGCTTTGTGGCACGAGGGATTTAATGAGACGCCAATTTTTTTGTTGAATAGCTTGACGTACATTAGAGGCACTAATTGCTCGCCCATCTATTGTTTTGCGATTAACAATAATACATTCTATGCCATGCTCAGGCAGTTTTTGCTGCATGGCTTGGTTATAAATTTGTGTGACATGGCTAAAAGGTTCATCTCCCACGTAGCGACGTTGAATGCCAAGTGTTGCGGCAATGCGAGTGAAGATTTGTAAATCAATAGCAACGTGGCTTTGAATAACCGCATCTTCATCCTTTTGAAAATAGCTTGGGAAAGTAGCTTGACTTATAATATAGGAATCACTGTCATGTAAAACGACATTCGATAAATGAGCTATTCCCGCTTGAATTAATTTTTTGCGTACCTCGTAAGGAAAAAAACTGCAATCTTCGCTTAGCATAAAGAGGTGGACTAAATCATTTTCAGCCGCTGCTTTTTCAATAAGATATTGATGTCCTAAAGTAAAAGGATTACAGTTCATGACAAGTGCTGCTATTTTAGGCGATAAACTTTGTGTTTTTTTTACGGCACTTTGTAGTTTGGTGAGATAATGTTGAAAACCATTCCGCTTATTTTCCATAAAAACAATTTGATTTGGGATGCGCACAATCTCTTGAAATCCAAGACTAGAAAAAAACTTTGCCGAACAATATTTGGTATAAAGGAAAAGGTGATTATTACCTTGTTCCATTTGTATATTGATTAAGTGGGTTACGATTTGGTTCATCAACCCTTCACCTTGATGCTCATGAGAAACAGTAAGGCAGCGGAGAGTATTGTTATAGCAGCTGCCAGTGGCGATAATGTTCATTTCATCATCAAACATGGCACAAGTATAATCTAAGTGTCTATCTCGACGAATACCTTCATCAATTAATAGCTGATCAATGGCCGAAAGGCTTGCGGTATCCGTTGGCAAGATTTTTCCAATACTATAGTTCATATGTTTAACCAAAAAGTAACGGGACCATCATTGGTGAGGCTCACTTGCATATCAGCGGCAAATTGTCCGTTGGCAACAGTGATTTTTTCTGCACATTTTTGCGAAAAATAGCCATACAATTCGTTAGCTAACGCAGGTGATGCGCCTTTTGAGAAACTTGGTCGTAAGCCTTTTTGCGTGTCTGCAGCTAAAGTAAATTGTGATACTACAAGCACTTCGCCACCGATTTGCTGCACGTTTAAATTCATTTTGTCATTTTCATCGCTGAAAATACGGTAATTTAAGACTTTCTCAGCGAGTTTATCCGCTTTGGCTTGGTCATCTTCTTTTTCTACGCCCAATAAAACCAATAATCCTTTGCCGATTTGCCCCACAATTTGACCTTCAACTTCCACTTTAGCCTGGGTAACACGCTGAATTAATGCAATCATTTTACTTCCTCTAAATTTGTTTGATTCATTGACCGCTCTTCAGCAAGTACTGCAGCTAATTGTGCGCCGAATAACACCACTGTCCAGCTGATTTGAATCCACAATAACATAATTGGTAGTGTTGCCATGGCGCCATAAATTAATTGATAGGAGGGGAAAGTGGTGATGTACCAAGTAAAAGCTTGTTTCCCTAAGGTAAAGAAAACCGCGGCAATTAATGCGCCTGCTGCGGAGTGTTTGATGCTCACTTTCTTATTTGGCACGACCATATAAATGAGTGTGAAAATAAACCAAGTAGAAAGAAATGGCACAAAGCTGAGGAGTTTTAAGCCAAAAGAAAGCGATTCGGATTGCTCAAACATGGCTTTGACGTAGGAACTTGCGGCAATGCTGGTGCCGATTAAAAGTGGACCGAGCGTTAAAATGAGCCAATAAATAGCAAATGAAGTAAAAATTGGGCGATTACTGGTATCTTGCCAAATGCCATTAAGTGTGCGGTCGATAGAGTTAATCAGCATTAATGCCACTAAAATCAAACTCACAATCCCCACGGCGCTCATTCGCTTGGAGTTATAGACGAATTCATCAATATATTGCCCAACAACATCACTTGCGGAAGGGGCAAAATTGGTGAAGATAAATTCTTTCAATGCCCCCGTTACCTCATTAAAGACGGGAAAGGCGGAGAAAATCGAAAACACCACCATAATTAATGGCACGATGGCGAGCATGGTGCTGTAGGTGAGTGAACCGGCAGCTTGCGTTAATTTGTTTTCTTGAGAACGTTGCCAAAATAGGGTGAGAAAAGATGTGAGTGTCATTAGAGTAAATCTCCGCAACAATGTTTAAATTTCTTTCCCGAGCCACAGATACAAGGCTGTTTATTACTCGGAAGTGGAACTGTCGGATCAATAAAATACCAACGGCCCTCGATTTTTACAAAAAGAGAATGTTCGTGATGTACTTGCGGCTGTTCGCTACCTTGAAAATGAGCCTTAAATTCAACCGCACTTTGGGTTTTGGTTAAGGTTTCTGTTTTGACAATATCTAAACCGAGCCATTGTGTTTCATCAGCCCAATCTTGCAGGGCTTTTTCATCTAATAACGGTTGTTGGCTTGGCACAGTAGTTTGCACAATATAAGGAATGTTTTTGAGCACAAACGCTGAATAGCGGGAACGCATGAGTTGTTCCGCTGTTTCTGGAAACATATTGCCTGAATGAAAGCGTCCGCAGCAATTTTCATAAGAAAGCGAAGATTGGCACGGGCAAAGTGCGGTCGTTTTAGCCGACATTTTCGGCCGCCTGCTGTAAATTACGTAATTGTGAGTTAACAGAACGTTTAAACGCTGGTGCTAATTCCTCAATAGCTAAGGCCTCTTCAAACTCTGCCACACTTGAAGGGGCAGAAAGTAGCGTGTTTAAACGACGAATTGTCCATTCGGGATAAGGACGATGTTGCAAAATAAGTTCATCGCCTTGATGAATTTCCCCTTCTTCGATCACGCGAACATACCAACCTGTCCAGCCTGACTGACGGATAACCTCTCTTGTATTCTCATTTTTGGTATTATGAGATAAACGTTCGCAAGGTTTACGTGGTTGAGACACTTCTAACAGCGTGGAGCCAATTTTGTAACGATCGCCTACACAAACATTATCTTCATGTAAGTCTGATACCACAAAGTTTTCACCGTAAATCGCACTACCGTGAAAATCAAACTTTTCACCAAGTAGCTCGTTTAAAGTAGGGAAAGAGACATCAGACATAAAAAACAAGGCTTTATCAACACCACCGTGATGCGCCTTTAAACCCACATCGTTACCTTCTGCACCCAGTGTGTGCACTTTTACCATCGATACCGGTTTTTTACGGATGGCACTTTCATATGAGCTACCATCAGGGAACGTTAAGGTTTCTATTAATCCTGTTTTAATAATAAGAATTTTTGCGTTTGCCATCTATTTTTCCTGCTTTGAGTTAGTTTTGAGGAATTATACCGTAAAATCACTTAAATTTTGACCACACTTCGTTTTTTACTTATCATTCCTCCTAAATAAAACCAACAAAACAAAGGAATCTTTATGCAATATTCTCTCGCACGTACCGAACAAGGTCAAACCTTTGGTATTACTGCAAAAATGGCAAACCGCCATGGCTTGATCGCTGGGGCGACAGGGACGGGGAAAACCGTGACATTACGTAAAATGGCAGAAGCGTTCAGTGATGATGGCGTACCGGTTTTTTTAGTCGATGTAAAAGGCGATTTGTCTGGTTTAGTAAAAGCGGGCACATTCAGTGGCAAAGTGGCAGAGCGTATTGAACAATTTAATTTAGGTGGTGAGAGTTATTTAAATGGCTATCCTGTGTCATTTTGGGATGTATTCGGTGAAACAGGCATCCCACTTCGTACCACGATTTCTGAAATGGGACCATTACTGCTTTCCCGTTTATTGAATTTAAACGCAACCCAAGAAGGCTTATTAAACCTCGTATTCCGTGTGGCAGATGATAAAGGCTTGCTACTCATCGATCTGAAAGACTTGCGTGCAATGCTTAAATTCGTGGCAGAGAACGCCAAATCGTTCCAAGTAGAATATGGCAACGTATCAGCTGCGAGTGTGGGCGCGATTCAACGTGCTTTACTGACCCTTGAAAATGAAGGGGCGACCAATCTTTTTGGTGAGCCGGCATTAAATCTCGAAGATTGGTTACAAACCCGTTATGGCCGTGGCGTGATCAATGTTTTAAATTCTGAAAAATTAATTAATTCCCCAAGAATGTATAGTGCATTCTTACTTTGGTTGATGTCTGAATTATTTGAACAATTACCGGAAGTTGGCGATCCAGAGAAACCAAAATTTGTGATGTTCTTCGATGAAGCGCATTTACTCTTTGATGGCGCACCGAGTGTGTTGGTGGACAAAGTGGAACAAGTGGTTCGGTTGATCCGTTCTAAAGGAGTAGGGATTTATTTTGTAACCCAAAATCCATTAGATTTACCGGATACCGTGTTAGGCCAATTAGGTAACCGTGTACAACACGCATTACGTGCTTTTACACCACGTGATCAAAAAGCAGTGAAATCTGCAGCAGAAACGTTCCGTTCAAATCCAGCTGTTAATGTGGTGGAAACCATTTCCACTTTAGGAGTGGGTCAAGCATTAATTTCATTCTTAGATGAAAAAGGCATGCCAACGCCAGTTGAAGTGGCGTATGTTTACCCACCGAAAAGCCAACTTGCACCGATTACTGAAGAAGAGCGAGCGGCGTGGGTGAAAGACGATGAGCTTTATGCCTTCTACAAAGATTACGTGGATAACGAATCCGCTTTCGAAGTATTAAATGCGCAAGCGGATTTAGCGGCAGTACAACAAAAACAAGCCGAGCAAGCGCAGCAAGAGGAAGAAAGCGGTTTATTGGGTAGACTAAGTCGTATGATTTTTGGAACACAAAAACGCGGGGATAAACTTTCTCCGACAGAACAAATGGTGAATAGCGTGGCAAAATCAGTTGGTCGCAATATTCGTAATGAAGTGACTAAACAAATTATGCGTGGTATCTTAGGGGCATTGAAAAAATAACGATAAGTTGGCCGCACTTTGCGGCAAGAATAATAAAGGAGATGATTATGTCTGATGTATTTCACTTAAACCTGACTAAAGCACAGTTGAAAGGCGCTACATTAGCTATTGTACCGGGCGATCCTGCACGTAGTGAACGTATTGCTAAAAAACTTGATAATCCTGAGTTTCTTGCAAGTACACGTGAATACACGTCTTGGTTAGGCTATCTAAATGGTCAACCGGTAGTCGTATGTTCAACCGGTATTGGTGGCCCTTCTACATCTATCTGTGTGGAAGAGCTAGCTCAGCTTGGCGTGCGTACATTCTTACGTATTGGTACAACAGGTGCAATTCAACCACATATTAATGTAGGTGATGTTCTTGTTACAACGGGTGCAGTCCGCCTTGATGGTGCAAGCTGTCACTTTGCGCCAATTGAATATCCAGCAGTGGCAAATTTTGAATGTACCACGGCACTTTTCAATGCGGCTAAAGAAAAAGGTATTGAGCCATTTGTAGGAATTACAGCCTCTTCAGATACTTTCTATCCAGGTCAAGAACGTTATGATACCTACAGTGGTAAAGTATATCGTGATTACCAAGGCTTGTTAAAACAATGGCAAGATCTCAATGTGATGAACTATGAGATGGAGTCAGCCACATTATTTACGATGTGTAATGCCCTTGGCTTACGAGCAGGTATGGTGGCAGGTGTGATTGTGAATCGTACACAACAAGAAATTCCAAATGAAGCGACCATGAAAGATACGGAAGACAAAGCAGTATCTGTCGTGGTGGAAGCAGCAAGAAAATTGTTAGCGTAATATGTAAAAGGCGTTTTAATAAAAACGCCTTTATTTTTTCATCATATAAAAACAAGTGAATTCTGCTTGATTCTGAAAAAAATTTTATCTCAATATTCAATTTTTTCTCAAAATGCTACAAAAGTGTGATGTACATCACAAAATCTACTCTCCTTTTTCATTAAAATTCAAAACCGTATGTTTACTAGAAAGGATTCATTATGGGCAGTACAACAAATCTTTCATCAAGAATGAATGGTATGAATAGTCATTATTCAACCGAAATTAAAAGTAAATATTTAAAATATCAGCTTCATTCTCTGATCGGTGTTTTTATTGGTTATATGTGTTACTACATAGTCCGTAATAACTTCGTATTATCCACCCCCTATTTAGCAGAAAAACTAGAACTTTCTAAGACGCAAATTGGTTTGCTCACCTCATCTTTACTTATTACGTACGGGTGTAGCAAAGGTGCAATGAGTATCTTGGCAGATAAAGCGAACCCTCGCTACTTTATGGCTTTAGGACTTCTTCTTTGTATTCTTATTAATATTATGATGGGGTTCTCAACAAGCTTCTATTTATTCGTAGGATTAGTCATTTTATTAGGGGTATTCCAAGGAATGGGGGTTGGTCCTTCAATTATTACCGTTGGGTATTGGTATCCACGTAGTCAGCGTGGGCGAGCAAGTACAACTTGGAATGTATCACATAATTTAGGTGGTGGTATTGTTGCGCCTATTGTAGGTGCTAGTCTTGCTTATTTCGGTTCTGAACAATGGGAAATCTCGACTTATGTTGTACCGAGTATCATTGCCTTAATTGGTGTTTTTCTTGTGTTATTTTTTGTGAAACGCCGTCCAGCTGAGGAAGGACTACCGACTGTTGAGGAAATGTATAACGAAGAAACGGTTAATACAAAATTAAAAGGTCATTTATCTGAAAAACCAGAAAATATGACTGCATTCCAAATTTTTTATCAATTTGTCGTTAAAAATCCTAATTCTTGGTATCTCGTTGGTGTTGATATTTTCACCTATATGGTTCGCTTTGGTATGTTAACTTGGATTCCACTTTATCTTCTTAAAGAAAAAGGTCTTACTAAAACAGATATGGGGGCTGCATTTATGATTTTTGAATGGGCAGCTATTCCATCAACGCTCATTGCTGGGTGGTTAATTGATAAATTTTTCCGTGGAAAAATTATGTATTTACCAATGATTTGTATGACAATTGTTTTCTTCTGTGTATTCGGTTACATGAACTCAGAATCCATTTTTGCCATTATTTTATTCTCTGCAATAGTTGGGTGTTTGGTCTATATTCCTCAATCTATGGTTGCAGTACAAGCAATGGAAGTTATTCCTAGTTTTGCATTAGGCTCAGCAGTAGGGTTACGTGGATTTATGAGTTATATTGTTGGTTCTACATTTGGTACAACATTGTTTGGTTTTGTTGTAGATAAATTTGGTTGGAGTAGTGGATTCTATACTATCATGTGTGGTGCGGTGATGTGTTTTATTTTCTGTTATCTATCTCACCGTGGATTACAAAAAATTCTTAATATGCAATAAATAAAAAAAGGCGTTTTAATTGAAAACGCCTTTTTTATCGAGTCTTAACTATTTGCCCTTGCAAAATCAGCCGCTCCGGCGACTAATTGCTCATCAGGTCGAATCCCAGTGTAGAGCTCAAATTGTTCGACAGCTTGTAGCACAATGACTTCTGCACCAGAAATGGTTTGTTTACCTTGCTGTTGAGCAAATTGGATAAACGGTGTTTCAGCAGGAATCGCTACCACATCAAAAGCGGTTTGAGCTTGTTGAATAAGATTTTCAGGAAAGGCGAGATCAAATTCTTCTTTTCCACCTTTCATCCCAATTGGCGTGACATTGACTAAAATATCTGCCGATTGATTATCTAAAGATGAGATATATTCATAGCCATAAAGTGCGGCTAAATTTTTACCTGTTTTTTCATTTCGAGCAAAAATCTTCAGATGCTCAAATCCACTGTTTTTAAAGGCGGCGACGACCGCTTTTGCCATGCCACCACTGCCTCGTACAATCACGCGACTATTTTTATCTAATTGATATTCTTGGATAAGTTTAACAATCGCAATATAATCGGTATTGTAAGCACGAAGAAAGCCTTGCTCATTCACAATAGTATTCACAGACTGAATGGCTTGTGCAGAAGGGGATATTTCATCTAAAAATGGCATGCAGCTTTCTTTAAAAGGCATTGAAACCGCACAACCTCGAATACCAAGTGCACGAATGCCTTTGATCGCATTTTCAATATCTGTAGTGGTAAAAGCTTTGTAGATAAAATTAAGTCCTAGTTTTTGATAGAGATAATTATGAAATGTGGTACCAAAATTACCTGGTCTGCCAGAAAGAGACATGCAAAGCAGGGTGTCTTTATTTATCATTCGGATATCCTTAGATATTTAAATTCATATCATCAGCAGTAAAATATTGATTCATTTCAAAAGCAGGTTTAGCATCTTTATCTTTACCGATAATTCGTGCGGGTACACCCGCAGCAGTAGCACATTCAGGCACGGGTTGAAGTACGACAGAGTTGGCGCCTATTTTGGCATATTTGCCCACTTCGATATTACCGAGAATTTTCGCCCCCGCCCCAATCATTACGCCTTCTCGTACTTTTGGATGGCGATCGCCTGATTCTTTACCTGTACCGCCAAGTGTGACACCTTGCAAGATAGACACATCATTTTCAATCACTGAAGTTTCGCCGACGACAATACCGGTAGCGTGGTCAAACATAATGCCGTGCCCAATTTTAGCCGCAGGGTGAATATCCACATCGAAAGCTACGGAAATCTGATTTTGTAAATAAAGTGCGAGTGCTTTTCGATTTTGATTCCACAAATAATGGGTAATACGATAGCTTTGAATGGCGTGAAAACCTTTTAGATAAAGCAATGGGGTAGACCACAATTCCACAGCGGGATCGCGGTGGCGCACAGCTTTAATATCACAAGCAGCACAATCAATGATATTAGGCTCGGCTTGATAGGCTTCTTCAATAATTTCACGCAGCGAAATTGCTGGCATGATAGGGTTAGCCAGTTTATTCGCAAGCAAATAACTCAAAGCGCTGCCGAGATTTTGATGCTTTAAAATGGTGGAATGGAAAAAGCTTGCGAGCATAGGCTCGCATTCTGCTAGTTCTTTTACCTCTTGGCGAATGTGTTGCCATACTTCTAGTGTCATTTTTTCTCCTTATTCGCCTTTTCGTGCACGACCCAATAAGCTTAATGCGACGTCTTGTGCACTTTTACCACAAAAGAGCATTTGGTAAATTTGCTCTGTAATTGGCATTTCTACGCCTTGTCGTTGTGCTAATAAATAAGTTTCTTTGGTGTTATAAAACCCTTCCACGACTTGACCAATTTCATCCATAGCTTGTTGGCTATCGGTACCTTTACCAAGCATTAAACCAAATCGACGGTTACGGGATTGGTTATCGGTACAAGTGAGCACTAAATCTCCTAAACCAGACATACCCATAAAGGTTTGTGCATTTGCGCCCATTGCTACGCCCAAGCGAGTAATTTCCGCAATACCACGGGTAATCAATGCGGTTCTCGCATTGGCACCAAATCCCATACCATCCGAAATACCCGCCCCTATCGCAATCACGTTTTTAATGGCACCACCTAATTGAACGCCGATTATATCTTGATTTACATATACCCGAAAATGCTGACTGCAATGAATTCGCGCTTGTAATTCTAAGGCAAACTTTTCATGACGAGAGGCAAGGGTAATCGCCGTTGGCAAACCTTGAGCCAATTCTTTCGCAAAAGTAGGACCTGAAAGCACCGCTGTCGGAATTGCTTTACCTAAGGTTTCTTCCACTACTTCTTGTAGTAATCGGCCGGTGTTGCGTTCTAATCCTTTGGTAGCCCAAATTAAACGATGATCAGGTTTTAAGTGCGGTCGAATTTTTAAGAGAATTTCGCCGAAAGCGTGACTTGGTACCACAATTAAAATGTCTTTCGATTGCTCAAGGGCAGTTTTCAAATCTAATTCTAAATACAAACTTTCAGGAAATTTAATATCAGGCAGAAAGCGACGATTTTGACGTTCCTGTTGCATTTGATGAATATGATCGGGATTGTGCCCCCAAAGATAGGTTGGCGAACCATTACGAGAAAATGAGATAGCGAGTGCTGTTCCATAAGAACCGCAACCAAGAATAGTAATTGGAGATTGGGATGTATTCATTTCAATCACCTTAAAAAAATAAAAGGGCAGACCATATCGCCTGCCCTTATCAAAATTAATGTTGGGTTTCTGGATTTTCTTCTACTTCGGCTGCAGCTTGCTGCTTATTCATGTATTCAATGAATAACGCATCGAAGTTTACCGGAGAAAGGTTTAATGCTGGGAATGTTCCGCGGTTGACTAAGTTAGAAATTAGTTCGCGCGCATAAGGGAAAAGCATATTTGGGCATTGAGATGTTAAGCAGTGCGCCATTTGAACATCTTCTAAACCGCTGATTGTAAATACACCAGATTGTTTCACTTCACAAATAAACGCTACATCACCAGAATCTTCCATGGTCGTTTCTACGTTGATGTTTAACGTTACTTCGTATAAATCTTCGCCCACTTGAACGGCTTCAGTGCTTAAATCAAAGCCAAGTTTTGGTTTCCATTCTTGGTGGAAAATATGAGGAAGATTTGGTGCTTCAAAAGAAACATCTTTTACATAAATACGTTGAATTTGAAGTACGGCTTCTTGTTGTTCTTCAGAGGCTACTTCAGGTTGTTGATTTTGTTCAGACATAGAGGATCCTTACTTATGTTTTTTTACTAATGGTAAATTTGCACCAGACCAAGCCGTTAAACCGTCTTTTAATACATAGACTTTTTCAAAGCCTTGTTTGGTTAAAAGCTCTGCAGATGTGGAAGAAGAAACACCGTTGATATCCACAATGATAACGGGCTTTCCTTTGTAATGTTCAATTTTTCCTACATTTTGATTTTTAATTTCTGTCGGAAGCAAGTTTACACTGTTAATAATATGACCACCTCGGAATTCATCGATAGGACGTAAGTCAATCACAACCGCCTCTTCGTCGTTTATTAAGCGAACGGCTTCTGGATTAGTGATGACGCGATATTTTTGTGTTGCACTTTTAAAAAAGGTGAAAAGTGTCATAAAAAGGACAGCAAACCATGCGATTGTTAAAAAAGTGTGTTTTTGAGCAAATTCAATTGCTTGAGGCATAAATTCTTGCATGTTGTTCTCAACTTAATTTTTGATAATGAATAAGAGTTTATCTTCAGATGAAATAAAGATTTAAGTATAACCGTACTTTGGTTATCTTTCAAAAAAATTCTCAAGTAAACGCAGGGGTGGCGAAAGCTTATACAATCATATGGCTAAAAATGTGATCGGGATCATAAATAGGTTATCTTGGTATTTATTCTCTACCTAATTAGGTAGAGAATGCCGATACTTTAATGAGTTAGTTCAAGGGGAATAAAATGAAATTCAAAAAATTAACCGCACTTATGATGGTTGGATTAGGTTTTTCTGTAGCACAAGCAGCAGAATTACCCAATATTACAATTTTAGCGACAGGCGGCACCATTGCTGGAAGTGGTGAAACTGCAGTTTCTTCTACTTATAAAGCAGGACAACTCAATATTGAGGCATTAATTGATGCAGTGCCTGAAATTAAGCAGCTAGCCAATGTAAAAGGTGAGCAAATTGTAAAAATTGGTTCACAGGATATGAGTGATGAGGTGTGGTTGAAATTAGCTAAAGCGATTAATACACAATGTAAAGACACCGATGGTTTTGTGATTACTCATGGTACAGATACGATGGAAGAAACCGCTTATTTTCTTGATCTGACTGCGAAATGTGAAAAACCGATCGTGTTGGTCGGTGCGATGCGTCCAGCAACAGAAAAAAGTGCGGATGGTCCATTAAATCTTTATAATGCTGTCGTGGTGGCATCTGATAAAAAATCAGCTGGCCGCGGCGTATTAGTAGCGATGAATGATGAAGTATTAGGGGCGCGAGATGTAACTAAAATGAGCACCACTGCTGTACAGACGTTTCATTCACCAAACTATGGCACGCTAGGCTATATTCACAATAGCAAAGTGGATTACGAGCGTTCGCCTGAAAGTAAACATACCGTAAACACACCGTTTAACATAGATAAATTAGACAGTTTACCGCAAGTTGGCATTGTTTATGCTTATTCTAATGCACCAATTGAACCGTTAAATTCATTATTGGATGCAGGCTATCAAGGTATTGTTTCAGCGGGTGTAGGTAATGGTAACGTGAATGCCGCACACTTAAAACGTTTAGAAAAAGCGGCGAAAGATGGTGTTGCAGTGGTACGTTCTTCCCGTGTGCCCACCGGTTATACAACACGTGATGCTGAAGTAGATGATTCTAAATATGGTTTTGTTGCTGCTGGTACGTTAAATCCGCAAAAAGCGAGGGTGTTGTTGCAACTTGCTTTAACGAAGACTAAAGATCCAAAAGTGATTCAGCAATATTTTGAAGATTTCTAATTTAGCAACATAAAATGTGTGGAAAATAATTGCACATTTCTATGCAAGATATTGAAATTTTTTGATCTAAATTATGGAATGCGTACCTATTTATTGTTATATTTACGTACGTTTTATTATATGACAACGATTTTTTATTGACTTAGGGGGTCAGTATGTCTGCAATGTTTTTATTGCAATTTGCCATTGTGCTATTGTGTATTTTAGTGGGCGCTCGCGTCGGAGGTATTGGTTTAGGAGTATTTGGTGGTTTAGGACTGGCCATTCTCTCGTTCGGTTTTGGTTTAAAACCCGCAGGCTTACCAATTGATGTGATGTTTATGATTATGGCTGTAGTTTCAGCGGCAGCTGCAATGCAAGCTGCGGGTGGTTTAAATTATATGATTAAAATTGCGACTAAAATTTTACGTCGTAATCCTAAACATATTACTTTTATTGCGCCAGCCGTGACGTGGTTATTTACATTTTTGGCGGGTACTGGTCATGTTGCTTATTCTGTTTTACCGGTTATTGCGGAAGTCAGCCGTCAAAATGGCATCCGTCCTGAACGTCCACTTTCAATGGCTGTGATTGCTTCTCAGTTTGCAATTGTTGCAAGTCCTATTGCTGCAGCAGTGGTGGCAGTCGTTGCTTATCTTGAACCTCAAGGTATTCATCTTGGTGATGTGTTGATGATTACTATTCCAGCGACTATTTTAGGTCTTTTCTTAGCTTGTATCTTTGTTAACAAAATAGGGAAAGAACTTAAAGATGATCCAGAATATCAACGTCGCTTAAAAGATCCGAAATATGCTGATGCATTCAATTCAACAACCGATACAAACGAATTTGAAGTGAGTAAAACAGCTAAAATCTCTCTTTCCTTATTCTTATGTGGTGCTTTACTCGTTGTGTTAATGGGTGCAGTGCCTTCTTTACGTCCAGTATTTGATGGTAAACCGATGGGGATGGCTCATACGATTGAAATCATTATGCTATCTATTGGGGCATTAATTATCTTTACTTGTAAACCGGATGGCACAGAAATAACTAAAGGTTCCGTATTCCATGCGGGCATGCGTGCCGTTATAGCCATTTTTGGTATTGCTTGGTTAGGTGATACGTTGATGCAGGCACATATGGTAGAAGTAAAAGAAATGGTGAAAGGCTTAGTGGAAACTGCACCATGGACATTTGCTTTAGCGCTATTCGTGTTATCTGTTTTAGTTAATAGCCAAGGCGCAACAGTAGCAACATTATTCCCACTTGGTATTGCATTAGGTATTCCTGCGCCTGTCTTAATTGGGGTATTTGTTGCAGTAAATGGTTACTTCTTTGTGCCTAATTATGGTCCTATTATTGCGTCAATTGATTTTGATACAACGGGTACAACTAAAATTGGTAAATATATTTTCAATCATAGTTTTATGTTACCAGGGCTATTAAGTATGGTCTTTAGTCTAGTTATTGGTTTATTACTTGCAAATGTTTTATTATAAAATTTATAGCTAGCTAAAACGGTGCATATTGTTTTATGCACCGTTTTTTATTTTTTTATGAAACTTATTAATCAGATTTTGTTCTAATAAGTATTCTATTTTTATAAGGAAAACCAATGAAATTATTTAAAATCCTTTTTGCTGCATTAATTGCTTATGTGCCAACAGCATGGTCTGCGGCGGATTACAATATTAAATACAGCTCAAATTATTTAATGCCCGCTTATGTGCATTTTAAGGCTGATGGTTCACAATATTCAGTCAATGCGAAAATTAATATTCCGTTGTACAACATTGTGTTTACTTCTCGTGGTTCACAAACTTCGAGCCAATTTAAAATGGTGAATTATCAAGATGTACGTAATGGTAAGTCTTATGCTATTTCTAAAATTTCGCCAACAATAATTGAATACGGTAAAGTGAAAAATGGATTAGAAACCGAGCCGTTAAAATTACCAACTTTTGATTTATTCACCATGGCATTTCAGTTGAGTTATTACGATAAATTGCCAACCAGCTTCCAAATTACAAATGGTAAAAAACTTTACCCAATGGAAAATGTGAATGTGAAGAAAGTAGAAAAACAGATCCAATATAATAAGCAAACTGTCACGGAAATCACTTATTCATTTAAAACAGGTAATAAGGATATTATGGTGAAGAAATTCTCAGGTGAACAATTTCCACGTTATATCAAATACACCAGAGATGGTGATGATTATGAGTTAGAGTTTGATGAGTTTGTTAAATAACATCAGATGAGAAAAAGAAGCCACGAAAGATTGCGTGGCTTTTTATTTTATAGCTTATTGTGCATACATAAATACTTGAACGAGAAGAAGTATCGATGAGATAACAAACTGACAGCCTACGATCGGCATGACAAATTTCAACCATTTGTTGAATGGAATACCAAGCATTTGTAGCGTGACAAGGACTAATCCTGTCGGTGCGAGGAACAACATAATATATTGTCCCCAGTTGTAAGCCGATACAACAATGTCTCTCGGGATGCCAACGGTATCAGCCAGCGGAGCCATAATTGGCATGGCGAGTACGGCAAGACCTGAAGATGAAGGTACAACTAACCCTAAGAAAATGAAGACCAAGAGCTGACCAATAATAAAGACGCCACCATTCATTCCACCGACAAGATGTGTCATATAATCGAGAATCGTGTCTGAAATCATTCCTTGTTCCAGAATGATATTGACTGCTCGAGCGAGTCCGATAATCAATGCGACGCCGACTAATTCAGAGGCGCCATGAGTAAACCCATTTACGACATCTTTTTCAGGCAATCCGCTGATGAACATAATAATAATGGTTATGGCTAGGAAGGAAGCCGCCATTTGAGGAAACCACCAGCCCCCAAACATAACACCCCATACCATGAGAGGAAAGGCGCCACTAAATAGAATCAGAATCAGTTTTCTTCTAAAGGTAAATTCAACGGTTGCATTGGGATCGATATCTTTCATATAGAGATCATAGAAGGCTTGGCGATCGTCATACGTATAAGAAAATTCAGGATTGGCACGCAGTTTTTTACAATACCAATACATGTAAGCAATCACACACGCACCACCAAGAATAAGTCCCAATGTACGAAATCCCATTCCTTCCGTGAATGGAATACCCGCAGCATTTGAGGCAATGACAACGGAGAAGGGATTGATTGTAGAGAATGCCGTTCCCATTGAGGCGGCGAGGAATATGGCACCAACACAGACAATGGAATCATAGCCTAAGGCTAAAAAGACAGGAACAAGAATTGGGTAGAAGGCTACTGCTTCTTCCTCAATGCCACAAGCCGTACCGCCTAACAGCATTAACACACAGACAGCAAAGACAACGGAGAATTCATTTCCTTTCGTTTTTTTGGTGAGAGACATTAATCCGGCATTGAATGCTCCTGTTTTGTTTATCACACCAATCATTCCACCGAGTATGAAGATAAAAATCATAATATCCGCGACTTCAATGGTGCCATCCACCATGGCGTGAATCATATCTGTAATGCCTTTTTCGTGTTGTTCAATGCGTTGATAGGTATCGGGGATAGCAATCGGCTTTTTGATAATGCCGTTGGTGAAATGAGAAAGTTGAATTTTGATATTGAGTTGATTAAGCGTTTGTTCTGTTGCTGGATAGCTTTGATCGGGAATTCCGTGGGTTTTGACAATAAAATGATGTTCGGTGTTGTCGTAGGAAAGTTTAGAGTAGGACCCTGAGGGAATAAGCCAAGTAAGACCAATAGCAATAAGAAGAATAATAAAGAGAATGCTAAATGCAGAAGGGAACTTCATCTTTTTCTTTGATGTTTCCATTATGGAGAACTCCTAGTGTTCGGATTAGTGGATAAGCCGAGCGCGTATTCTACATAAAAAGAACCTCAAAGCAAAGAGTGGTTTTTTATAAAAACAATAATATCAGGGTGAGCAATCGTTTACCTAGGCCAGGCTCGGTTGTCATTAAACCTGGCTTAAGTCTATTTTATTTAGGAAAATTGAGTAATTTTTTCACTCAAATCATCCAACATTTCATAACGTTTTCGATACATAGAACGTTTTTTGCTGGCGATTTCTTCCAGTGGTTTGCGGGTGCTTTCAAGCGGTAATTGCCAATATTGACCTTTTAATTGCCCTTGGTTTTCTTGCCAGAATTCATCGTAATTGAATAGAATTTTACTGCGTGCAGATAAACGGTATTTACCTTGTGAAGTGTGAGGAATACCGATTAATTCATATTGCCATTTTTCAGCTAGTAAGCGGAAAACATTCATCAACATAAACATTGGACGAACACCGTGTAATTCTTTTGTGGTTTGTTTTACCGCTTCTTGCGCCTCTTCATAAGAAGGGCCTTGAATTGAGGCGATAAGTAATTTATTTGGCTTTAAGAAGGTGAAAGAAGCATCATAAATGCTACGCCCATCATTATCTTTTAAGTTAATGGAAAAATAACCTTCAAAAGGATCAATCTGGTTGATATTGAAATAGATACCAAGCTGATCTGTTAATTGTGCCAATAAAAGGGATTTTTCTTGTAGCAATTTTTTACAAAATTCTACGCCCATTTTTTCTTCAAGCATTAACAGACTATTGGTAATGGCATTGAGTCGCTCTGTTGCAGAAAAACGTTTGTCACAATAGGTTGCGAGCAATGCATTAAAACGATATGGATTTTGTTGAAAAAGCGGAATCCAAGTTTGGTTTGTATTTAAGAAATTAACCAATGCATCACATTGTTTTTTAAATAAAAATTTGCGTCCATAATAACGGGCTTTATCCCTTAATTGTTTTTTTAATGGATGATTACAAGAATCGGGCAGTAATTCTTGAAAGGTCGCGAAAGTAATAGTTTGTTTTGCTGTCATAATGGGTAAAGTGCGGTTATTTTTTCAAACGTTTTTATTAGGTAAAATCATGCTGATTTTTAACCGCACTTATTGTACCTGTATTCCATGGTTTTTCCAATTAACCATCAATAAAGGTGGTTCTTTACTTGCCTATTTTTCGATTTCTCCTTAATATGCCAAATCCTACCTTGAATTTATGCAACTCATCCCCATATTCAATGAAATTATAGAATTGATGTAAGAGAGATAACTATGAACGCCAAAAGAACTCAACAACGTACACTTCCTGTATTGCCATTACGGGATGTTGTCGTTTTCCCTTATATGGTGATGCCACTTTTTGTTGGGCGCGCAAAATCGATTAGCGCCCTTGATGAAGCCATGAATGAGTGCAAACAATTATTATTGGTGTCACAAAAGCAGGCTGATTTAGAAGAACCTACCGTTGATGATGTATTCGATGTCGGGACGATTGCCAATATTATTCAATTATTAAAATTGCCAGACGGCACAGTGAAAGTGTTGGTGGAAGGGCAACAGCGCGCGAAAATCAATCAATTAAATGATGGTGAAGACCATTTTTCTGCGGAAGTCACACCGATTGAAACCACGTTTGGCGATGAAAAAGAATTAGATGTGGTGAAGGCAGCCGTTTTAAATGAATTTGAAAGTTATCTGCAACTTAATAAAAAAATCCCTGCAGATGTTTTAGGTGCGCTTCAACGCATTGATGATGCTGATCGTTTAGCAGATACCATGGCTGCGCATATTCCAGTGACCGTTCGCCATAAACAAAGCGTGTTAGAACTGGCAGATGTGCAAGAGCGTTTAGAATACTTGCTCGGCATGATGGAATCTGAAGCAGATATTCTTCAAGTTGAAAAACGCATCCGCGGCCGTGTGAAAAAACAAATGGAGAAAAGTCAGCGTAACTATTATCTTAGCGAACAAATTAAAGCGATTCGCAAAGAAATGGACGAAGGCGAAAGCGAAGATACTATTGATGAAGTTGAGCAACTTCGTCAAAAGGTCGAAGCGGCAGGTATGCCAGCAGATGTGCGTGATAAAGTAGAAAGCGAGTTACAAAAACTCAAAATGATGTCAGCAATGTCGGCTGAAGCGACAGTGGTGCGTAGCTATATTGAATGGATGCTTCAAGTGCCATGGCATAAACGTACCAAAGTGAAGAAAGATATCGCAAAAGCTCAACAGGTTTTAGATGCGGATCACTATGGTTTAGAACGAGTGAAAGAACGTATTTTAGAATACCTTGCGGTGCAAGCGCGTTTAAACAAAATCAAAGGACCAATCCTTTGCTTAGTGGGGCCGCCAGGGGTAGGTAAAACCTCACTGGGTCAATCTATTGCGAATGCAACAGGTCGTAAATATGTACGCATGGCATTAGGTGGGGTACGCGATGAAGCAGAAATCCGCGGTCACCGTAAAACCTATATTGGTGCATTGCCGGGTAAATTGATTCAAAAAATGGCAAAAGTTGGTGTGAAAAACCCACTCTTCTTGCTTGATGAAATTGATAAAATGTCTTCGGATATGCGTGGTGATCCCGCATCAGCCTTGTTAGAAGTGCTTGATCCAGAACAAAATACCACCTTCAACGATCACTATCTTGAAGTGGACTACGATTTGTCTGATGTGATGTTTGTGGCAACCTCAAATTCCATGAATATTCCAGGTCCATTGTTAGATCGTATGGAAGTGATTCGTCTTTCTGGTTATACCGAAGATGAAAAACTGAATATTGCGATGCAACATTTGTTACAAAAACAAATTGAACGTAATGGATTGAAAAAAGGCGAATTAACCATCGAAGAAAACGCGATTTTAGATATTATCCGTTATTACACCCGTGAAGCTGGTGTGCGTGGATTAGAGCGTGAGATTTCTAAAATCTGTCGTAAAGCAGTGAAGAATTTATTGGTCAATCCAAAAGTGAAATCGATTACCGTTAATTCAGACAACTTGCATGACTATCTTGGTGTGAAACGTTTTGAATTTGGTAAAGCGGATACCCAAAACCGTGTGGGCGAAGTAACAGGCCTTGCGTGGACAGAAGTGGGTGGTGACTTACTAACCATTGAAACTGCTTCAGTAGTAGGTAAAGGCAAATTAACCTTCACCGGTTCATTAGGCGATGTGATGAAAGAATCTATCCAAGCAGCCATGACCGTAGTCCGTGCACGTGCTGAAAAATTGGGTATCAATTCTGAATTCCATGAAAAACGTGATATTCACATTCACGTACCAGATGGCGCAACACCGAAAGATGGCCCAAGTGCAGGTATTGCAATGTGTACGGCATTGGTTTCTTGCTTAACGGGTAACCCAGTGCGTGCCGATGTCGCGATGACTGGTGAAATCAGCCTACGCGGTAAAGTATTACCAATTGGCGGATTGAAAGAAAAATTACTTGCGGCACATCGTGGTGGCATTAAAACCGTATTGATTCCAAAAGATAACGTGAAAGATTTGGAAGAAATTCCTGGTAACGTAAAAGAAAATCTTGCGATTCATGCGGTAGAAACCATTGATGAAGTGTTAGGCTTAGCGTTAGAAAATCCACCAGAAGGCATTGAGTTCGTGAAAGTGGAAACGAAAGCGAAAGCACCACGCCGTAAAGCTGCGACTAAAACAGCAAGAGCGGTCAATTAATGACTCATTTTTAGGGCTTGTGAAAACAAGCCCTTTTGACTTTTAATTATGCAAAAATTTCCCCCTCTTTCCCTTTATGTGCATATTCCCTGGTGTGTGCAGAAATGCCCTTATTGTGATTTCAATTCGCATGCACAGAAAGGCGCAATTCCTGAACAAGAATATGTGCAACATCTGATCGCCGATCTTGAGGCAGACTTAGAGAAATATCAGGCTAGTATTCAAAATCGTCCACTCCATTCAATTTTTATTGGTGGTGGCACGCCGAGTTTATTTTCAGCGGAAAGTATCAAGTTGTTATTGGCAGAAATTCAACGTCGTATTCCTTTTTCAGAGAATATTGAAATAACTATGGAAGCTAATCCAGGCACAGTGGAGGCGGAGCGTTTTAAAGGCTATGTGGATGCTGGTGTAACACGTATTTCCATGGGCATCCAAAGTTTTAATGACGATAAATTACAACGTTTAGGACGTATTCATAATGCGGAGGAAGCTAAAAGTGCGGTCAGTTTAGCGAAAGTTTCTGGGTTAAAAAGTTTCAATCTAGATTTAATGCACGGCTTGCCAAATCAAGCACTTGAGGAAGCGCTAGATGATTTGCGACAAGCCATTGAGCTTGCTCCACCACACCTTTCTTGGTATCAGCTCACCATTGAACCGAATACCATGTTTGCTTATCGCCCGCCTACATTGCCGGATGATGATGAGCTTTGGGATATTTTTGAGCAAGGCCATCAGCTTTTAACCGAAGCGGGTTATCAACAATATGAAACATCCGCTTATGCAAAGCCGGGCTTTCAATGTCAGCACAATCTGAATTATTGGCGATTCGGGGATTATTTGGCGATAGGTTGTGGTGCACATGGAAAACTGACTTTTCCTGATGGCGATATTTTACGTTTTTCTAAAACGAAGCATCCAAAAGGCTATTTGCGTGGTGAATATCTTTATGAAGAAAAATACGTGGAAAAAAATGACCGCGCTTTTGAGTTCTTTATGAATCGTTTTCGTTTATTGGAAGCCGTGCCAAAACAAGAGTTTGAATATTACACAGGGCTTTCGCAAAGTGCGGTCAAAAATCAAATTGATTTTGCGATCCAGCAGAATTATATTGTGGAAACACCTGATTATTGGCAGATCACCGAACATGGGAAATTATTTTTAAACGAACTATTAGCGCTTTTCTTAGATGAATAAAATTTTTTCATCATCACGAATAAATTTTTACACTTGTTTATTTAATAGGGTCATATTAAAGTAAAGCAAACGTTTACGTTATTATTCAAAATTTAAAAGGGACAGAGAAATGGATCAACTAGAAATGAAAAAATTAGCAGCACGCGCAGCGTTAAAATATGTTAAACCCGATACGATTGTTGGTGTAGGAAGTGGCTCAACAGTGAATTGTTTTATTGAAGCTTTAGGTGAATTAAAAGATCAAATTCAAGGTGCGGTAGCCGCATCTAAAGCCTCAGAAGAATTATTGCGTAAACAGGGCATTGAAGTGTTTAGTGCTAACGATGTATCCAGTTTAGATATTTATGTAGATGGCGCAGATGAAATCAATCCACAAAAAATGATGATCAAAGGCGGCGGTGCGGCATTGACTCGCGAAAAAATTGTGGCCGCTTTAGCGAAAAAATTTATTTGTATCGTGGATTCCAGTAAACAAGTGGATGTTTTGGGTACGACCTTCCCATTACCAGTAGAAGTCATTCCAATGGCACGTTCACAAGTCGGTCGTAAATTAGTTTCTCTTGGCGGCGCGCCTGAATATCGTGAAGGTGTAGTAACGGATAACGGTAACGTGATTTTAGATGTACATAACTTCGCCATTTTAAATCCAGTGGAAATGGAAAAAGAATTGAATAACGTAGCTGGTGTGGTAACAAATGGTATTTTTGCCTTACGCAGTGCGGATATTGTGATTGTTGGTACACCAGAAGGCGCAAAAGTCATCGATTAATAAAAATAAGGAAGCAAACATGACAAACAAAGTGTCACTCGACAAATCAAAAATTAAATTTGTGCTATTAGAGGGCGTGCACCAAAGTGCATTAGATACCTTGCATGCCGCAGGCTACACCAATATCGACTTTTACAAAAAAGCCTTAGATGGTGATGAGCTAAAAGAAGCCATTAAAGATGCGCATTTTATCGGCTTACGTTCTCGTACTAATTTGACTAAGGAAATGATTGAAGCTGCGCCGAAACTTATTGCCATTGGCTGTTTCTGTATCGGTATCAACCAAGTGGATCTTGATGCGGCAAAAATGCGCGGGATTCCAGTATTTAATGCCCCGTTCTCCAATACACGTTCTGTGGCTGAATTAGTGTTGGGTGAGATTTTACTCTTAATGCGCAATATTCCTCAAGCGAATGCAGATGTACATCGTGGTTTATGGAATAAATCTGCCGTGGGTTCTCATGAAGTACGTGGTAAAAAACTCGGTATTGTGGGCTATGGCCATATCGGTTCGCAATTAAGTATTATTGCGGAATCTTTAGGGATGGAGGTGCATTTCTACGATATCGAAAATAAATTACCATTGGGTAATGCTAAACAATTGCACACACTTGAAGAGTTATTGGGTTCTTGTGATGTGATTTCGCTTCATGTACCTGATTTACCTTCAACCCGAAATTTAATGAGTGCTGAACGTATTGCACAGTTAAAACAAGATTCAATTTTGATTAATGCGGCACGTGGTATGGTAGTGGATATTGATGCTTTAGCAGCTGCGCTTGAGCAAGGTAAAGTTCGTGGTGCAGCGGTTGACGTATTCCCTGTTGAACCCGCTTCAATCAATGAAGAGTTTGTTTCACCATTACGTAAATTTGATAATGTGATTTTGACCCCGCATATCGGTGGTTCAACCGCAGAAGCCCAAGAAAACATTGGTTTTGAAGTTGCGGGTAAATTTGTGAAATATTCTGATAATGGTTCAACTCTTTCTTCCGTGAATTTCCCAGAAGTATCTTTACCAGAACACATTGGTACAAAACGTTTACTTCATATTCACGAAAACCGTCCGGGTGTATTAAACAAATTAAATCAAATTTTTGTTGAAGCCAATCTCAATATTGCGGCGCAATTTTTACAAACCGATCCGAAAATTGGTTATGTCGTCGTGGATATCGAAACAGATGACGCATCCCCGTTATTAGCTAAACTTCGTGAAATTGAAGGTACAATTAAAGCACGTGTATTGTTTTAATGTCAAAAATTAAGCGAAAACTGACCGCACTTTGTGTGGGATAGAACGCAAAATGGGCAAAGAAGGTTATCTTACTTTGCCTATTTTTATTAACTGTTTGCGGCTTACATTTATTTGATCATGGCTTTAAATAGATTGCGGCGATCAGAATTAAATGTCGGTTGTGCGGTTGGTATGGATAAAACCGTACGCAAACAATCCTGTGTGAGTTGAGCCGCTTGTTCGTTAGTCAGATTCGGGTCGAGTGGTGAATGTAAGGAACAGCTTAAATATTGCGGTACATTTTCAAGACTACTAACGGTGAAGGTTAGCGCTTTGTACGGCAGTTGAACAGTGAGTTTATCACCTAATTCACGCGGTTCCCATTGTTGTTGAGGACCTGGCAGAATCACCACACTCATCAGCCACGGGGTTAATACTGTACCAATCCATTGGTCTTCAAATAAAACAAATTTAGGGCAAAAACATTCAATGCCTTTGTGATAGAAAGGGAGATCTTGCATTTCAGGCACAATGTTTTTCATTTCGGTAAGGAAAATATCTGTTGGGTTTTCTTCAAAGCCGGTGACAGAGGTTAAAAGTGCGGTAGAATTTTCAGGTGTTTTTTCGTGTCGATACATGGTTTATTTTTCAATATTAATAAGATTAAAGCATAGCAGGTGAAATCTTAAAGAAAGTCCCCCTCTTTTCTAAAGAGGGGAATCTAGATTCAAACCGTATTCCTTAATGACTTGATTTAACGTTTCAAAAACCTTTGGCAACACGTTTTGTATTGTTTCCGTCAAACCAATTCCAGATTCTAGCGATTCTGGTTGGATGCCGATGAGGCAAAGGTGTTTTGGGAATTCATCCGTTAATTTCATTGCAGAAAGTACATCACAAATGCCGAGTTGATGTGGTGAAATTTTGCGAGAGAAAAAGGTAGGCACCTGCTCATCATGTAACACGATAATTTCACCTGGTTGTTTGTTAGCAAGCACGGCATCGACAATAATCAAATGCTCGCGATTTGCCATCGCATCCAGTAATTCCATGCCACAAGTACCACCATCGATGATGTCAAAGTGCGGTTGAATTTCAGGACGTTTTTCAAGCTCCTGCACAACGCGTACACCGACACCTTCATCACTTAACAAAATATTGCCGACGCCTAGAATTAACGGCTTCATTACAACACCTTCACTTCAGTCACTTCACCATTTTCGGTATTAACTACGTGCACGGCACAAGACATACAAGGGTCGAAAGAGTGAATGGTTCTGACCACTTCCAATGGTTTAGTTGGATCTGCCACCGGTGTACCAATAATGGAAAGTTCATAAGGACCCATTTGGTCTTGTTCGTTACGTGGACCTGCATTCCATGTAGATGGTACAACGGCTTGATAGTTTTCAATGCGACCGTCTTTGATCACCACCCAGTGAGAAAGCATACCGCGCGGTACCTCACCGAAACCAACACCACGGAATTCACCGTTTGCTGGAATATCCGTTTTAATATAAGCCGTCATATCACCTTTAGCGATATTATCAATGAGCATTTGCCATTGAGCACTTAAAATATCGTTGATCGCACAGCAATGCACGGTACGGCCGATAATACGTCCAAGGGTAGAATGTAATTGATCGGTGGTTAGAGTATTACCGGTTAATTTTTCATAAATGCCTTTTAATTCGTTGAAATGGGTAACGGTTGGTTTGTCATTCGCTGCCAAGCCGCAAATTAAATAGGCGAGAGGACCTACCTCAACGATTTTTCCGTAGAAGGTTGGGGCTTTTACCCAAGAATATTTACCGTCATCCTGCCATCCAGTGTATTTAGGACGAGTTAAACCAGCCCACGGTTCTAATGGTTCATCATCTTCGTACCAAGCGTGTTTACCGCTCTCTTTGATTCCTTTTACAACGAACTCATCTTTTTGTTGGTCGATAGGACGGAAAGTGGATAAATCGCCGTTTTCGATATAACCACCTTTTAACATGAATTTAGAGTTATCTGCATCAATTGGGTATTCTGGTACAGATAAGTAGTTGCCAGATGTTTTGCCTAAGCTTAACCATTCAGGATAGTAAGCCGCAAATACTGCTGCATCTACTTTATACACTTGGTTAATGAAGTCAGTTAAGCGATCGATACAAGCTTTCACGAACATGAGACGTTCTTGGTTTAGTACCGCTTGGGAATCTAAGTTAATTGGGTTTGCTACACCACCAATCGCCAAGTTTTGAATGTGTGGTGTTTTACTACCGAGTAATGCGACTACACGGTTAGCATCACGTTGACATTCAAGGGCTTGCAAATAGTGCGCGACGGCAATGAGGTTGACTTCTGGTGGAAGTTTCATTGCAGCGTGACCGAAGTAACCGTTAGCGAAAATACCAAGTTGTCCACTATCCACTAATGCTTGAATTTTTTTCTGTACATTGCGGAATTCGTTAGCACTGTTTAATGACCATGTAGAGACACCTTTTAGCATATCTGCTGCTTTTTCAGGATCAGCTTGTAGCGCAGCGGTGATATCCACCCAGTCCATCGCAGAGAGTTGATAGAAGTGCACGATATGGTCATGGATACTATGTGCAGCAAGAATCATGTTACGAATGTACTGTGCATTGACGGGAACTTTTGCACCAATAGCATCTTCTACGGCACGTACGCTGATAATCGCGTGTACTGTGGTACATACGCCACAGATACGTTGCATAATCATCCATGCATCACGTGGGTCGGCACCTTTTACGATATTTTCCATACCACGCCACATGGTTCCTGAGGACCAAGCATTGGTGACGACACCATTTTCAATTTCGCAATCAATACGTAAATGACCCTCAATACGGGTAATTGGGTCAATTGAGATACGTTTTTTTTCTGACATTATTCTGCTCCGCTAACTTTTTTGCTGAATGCCGCTTTTTCGACAATAATTTTTTCTGAGTCTTCGGTATGTTTTTCTTTAAATACCGGCAATACAGGGAATAAACGAATGATTAAAATATAGGCACATACTTCAATAGAAACGAAGCCAATTGAAATAAGCAATTCTTCCGCTGATGGGAAATATTGATAACCATTGCCCGGGTTATACATGATAAGCGAGTAGTTCATACGCCATAATGCTGCACCGAGTAACATGCTTAATGCCGAAATAAATAACCAACGGGAATCTGATTTTTTCTCCCCAAGGAAGAGGGTTAGTAATGGTAATACCATCAACCAGACTTCCATCCAGAACATCCATGCTTCAAATTGAGTTAATTTATCGAAACCTACAACCATTTGCAGTTTGTCGTGATAAATCAACTCACCAAAACGCACCGCTAAGAAACAGAAAATTAATCCTGCGGTAACGCGTGCAAGTTGAGTGAATAAATGACGTTCATCTGGCGTTTTTCCTGCAAGACCCGCTTTAACTAAGGAGCCTTCAAAGATCACGATAGAGAAGCCCATAATGAATGCAGTCAGTAAGGAGAGTATCGGTAAAACTTCATAGCTTTGCCATACTGGATGTACTTTATGACCAGCCACAATCATCAAGGAACCCATTGAAGATTGGTGCATCATTGGTAACAAGGCACCCAAGGCAATAATGAAAAACATGATTTTATTCAGTTTATTAAACCATTTTTTCAAGCCGAAGAAACCAAGCCATACAGGGGCAAATTCTAGGGTCACCACGATAATATACACCGTCATACAAAATGCCGTTTCAAATAGAACGGAATTCGTGTTGAACTGACCTGGAATGTAGAAATATGGCAAATGCCAATAACGTCCCATATCAATGGTGATAGATAAACCACCAAGGGAATAGCCGAATAAACTTGCAAGCAATGCTGGGCGAACAAGAGCGTGATATTTCCCTTTATTGAAAATATACACTGTCCAAGCGAGTGCCCAACCGCCACAGGCAAATCCTGTACCAACAAGTAAGTCAAAGGCAATCCATAAACCCCAAGGATAACCGCCGTTAAGTGCGGTTACAGAACCGATACCAAACACTAAACGTTTTAAAATCAATAAAACGCAAAGCACGGCAAGTGGTGCAAAAAAGAGAATTGCGGTAGAAACAAGGCGACCGCCCACTGGACGTGGATTACTCATGATGCTCATCCTCCGCTTCTTCCATTTCCTTGCGTGCCTGACGCATAGCTTCTTTTTGTGCTGCAATACGCTCAGCAATTTTATCGCCGTGCATATTTTTGTAAGTCATAAAGGTTAGACCCGCAAGTGCCACTAACGGTAAGGCTAAACCGCGATACAAGAAGTGTTGTAAATGCGCGGCACGAGAACCCGTTGCAACTTCATCTAAGTCTGGTAAACCAAGATTAGCAAAAGGTACACCACTTAAGGCGAGCACCTGTGTACCACCACCTTCTTTTTCACCGTAGATGTGATATTGATATGCCGGTACGGTAGCACGGTATTTATCTGTACTATTGACGTGTTGACGTGGGTAATCATATTCAGTACCACGTAATAAGCTTAAACGACGTTTAGCTTCAGCCAATAATTCTTCACGTGTACCAAAAATAATGGCACCAGTTGGGCAAACATGACAACAACCAGGTAATTCGCCTTTATCTAAGCGTTCAACACCTTTTTGGTTACAGAGTTCACATTTGCTGATTTCACCGAATGGATTGTCATAGTCGTATTTTGGCACATCAAAAGGACAGCCGACCATGCAATAACGGCAACCAGTACAGATATCGGGATCATATTTTACGATACCGGTTTTTGGATCTTTGGTAAGGGCTTGAACCGGGCAAACCGCAACACAGTTAGGATCAACGCAATGCATACATTGTTTTTTCACGTAAGCATAGCCGTTTTCTGTTTTATCTTTATTTGTGCCGTCACCATCACTCCATACTTGAATCACGTTACGAGTAAATGGAGTGAGTTTGTCGTTATTTGACCAAGTTTGATCACCTTTTGGATTCACAGGTGTGTGGTTTACGTTTTGACATTCAGCTACACATGCTTGACAACCTACGCAAAGGGTAGAGTCGTAAAGCATTCCTAGTGCGCCAGGAATGGGCTCAACCGTTTCCGTTGCCTGCACACTCGACACAGGCAAGGAGGAAGCGATTCCGCCAAGCATACCAGCTTTTAGAAATTTTCGTCTATCCATCTTATTTACCTGTATGTTGTTCTTTCTCTGCGGCTTTAGCTTCGGAACGGGCTTTATGTTGAGCGCTTAATTCGCGTAAGGTCACAACACTCACGCCTGCTAGGATTGCAGCTGCACCACCTAATAAGCCAATGGCGGTCATGGTTGCACCTGAACCTTCGGTATTATTCACATCTGGTTTTTCAACACGCGGTGTTGGGTTTTCTACGCCCGCTAATTGGAAAATACCTTTGGTAAAGCCCACACCTTTTTCGTTACAACCATAGCAAGGGTGCCCGATACCAACCGGCCAGTTATTACCGCCGACATCACAGAATTCTAAAGTAGAACAGTTACCGTAAGTTTCTGGTCCTTTACAACCGAGATGATACAGACACCAACCGTTGCGGTGACCATAATCGCCGTATTCTTTAGCAAAGCGACCGGCATCAAAGTGCGGGCGACGATAGCAGTTTTCATGAATTAAGCGATCGTAAGCGAATAATGGACGATTTAATTTGTCCATTGCGGGTAGTTTCTTATAAGTAAGAATATAAGCGACAGTTGCAAGGAAGTTGTGTGGATTTGGTGGACAACCTGGAATATTAATCACCGGAGTGCCTTTTGGTAATACTTCAGATAAGCTGCTTGCGCCAGTTGGGTTACCACCGCTAGAAGGTACGCCACCCCATGCTGCACAAGAACCGATCGCAATAATTGCGGCAGCCCCTTTAGCGGCTTCTTGGATGTGTTCTACAATCGGTTTACCTGCTACCATACAATAGACGCCGCCGTCTTTCACCGGAATAGATCCATCTACGACTAAAACATATTTTCCATAATACTGTTTAATTGCATTGTGTTTGTTATCTTCAGCTTGTTCCCCAAAGGCTGCAGAAAGCGTTTCGTGGTATTCTAAGGAAATCATTTCCAATACCAAGTTTTCGACTGTTGGGTGGGTCGCGCGTAGCAAGGATTCAGTACAACCCGTACATTCTTGCGCACCGATCCATAATACTGGTGGACGTTTAGGTTCGGTTAAAGCAGCGGTCATTTCTGCACCCGCTTTTGAACTTAACCCCATGGTCGCCGCAAGTGCGGTACATAATTTCATAAAATCCCGACGGGAAACTTCTGCTAAAGCAGAAAATAATCCATCACTTCGTTGCATATGATCACTCCAAATTGGCACGTTACTTGTATGGTTAATCTAGCTATGATATGCCTTGATGGAGGAACTTTATTTGATCAGAATCAAAAACACCCTTATTTTCCTTACAAAATAAGAGGGTAAGTGATTGTTTTTATTTAATTATTGAGAATGATTGTTATTTGTTGTGGCTTTCTTCACTTGAAGCATATGTTATTGCACGTTATATTTTTCAATCAAAAGAAATGCTTTTGTTACCCTAAAAGAGAAATAACCCGGTGTGAAGATATGCTTTATCGTTTATATTCAAACTTTGGATTAAAAAATCTTTTTAAACATTGACCACAATTAATCTTGTTGAAGTGAGAAAAATGGGCAACAAAGATTATTCGATTTTGCCCATTTTTATAGATTAGTTATTAGCTATTTGTGCTTTTTTACGCTCTAAACGTAATACACCTAAATGTGTCATATAGCAGCAGAAAATACAGCCAGCTACAGCGAATAGTAGTAGATAGAAACCAGCGTCCCAACCGAATTTATCAGCTAAAATACCAAATAATGCAGTACCAGAGAAACTACCTAAGATATAACTTAATAAACCACGTAAGCCTGTTGCAGAACCTGCTGCAAAAGAAGGAACTAGCTCGATAGTTTGAAGTGAAGATAAGAACATTGGCACATAAATTAAGCATCCAATAATACCTGCCCCGATGGTGACGGTTAATAAGTCACTACCGCCCCAGTAAACAAACATTGCTGCGCCCACACCGAATAAGGTGATGATAGCAAGTGGCATACGGCGACCTTTGAAATAAGTATCAGTTAACCAACCTGCTAATAGCGTAGAAGGAATTGCTGCCCATTCAAAGATAGCAAATGCTGTCCCCATTTGAGCTTTAGTGAAACCTTTAGTTTCTAACAAATAAAGTGGTAGCCAGGTTAATACACCAAAACGGATCATATAAGTGAATACGTCGATAAAAGAAACAAACCACACATTAATGTCTTTCATAATGTAATCACGGAAGATTTCCCATGTGGTTAAGTTGACGTTTTCTTCTTTTGTGACAACTAATTCTTCATTTTCACTTTCAAGAATTTTTCCAACTGGTGGTAAGCCTTCATTGTAAGTACGACCCGCACCAAAGATGTAGAAAATAATCGCAACAATAGTAGCAATTGCTACAGGTACAACAAAGTGTGCGGCTTGCCAATGCTCTTGACCCAACCAAGCGATACTTGCACCCGCAATTGGGGCGACTAAACCACCACCTACGTTGTGAGAGATATTGAATATAGCGGTTGTTACACCACGAGATTTACGTGGGAACCAGCTTGCTAGTACGATGTACGCTGGACCAGCACCCATCCCTTGGAAGATACCATTAAGTACACAAAGGAATAAGAATGCCCAAAATGATGCACTGAAGCCCATCATTAAGTTTACTGCTGCCGACATCATTAAGCCGAAAATCATAAAGTGTTTCGGATTTGATTTATCTGCGATTGCAGACATGAAACCTTTACTTAAACCATAAACAATTAACATGGTACCGGAAATAAAACCGATATCTTTTTTGGTGAAACCAAAATCGCTAATTAATTCAGGAGAAGAAAGAAGGAAGTTATTACGTAAAATATAGAATGCTGCATAACCGATAAAGATGCCAAATAATGCATGCCATCTTAAGCGATTATAACGCTCTCTAATTTCAGTATCAGGAACAGGTGTACCTGGATTAGACTTTAGGAATGAAATCATGTGATAATCCTTTAATTTTTAGTACAACAAAACTCATTTCTATACAAAAAATGAGGTAGCGTCGTAATATAAGGAGAAAAATCGAGATGTCAAATAAAAAAATAACACAAACTTTGACCGCACTTTTATTTCGCAAAATAGTCAGTTTTTTGCTATAATTCCGCACAATTTTCATTACAAAATAGAGAAAAACTATGTCAGAAACACCTGTTACGGAAAATGCTTATGGTGCATCAAGTATTAAAGTCTTAAAAGGGCTTGATGCGGTTCGGAAACGTCCGGGCATGTATATTGGGGATACTGATGATGGAACAGGTTTACACCATATGGTGTTTGAGGTGGTGGATAATGCGATCGATGAAGCCCTTGCGGGTCATTGTTCCGATATTATCGTGACCATTCATGATGATAATTCTGTTTCCGTACAAGATGACGGCCGTGGTATTCCAGTAGATATCCATCCAGAAGAAGGTGTTTCTGCAGCAGAAGTCATCATGACAGTACTTCACGCGGGCGGTAAATTTGATGATAACTCCTATAAAGTATCAGGTGGTTTACACGGCGTGGGTGTTTCGGTGGTAAATGCACTTTCTGATAAATTGCAATTAACCATTCGTCGTCAAGGTCACGTGTATGAGCAATTCTATCACTTAGGCGAGCCTCAAGCGCCTTTAACTGTTATTGGTGAAACGCAAGTAACAGGTACAACGGTGCGTTTCTGGCCAAGTCCAGAAATCTTTGCAATTACAACTTTCGATTACAAAATTTTAGCAAAACGCTTACGTGAGCTTTCATTTTTAAATTCTGGTGTATCCATTCGTTTAATTGATAAACGGGATGGCACGGAAGATCACTTCCATTATGAAGGTGGTATTCAAGCGTTCGTTGAATATTTAAATAAAAATAAAAATCCAATTCACCCAAAACCATTCTATTTTTCAGCTGAAAAAGACGGCATTGGGGTGGAAGTTGCATTGCAATGGAATGATGGCGTAAACGAAAACGTTTATTGCTTTACCAATAACATTCCACAACGTGATGGTGGTACTCACTTAGCCGGTTTCCGTGGTGCATTAACCCGTAGCTTAAATAACTATATGGAAAGCGAAGGGTTACTGAAAAAAGAGAAAGTGAGCACTTCAGGTGACGATGCGCGTGAAGGTTTGGTGGCGATTATTTCGGTGAAAGTGCCCGATCCTAAATTCTCTTCACAAACAAAAGACAAATTAGTGTCTTCTGAAGTGAAAAGTGCGGTTGAATCTGCTATGAATGAGCGTATGCAGGAATATTTATTAGAAAATCCAGCCGATGCGAAAATCATTGTAAATCAAATCATTACGGCTGCACGTGCACGTGAAGCAGCACGTAAAGCGCGTGAAATGACTCGTCGTAAAGGTGCATTAGATATTGCAGGCCTTCCGGGTAAATTAGCGGACTGCCAAGAAAAAGATCCCGCACTGTCAGAACTTTACCTCGTGGAGGGGGATTCTGCAGGCGGTTCTGCAAAATCGGGTCGTGATCGTAAAACCCAAGCAATTTTACCGTTAAAAGGAAAGATTCTTAACGTTGAAAAAGCACGTTTTGACAAAATGCTTTCTTCTCAAGAAGTGGGTACATTAATTACAGCGCTTGGCTGTGGTATTGGCCGCGATGAATATAACCCGGATAAATTACGTTACCACCACATCATTATCATGACCGATGCGGACGTGGACGGTTCACACATTCGTACTTTATTGTTGACCTTCTTCTATCGTCAAATGCCGGAATTAATTGAGCGTGGTTACGTGTATATTGCTCAGCCGCCACTTTATAAAGTGAAAAAAGGTAAACAAGAGCGTTATATTAAAGATAACGACGAAATGGTGCAATATGAGTTAATGCTTGCGTTAGATGGTGCTGCGTTACATATTAGTGCTAATGCGCCGGCAATGAATGATTTAGTGTTTGAGAAATTAGTAGGCGAATATAACAATGTTCAGAAATTAATTACTCGTTTAAGTCGTTACTATCCTGAGCCATTGTTACAAGGATTGGTTTACCAACCACAATTAACCATTGATTTAATGCGTAATGAAAGTGCGGTCGAAAATTGGGCGAATGCTTTTGTTGCATACTTAACTGAAAAAGAAACAGAAGCGCATTTATATTCAGCAAGAACCCAATTTAACAGCGAACGCCAAGTATATGAAGCCGTTATTACTGTTCGTAAACATGGTATTGATACTGATTACTTCATCAACTTTGATTTTGTGACGGGCAATGAATTTGCGAAGATTACCGTATTCGGTCAGCAAGTGAATGGCTTACTAGAAGAGGGAGCCTACGTCACTCGTGGTGAAAAAACTCAGCCCGTTCAATCATTTGAACAAGCTGTTGAATGGTTGATGAAAGAATCTCGTCGTGGCTTAGAAATCCAACGCTATAAAGGGTTAGGTGAAATGAATGCTGAGCAACTTTGGGAAACCACTATGGATCCAAATGCTCGTCGTATGTTAAAAGTATCAATTAAAGATGCTGTTGCCGCAGACCAACTCTTCACCACATTAATGGGGGATGAAGTTGAGCCTCGTCGTGAATTCATTGAAATGAATGCGTTGCGAGCAAACTTAGACGTTTAGTCTAATATTCAAAAATATCACTAAAGATAACCGCACTTAGGGAAATCAAGTGCGGTATTTTTTTACTTAAGATATAAATAAAAATAATTTTCAATTAGATCTGTTATTTGTTTATATTCTTGACTATAATTTTCATGATTTTTATCGCTTAAAGGCAATGATACGAAATAGACTTGTTTTTAGTTGTTAGATTGATAGCAAAGTACGCATAGTAATGTGCGTACTTCTTTTTTGTTTTTAGGAGCAATCATTATGATGATAGATAAACGTCTAATTAACACGGTGGCCGACAGTAAAAAATGGATTGGCATCACGGTGTTATGGAACTGGGTGGCGTTAATTGGTGGGATTATTAGTGCCGTCGTGTTTTCTTATATTTTACAGGCCGCTTATTTTAAAGAGTTGACGATGCCAAGTGCGGTGGGTTTAGGTGTGATTTTAATTGCGGCATTGGCATTACGTGCTTTTGCGGGTAAAAAATCAGTGCAGGCTTCTTATTTTGCCAGTACAAAAGTGAAACATGAGTTGCGTAGCCTCATTTATCGAAAATTGGCTTTGATGCCACTAAACCAAGTGAATCAACAATCTACGTCAAATATCATTCAAGTGGCTTCAGAAGGCGTAGAACAACTTGAAATCTATTTCGGACGTTATTTGCCTCAGCTTTTTTATAGCTTGCTTGCACCGCTCACACTCTTCGCTTTTCTGATCTTTTTCAGCTTTAAAACAGCCGTGATTTTGCTGATTTGCGTGCCGCTGATTCCAGTGTCTATTATTGCAGTGAATAAAATTGCGAAAAAACTCTTGGCAAAATATTGGTCCATTTATGTGGGATTAGGCAGCAGCTTTTTAGATAACCTACAAGGTTTAATCACGCTAAAAATCTATCAAGATGATGCTTATAAAGCAAAAGCAATGGATGAAGAAGCGGAACATTTCCGCAAAATCACTATGAAAGTACTGACCATGCAGCTTAATTCCGTATCACTGATGGATTTACTTGCTTACGGTGGTGCGGCAATCGGGATTTTAACGGCTTTGTTGCAATTCCAAGCGGACCAATTAACCGTATTAGGTGTCATTTTATTTATTTTACTTTCTTCTGAATTCTTTATTCCACTTCGTTTATTGGGTTCATTCTTCCATGTGGCGATGAATGGTAAAGCCGCATCAGACAAGATTTTCACATTGTTAGATACGCCCGTAGAAACTCAAACACAAGCGGTCGATTTTGCAGCGAAAAATGCTATTCAGGTGGATATTCAAAATCTGCATTTTGCTTATAGCGAAGAAAAACCAGCGATTACAGGTTTAGATTTAAGTATCTTACCAAATCAGCTTACAGTATTTGTGGGTAAAAGTGGTTGTGGTAAATCTACCTTGGTTTCATTGCTAATGGGCTTTAATAAAGCGCAACAAGGCAAAATTCTATTCAACGGCCAAGAAATTCAATCTATTGATCGCCATTCGTTTTATGAAAAGGTTTCTTTGGTGAGCCATAGCAGTTATGTGTTTAAAGGTACGCTACGTGAAAACATGAAGATGGCGAAAATTGATGCTACAGATGAGCAAATTTATGCGTGTTTAGAGCAAGTCAATCTGGCGCAATTCGTTCGAGATAATGGCGGATTAGATATGCAATTATTAAGCCGTGGCGCAAATTTATCTGGCGGTCAGATTCAACGTTTAGCCTTAGCGCGTGCTTTACTACACAATGCCGAGCTTTATATTTTTGATGAAGCGACCAGTAATATTGATGTGGAAAGCGAAGAAATTATTTTGCAGTTCATTCAGCAATTTAAACAACAAAAAACGATTGTGATGATTTCTCACCGCTTGGCGAATGCGGTAAATGCGGACTGTATTAACGTACTTGACCAAGGCAAATTGATTGAGCAAGGCGCACACGAAACCTTAATGGCAAAACAAGGTGCGTATGCTGAAATGTTCCAACAACAAAAAGATTTAGAACAAATTAGAGAGGTGGCAAATGCGTAAAAATGGTTTTGTTGTAATGGGGCATTTGTTGAAATTAGTAACTCCACTTGCACATATTATGGCGTTTACCATTACTATGGGTACGCTCGGTTTCCTAGCTGCCATCTTTATTATGGTGCTGGGTGCGATGGGGTTAGTGAATCTTCTTAACTTTGACACCCATTTAACTTTCTCTGGAATTTTGACCGCACTTATCGTATTGGCGGTGGCTCGTGGCGCATTGCGTTATTTAGAGCAAATGTCCGGGCACTATATTGCTTTTAAATTATTGGCATTATTGCGCGATAAAGTGTTTTCTTCTTTACGCCGTTTGGCTTTTGTGAAGTTGCAAGATAAACAGGCAGGGCAATTAGTGTCATTAGTCACCAATGATATTGAATTACTTGAAGTGTTCTATGCACACACCATTGCACCAATTATGATTGCGTTCTTTACCTCTGCGATTTTATTGTTGGTCTTTGCGCATCTTTCAGGTTGGTTTGTGCTTGTAGCATTGGCTGCGTATTTAACAGTAGGCGTGATTCTACCGATTATCACCACCAAATTGGCACGTGAAGATGGCAGACGTTATCGTGAATTAGTGGGCGAAATGAATGACTTCTTCCTCGACAGCGTGCGTGGTATGAAAGAAATTCAACTTTTCGGTTATGCGAAACAACGGTTAGATGAAATCCAACAACGCAGCCAAAAAATTGATACAGCTTTTGAGCGCATCAAAGACCAAGAAGCGAAAGTCCGTATTTATACTGAAGTGGCGGTATCCGTTTTCAACATTATTATGCTGTTTACTGGCTTAATTTTATTTAGTTTAGATAAGATTGATTTTTCTGCCTTTTTAATTGGCGTGATTTTATTGATGTCGAGCTATGGCCCCGTTATTGCGTTAAGTAACCTTTCAAGCAACTTGTTACAAACCTTGGCTTCAGGTGAGCGTGTATTGAGCTTGCTAGCAGAAGAACCCGAATTAAAAGATGTAGAAAGTGCGGTCGATTTGAAAGAGGTTTCTCGCATTGATGTTGAGAATGTAAGTTTTGCCTATGGTGAAGAACAAATTTTATCGGATGTTAGCTTGTCTGTGAAAAAGGGTGAAATTTTAGGTATTCACGGCAGAAGCGGCAGTGGTAAAAGTACCCTGTTAAAACTGCTGATGCGTTTTTACGATCCTAAATCAGGTAGCATTAAAATTAATGGCGAAAGCTTACCGAATATCAACACCCGTAGTTTGCGTGACAATATGGCATACATTACTCAGCAAACCTATATTTTTAACGAAACCATCGAGGAAAATATTCGCCTTGCGCACCGTGATGCAACGTTAGAAGAAATTATGGAAGCGGCGAAGAAAGCGTCAATTCATGATTTCATTTTAAGCTTGCCTGAAGGGTATCAAACGAAAATGACGGAATTGGGCGGCAATCTCTCTGATGGTGAAAAACAACGTATCGGTATTGCCCGTGCCTTCTTACACAATGCGCCAATTATTTTGCTTGATGAACCGACTAGCAACTTAGATAGCTTAAATGAAGCGATGATTTTAAAATCGTTGCTGAATGTGAAAGCAGAAAAATTGATTATTCTCGTGAGTCATCGCCAATCGACTATGGCTATTTGTGATCAGGTGATTGGTATTGAGAATGGAAGGATGTCGTAAGGTAGTGAGAAAAAGAGCGGTCAATTTGATCTGACCGCTTTTTTTTATTTTCTTAATTTCACTAACTCAACTTCGTGATTTTCACCTTTTCTAAGAATGAGATTGGCTCGCTCACGAGTCGGCAGAATGTTTTGTTTTAAATTCAATCCATTAATGTTATCCCAAATTTTGCTAGCCGTTTCAATGGCCTCTTGCTCAGAGAGATTAGCGTAATGTTTAAAATAGGAGTCAGGATTTGTAAAAGCACTTTGGCGGAATTTTAAGAATCGTTTGATATACCATTCTTTAAGAAGTTTTTCGTCTGCATCCACATAGATAGAAAAATCTACAAAATCAGATACGAAGGTTTGATTGGCTTTGTTTGAACCTGTTTGGAGAACGTTTAATCCTTCTAAAATTAAAATATCGGGTTGATCGACAATATTGAACTTATTAGGAACAATATCGTAAGTCAGATGAGAATAAATGGGCGATTTTACAGATGGCTTGCCTGATTTGATATCAGCTAGAAATTGAATTAACTTGGCCGTATCATAAGAAATCGGGAATCCTTTCTTTTGTAAGAGATTCTTTTTTTTCAGTTTTTCCAGTGGCAAGAGAAAACCATCGGTAGTAATGAGATCTACTTTCCGCTCAAAGGGCCAATAGGTGAGCAGTGATTGTAAAATGCGTGCTGAAGTGCTTTTCCCGACCGCAACGCTTCCTGCAATACTAATGATATAGGGCACTTTAGGGCGTTGTCCGTCAAGAAATCGATTTAAAACCGTTTGGCGGCGAAGGTTTTCATCAATATAGTAGTTGATGAGACGTGCAAGCGGTAGATAGATAGTACTTACTTCATCAAGAGAAAGCTCTTCATTAAAGCCTAAAAGTGGCTTTAGATCTTGCTCCGTTAATTTTAGCGGAACAGATTTTCTTAATTCAGCCCATTGTTGACGGCTAAAGTTTAAAAAAGGTATAAATTGTTCAGTAATATTCACGGTGTTTTATGTATAGACAGAAAAACTGGACAAAATATACCCTATAAATGAAGAATGATCATTGATTTTTATTAAAATTGATAAGTTTTGTATTCTGGTAATATATTTTTGCTTGTAAATTAGACGAATAATCAAAAAAAACTTTTTTTTTAAAAAAAAAGCTTGTCAGAAGTAAAAATTTCCATATAATACGCCTCACTTGCTTACGACATGCCGACTTAGCTCAGTAGGTAGAGCAACTGACTTGTAATCAGTAGGTCACCAGTTCGATTCCGGTAGTCGGCACCATCCTTTAGTAAACAAGTATTCATTTAGCGTGGAGGGGTTCCCGAGCGGCCAAAGGGGGCAGACTGTAAATCTGTTGGCTCAGCCTTCGAAGGTTCGAATCCTTCTCCCTCCACCATTTTCTAAATGAATTCTGATGGGACAGATGAATTTAGGACTGCGGGCATCGTATAATGGCTATTACCTTAGCCTTCCAAGCTAATGATGCGGGTTCGATTCCCGCTGCCCGCTCCAAACGCTGATATAGCTCAGTTGGTAGAGCGCACCCTTGGTAAGGGTGAGGTCGGCGGTTCAAATCCGCCTATCAGCACCACCTTCCAAATTCCTCTTTCCTTTATTAAATAGTAATGATTTTATTGGTTAATGTGGTTTAATTTACCCATCGATAACCGTGTCTATTTAGAGGGACTCTTTAAATGTCTAAAGAAAAATTTGAACGTACAAAACCGCACGTAAACGTGGGTACAATCGGCCACGTTGACCACGGTAAAACAACTTTAACAGCAGCAATCACAACCGTATTAGCAAAACACTACGGTGGTGCAGCTCGTGCATTCGACCAAATCGATAACGCGCCAGAAGAAAAAGCGCGTGGTATCACTATCAACACCTCACACGTTGAATACGATACTCCAACTCGCCACTACGCACACGTTGACTGCCCAGGACACGCGGACTA
>NZ_JBTGNX010000007.1:0-118447 GCF_054332415.1 Haemophilus sp. SZY H56 | reverse complement strand
TTGGGGTATCGCCAAGCGGTAAGGCACCGGGTTTTGATCTCGGCATCCCTAGGTTCGAATCCTAGTACCCCAGCCATACTATCTAAATAAAATCTTCTTTATTTCCAATCAAAGAATTTTAGTTGGGGTATCGCCAAGCGGTAAGGCACCGGGTTTTGATCTCGGCATCCCTAGGTTCGAATCCTAGTACCCCAGCCATCTTATTTTTCAATTTCTTTTGTATAAAAAATGCAATTAAATTTAACCGCACCTTAGTTATTTTAATTTTTATTTATCACTAAAAAAGTGCGGTACCAAATTCACTATAAATTTAGACCGCACTTCGTATTGTAATTAATGTTCCCTTGTCTTAAAGAAGATCACATCAGGATAACGTTCTTGTGCTAGATTTAGATTTACCATGGTAGGTGCGATATAAGTCAGATTATCACCGCCATCTAATGCTAGATTTTGCTCATTTTTACGTTTGAACTCTTCAAATTTTTTGTTATCCGCACATTCTACCCAACGAGCCGTTGCGACATTGACAGTTTCGTAAATGGCTTCAACGTTATATTCTGATTTCAAACGAGAAACGACTACATCAAACTGTAACACACCAACTGCGCCAACAATTAAATCATTATTGCTTAATGGACGGAATACTTGCACAGCACCTTCTTCAGAAAGTTGTACTAAGCCTTTTAACAATTGTTTTTGTTTAAGAGGATCTTTCAAACGAATACGACGGAATAATTCAGGGGCAAAGTTTGGAATACCGGTAAATTTCAGATCTTCACCTTGTGTGAAGGTATCACCAATTTGAATTGTACCGTGATTGTGCAAGCCGATAATATCACCAGCATAGGCCTCATCGGCATGGGTACGGTCACCCGCCATAAAGGTGAGCGCATCAGAAATAACCACATCTTTACCAATACGTACGTGTTTAAGTTTCATGCCTTTTTCATATTTGCCAGAAACTACACGAAGGAAAGCCACGCGGTCGCGGTGTTTTGGATCCATATTGGCTTGGATTTTAAACACGAAACCGCTGAATTTTTCTTCTTCTGCTGAAACTTTACGAGTATCTGCTTGGCGAGCTTGTGGTGCAGGCGCCCATTCGGTTAAACCATCCAAGAAATGATCGACACCGAAGTTACCTAATGCAGTACCAAAAAAGACTGGTGTTAATTCACCACTTAAGAATAAATCCAAATCAAATTCATTACTTGCACCTTTTACTAGCTCTAATTCATCTCGCAGTTGTTGGGCTAAGTCATCACCTACGGCTGCGTCTAATTCAGGGCTATTTAAGCCTTTCACGATTCGTACTTCTTGAATAGTAGAGCCTTGGCCACTTTGATAAAGATAGGTTTCATCTTTATATAAATGATAAACTCCTTTAAACAATTTACCGCAACCAATCGGCCAAGTAATCGGTGCACAATGGATTTTTAATATGCTTTCCACTTCATCTAATAATTCCATCGGATCGCGAATATCTCGGTCAAGTTTATTCATGAAAGTGATAATTGGTGTATCGCGTAAACGGGTCACTTCCATTAATTTAATGGTTCGTTCTTCAACCCCTTTTGCTGAGTCGATAACCATCAAGCAGCTATCCACGGCCGTTAAAGTGCGGTAGGTATCTTCCGAGAAATCTTCATGTCCCGGTGTATCCAATAAATTCACTAAGCATTCATTGTAAGGGAATTGCATCACGGAAGTGGTAATGGAAATACCACGTTGTTTTTCCATTTCCATCCAGTCAGATTTTGCATGCTGTGCAGAGCCTTTACCTTTTACTGAGCCTGCTTTTTGAATGGCATTGCCGTATAACAATACCTTTTCGGTGATGGTGGTTTTACCTGCGTCAGGGTGGGAAATAATCGCAAATGTGCGACGTTTATTCACTTCTTCTAATGGATAACTCATTTGTCTTGTTTCTTCTGTTTTAAATAATGCTGTATTGTCGCTGATTTTCAGATTGAGCTCAAATTAAATTGTTTTTCTTTTGTTATCTATAGCTTATTTAGGTGTATGACTCTGTAATTTCTTTTCTTTAAAAATTTTTGATAAAAAAAGCAAACGTTTGCGCAAAAGTGCGGTATAATACGCGCCGATTTTTTATTCTTATAATAAAAGGTGCAAACAATGACACAACTTAGTCTAAAAAAAATCTATTCAGGGAAAGTGCGTGATCTTTATGAGATCGATGATAAACGAATGTTAATGGTAGCCAGTGACCGTTTGTCTGCATTTGATGTAATTTTAGATGATCCTATCCCACGCAAAGGTGAAATTCTGACTCAAATTTCCAATTTCTGGTTCAATAAGTTAGCCCATATTATGCCGAATCATTTTACAGGCGATTCAGTTTATGATGTGTTACCAAAAGAAGAAGCTGATTTAGTAAAAGATCGAGCAGTGGTATGTAAGCGTTTGAAACCAATAAAAATTGAATCTATCGTGCGTGGTTATTTAACAGGTAGTGGGCTAAAAGATTATAAGCAAACGGGCACCATTTGTGGTTTGAAATTGCCAGAAGGATTAGTTGAGGCAAGTAAATTACCTGAACCAGTTTTTACGCCATCAAGTAAAGAAGAAGTGGGCAATCACGATATCAATATTAGCTATGAAGAATGTGAAAAAGCTATTGGCGTAGAATTGGCGGCAAAAGTGAGAGAAAAAGCGATAGCGCTTTATACTGAGGCTGCGAAATATGCGCTGACTAAAGGTATTATTATTTGTGATACTAAATTTGAATTAGGTTTAGATGAAAATGGCACACTCACTTTAATGGATGAGGTATTAACGCCAGATTCTAGTCGTTTTTGGTCAGTTGATACTTATAAAGAAGGCACAAATCCACCGTCGTTTGATAAGCAATTTGTACGAGATTGGTTAGAGCAAAGTGGTTGGAATAAACAACCACCAGCGCCTAAAGTACCAAAAGAAGTAATTGAAAAAACAGTGGCTAAATATCGAGAGGCGTTGGATTTATTAACAAAATAACATTAACAATCTCCCTGCTATGCTTTAGAATGGCAGGGATTTTTTCGGATAGAATTTGTGAATAAAAGAAAATGAAATCTGTTGCAATAGTTGGTTTAGGTTGGTTAGGTTTGCCGCTGACGCAACACTTAAAAAAACTCGGTTGGCGTGTAAAAGGCTCAAAACAATCTTTCGCGGATGCTCAACGATTGCATCAGTTAGGCATTGAAGCCTATCCTTTTTCTTTTTCAGAAAAAATAAAGAGTTTGCCTGATAATATTCAATCTCTTTTTGATGTGAATGCACTCATTATCACCTTACCACCTAGCCGTTTTTCTTCTCAACAGTATTGTGAACATCTTACTTTTTTAACTAATCAAGCAAAGAAACAAGGTGTACAGCACTTGATTTTTACCAGTTCAACGTCTGTTTTTCCTGATATTTCGGGGCAATTTGATGAAGATTCTCAACTTTCAGCTGAAACAGAAATGGGTAAAACACTGATACAAGCCGAGCAGTGCTTGTTCCAATCGGAAATATCTCATTGCGATATTCTTCGACTTGCAGGATTAATTGGGAAACAACGCCATCCGGTTAAATTCTTAGCAGGAAAATGTAATTTAAAACAGGGTAATTCGCCTGTTAATTTGGTGCATCTTGAAGATTGCATTCAAGCTATTACTACCTTACTTATGAATCCAAATGGATTGCGAACTTACCATCTTTGCGCGCCAATTCATCCTACACGAGCAGAATATTACACAAAAGCAGCGGCATTTTATGATTTATCCATACCACAATTTGAATGTAGTGATTCGGATCCGAAACGAATCATTATAGCAGATAAGATTTGTCGAGATTTAGGCTTCGTTTATCGTTATCCAAATCCCGATGAGATGTTAGAAAAGCGCAGTGATTTTTGACTGCACTTTTTAAAGACTCACTCACCATAACCACAATGAAGGAAATAAAATATGTCAAATACAATTCTGCAACATTTACCTAAAGGCCAAAAAGTTGGTATTGCTTTTTCAGGCGGGCTCGATACCAGTGCGGCATTACTTTGGATGCGTCAAAAAGGTGCAATACCTTATGCTTATACAGCAAACTTAGGTCAACCAGATGAAGATGATTACAATGCAATTCCCAAAAAAGCGATGGAATATGGTGCGGAAAATGCGCGTTTAGTAGATTGTCGTGCGCAGTTAGCCCATGAAGGACTTGCGGCTATTCAATGTGGTGCATTCCATATTTCGACTGGTGGAGCAACCTATTTCAATACCACACCACTTGGTCGTGCGGTAACGGGTACGATGCTTGTTGCAGCAATGAAAGAAGATGATGTCAATATTTGGGGTGATGGTTCAACTTTTAAAGGTAATGATATTGAGCGTTTTTATCGTTATGGTTTATTAACCAACCCAAATTTAAAAATTTACAAACCATGGTTAGATCAACAATTCATTGATGAGTTAGGTGGTCGTTTTGAAATGTCACAATTCTTGATTGAAAATGGTTTTGACTACAAAATGTCAGTAGAAAAAGCCTATTCAACTGACTCTAATATGTTAGGTGCAACTCATGAAGCGAAAGACTTAGAAGAATTAAATTGCGGCATTAAAATTGTGAAGCCAATCATGGGCGTGGCATTCTGGGATGAAAATGTTGAAGTGAAACCAGAAGTAGTGACTGTTCGTTTTGAAGAAGGTGTGCCAGTTGCCTTAAATGGTAAAACATTTGATAACGTGGTGGATCTTTTCTTAGAAGCAAATCGCATTGGTGGTCGTCATGGTTTAGGCATGTCAGATCAAATTGAAAACCGTATTATCGAAGCAAAATCACGTGGTATTTATGAAGCACCGGGAATGGCATTATTCCACATTGCTTATGAGCGTTTAGTCACCGGTATTCACAATGAAGATACTATTGAACAATATCGTATCAACGGTTTACGTTTAGGCCGTTTATTATACCAAGGTCGTTGGTTTGATCCACAAGCGTTAATGTTACGTGAAACGGCACAACGTTGGGTGGCTCGTGCGATTACAGGAGAAGTGACATTAGAACTTCGTCGTGGTAATGATTATTCAATCTTAAATACTGAATCACCAAACTTAACTTATGCGGCAGAACGTTTGAGTATGGAAAAAGTGGAAAATGCACCATTTGATCCAATCGATCGTATTGGTCAATTAACCATGCGTAACTTAGACGTAGCAGATACACGTGGCAAATTAAGTATCTACTCTCAAGTGGGTTTATTAACTGCAGGGAAAGATTCTGTTTTGCCACAATTAGGTAAAAAATAATTTTCTCTTTTAAATAGAAAGAAGTGCGGTCGATTTTGACCGCATTTTTAGTTGAGATAATAAAAAACCTTAGGTTTAGCCTAAGGTTTTTGTTTTTTAGCAAGCATTATTTTTTCTCTTCACATTTGTTGATATCGCTACATTTACCGTAGAGATATAAACTGTGTGCTTTTAATTTGATACCATGTTGCTGACTGATTTCTTTTTGACGCTGTTCGATAATATTATCAGTAAACTCAAATACTTTACCGCAATCTTCACAGATAATGTGATCGTGGTGTTCTGTTGGTGCAAGTTCAAAAACAGACTTGTTACCTTCAAAATTATGACGAATTAAGATATGCGCTTCATTAAATTGGTTAAGCACACGATATACAGTTGCAAGGCCAATATCACTGCCTTGTTCCAATAAGATCTTATATACATCTTCTGCTGAGAAATGCTCGTTTTTATGCTCTTGCATTAACGTAAGAATAGTCAGCCGAGGTTCAGTAATTTTTAATCCGGCTTTTTTGAGTAATTTGATGTTTTCTTCAGACATAATGTTCCCTTAAATATGCTAAATAGAGATGGTTAAGCTAATTCTGCTAAACACATTTCATTGTAGATTTGTTTTGTCCATTTCTCTACGCGTTCTGCAGTAAGTTCCGGTTGACGATCTTCATCAATACATAAGCCAATGAAGTTTCCATCGTCCAGTAATGCTTTCGATGCTTCAAAGGTGTAACCATCCGTTGACCAATTGCCCACGATAATTGCGCCACGTGGTTCAACGATATCACGTACTGTACCGATTGCATCACAGAAATAATCAGCATAATCTTCCTGATCGCCACAGCCAAAAATACCCACTAATTTGTCAGTAAAATCAATTTCTTCTAAAGTAGGGAAAAAATCATCCCAGTCAGCTTGCGCTTCACCGTAATACCAAGTCGGAATACCGAAAAGTAAAAAATCATAACTTTCGATATCTTCTTTTGTGCTTTTTGCAATGTCACGAATATCGACTAATTCATTGCCTAATTGTTTTTGAATCATTTTTGCAATGTTTTCTGTATTACCTGTGTCACTACCGTAAAATAAACCGACAACTGCCATTGTTCTTTCCTTTAAATAAAATTGAGTGAATAGAAAAAGTGAGAGACTAAAGCCCTACGATTTGTGCGAACTATACCATAAATGAATTCTCATTTAAAACGATTAATTCTTATTTAGAAACCTATCAATCGCACGTATCACAAAATCAGGTTTCTCCGCATGAACCCAGTGTCCAGAACCATTAATGGTGAAAGAAGTCGCATTCGGGAATTGTTTTAGAATGGTTTCCGTATATTCAGGTTTAATATAAGATGAAAGCCCACCTTTGATGAAGAGCGTTGGCGTATTAACAAAAATCTCTTGCCAATCCATCAGTTCCGCATAATGTTCAAAAAGAGCGGTCAAATTGAAACGAAAATATTCAGGTGAAGTCGCATCAAAAGATTTCAACATAAATTGCACCACATTAGGAGTGGCAATTTCAGTTTCTAAAATAGGTTTGGCTTGTTGACGAGTTTTTGGCTGAGCTTTTTTTACAGCAAATAACCCGCGAAATACATCATCATGTCCAGTGCTGCTATTCGCCACAGGAGCAATATCGATGACAACTAATTTTTCTACGCGCAGTGGTTGAAGTGCGGTCATTTTCATGGCCGTTTTTCCGCCCATTGAATGGCCAATTAAAATCACCTTATCTAATTGAAGATAATTGATAAGTAGCCATACATCATTAGCCATGACGTCGTAATTCATTGTTTCTGAATGAAAACTTTGTCCGTGATTACGTAAATCCACACGTAAAATGTTATACTTATCGCTAAATGCACGGGCGATAACCCCAAGATTATTCATATCCCCAAATAAGCCATGAATAAAAACTAAAGTAGGTGAATTAATTTGTTGTTTTGTTTGATGAAATTGATAGTTTAATAATTGGTAGGATAACATATATTTTACGTGAGAATTTGCTTGGAAATCGTTATAATGGAGAGAAATTTTAGCAAACGGAGAGAAAAAAATGAAGATAATTGAAGTCGATGAAGAGTTATATCAATATATTGCTGGAAAAACTCAGTCAATCGGAGAAAGTGCTTCAGATATTCTTCGCCGTTTGTTGAATTTACCTCATCATGCGATAAGTCAGAATGATGTCTTTGACTCAGAGGAATCTTCTCAAATTTCAAAAAATAAAGAACATTCAGCGTCTGTTTTTGTCGAAAAAAAAATGGAAATATCTCAACAAAAGGTTAAGTCGATAGAGTCGCAGAGAGCAGTGAAAAAGCAATCAGATGAAGCTATAAGCCATATAGTGGATAAAGTTCGCACGTTACTAAACTCACCTGACTTTAAAGCTGAAACAAAAGCAGTTGTACGTTTTTTAAGTATATTACGCATTCTTTATCGTACAAATCCAGAAAGTTTTGCTTTGGCAACAGAAAGTTTACAAGGTCGTACTCGAGTCTATTTTGCTCGAGATGAAGCAACCTTACTAGTTGCGGGTAATCATACAAAACCGAAGCAAATTCCGGATACACCATACTGGGTGATTACGAATACCAATAGTGCTCGTAAGATGTTGATGTTAGAGAGCGCAATGCAATCTATGCATTTGCCAGAATGTTTAATTGATGAGGTTCGTCCTTGTTTTATCAATAATTAGTTCGATGCGAAAATTTCCTTGGCAAATATTTGCCCAAAGTCCACTTCACACTCATAGGGTAGCGTTGCGAAACTCGCAAGGTATTCATATTACTTGGGGTGAACTGTATGAAAAAATTAACCAGGTAGAAGCATTCCTTTTGCAACAAGAGGTGACGGCAAAAAGTGTTGTTGCTTTTTGTGGTAAAAATTCAGAACAGATTTTATTTCTTTATTTAGCGGTGATTCAGCTTGGTGCAAAAATTTTAGGTATCAATCCTGCATTTCCTCAAGAAAAAAGAGAGGAATTGTGTCGAGCATATGGTGTAGATTTTTGTTATCAGACCGAAGATATTCATTATTTAGCTGCTGAAGCATTCCCTGAACATAACGCTGACTTTACAAAAGCGGCAACGATGACACTCACATCGGGCTCGACTGGTTTGCCTAAAGCGGTGGTGCATAATGTGTCTGCTCATTTAGCTAATGCGGAAGGCGTTTGTGCCTTAATGAATTTTGGCAAAGATCGATCATGGCTACTTTCTTTACCGCTTTATCATGTTTCCGGACAAGGCATTGTGTGGCGCTGGCTTTACGTAGGTGCAACCTTAGTTTTACCGAAAGAAGATTTTTATCAATCTATTGGTGAGGTTTCTCATGTTTCTCTCGTGCCAACGCAATTACAGCGTTGGTTTGATTATTTGACGGAACATCCTCAACCTATCCAAACGCAAGCCGTGTTATTAGGTGGGACACAAATCCCTGTAAAATTAACCCAAGCGTTAAGTGAATTAGGGATTCGCAGTTATTCAGGTTATGGTATGACCGAAATGGCTTCTACCGCATTCGCTAAACAATCGGATGGAAAAATCGGTGTGGGACAGCCTTTGCTTGGTCGAGCGTTCAAGTTAGTGAATGAAGAAGTTTGGCTAAAAGGTGCCGGGCTTGCCATGGGATATTGGCGCAATGGGTGTGTTGAACCGCTTACTAATGCTGAAGGTTGGTTCCAAACCAAAGATAAAGGTCAATGGCTCGATAACGAATTAGTCATTCAAGGCCGATTAGATAATATGTTTATTTCTGGCGGTGAAAATATTCAGCCGGAAGAAATTGAAAAAGTGATTGCACAATCAGATTTAGTGAAGCAAGTCTTTGTTTTGCCTAAATATGATGAAGAATTTGGCCATCGTCCTGTCGCGATTGTTGAATTTCATACATCCTTTAATGAAAGTGCGGTCGAATCTCTCAACGTTTTTTTACAAGGGCGATTGGAACGATTCAAGCAACCTGTTGCTTATTATGAACTCCCGGAGAATTTAATCCAAGGGGCAATAAAGATTTCTCGCAAAGTACTCGCCGATTGGCTATCACAACAATAGGAAAGTTGATTTCATGAAAAATATCTCTCATTTTTTGACTGTTTTAGTTTTTTCATTTGTTTTTGCTATTATGAGTTCTCAACCTAGTTGGGCTGAGGATTATGGTGCAGAACCGACTGAAAAAACACTAAAAAGTGAATTAGCTGAAACTGAAAAATTATCTGATGGTGATGAAAAAACAAATAAGGTGACGACGATTCAAGCTTCACTTGATTTTTTACAACAAATTCAAACCCAGCAAAAAAATAATAAGGATTTACAAGAAACGCTAATCAATGCTGAGTCTGAAATTCAGAAAAATAACACTGAACTTCAAAATCTGAAAAAACAGCAGAGTACATCAAATAATACTGATTATGCCTCGCAAAGTTTAGTGAGTTTGCAAGCACAGGTTGAGAAAATAACAACCCAACATCAAGATACCCAAGCCTCATTAAGTGCGGTCAATACGCAACTTGCAGCGCAAAGCTCGGTATCTGAACGAGCACAAACTGCATTGACGGATAATGTTAAACGTACTCAGGAATTGAATCAGCAGTTGAATGAACCAACCACTGATATGCTTTTAAAACAGAAAATTCAGCTTGAATTACAATTGATTGAATTAAAAAATACATACAATCAAATTTTGTTAAAAAATAGCGATCAGTTTACCATTCTTTATCAAAGTCGTTATGATCTATTAAGTGCCCGTGCACAAGCACAACAGCAACAAATTGCAGCCATTCAAGAAGTGATTAATCAAAAGAATTTGGCGCAAACACAAAGCCAAGTTGAACAGGTACAACAGCAAAGTCAAGGCACTGTAAAAAATCCATTTATTCAGAAAGAATTGGATCTGAATGCGCAGTTGAGTCAATATTTACTTGAGCAAACAGAGAAGACGAATACATTAACGCAAGATGAGTTGCGTATGCGCAATGTATTGGATAATTTAACTCAAACTCAACGTACCATTGATGAGCAAATTAGTGCTTTGCAAGGAACGTTAGTGCTTTCACGTATTATTCAACAACAAAAACAAAAATTACCAACCAATTTAAATATTCAAGGGCTTTCAAAACAAATCGCAGATTTGCGCGTGAAGATCTTTGATATTACTCAGAAACGTAACGAGCTTTATGATATTGATGCCTATATCAGTAAAATAGAGCAAGATGAAAATAAGTCTTTTACCCCAGCGGAAAAAGCACAATTAGCCAGTTTATTGACAGAACGTCGAAAAGTGGCCTCTGATTTGATTAAGTCATTGAATAATCAGTTGAATTTGGCGATTTCCTTAGAGCTAACCCAACAACAGATTACTCAAATCAGTGATCAAATTCAGTCTAAACTCGATCAACAAAGTTTCTGGGTAAAAAGTAATAATCCAATTAATTTAGATTGGATCAAAAAACTGCCAATGTCACTTAAGGCACAATTTGATGGCATTGGAAAGAAAATCGGCTTCCCGACAAATTTTGATAATTTGCCGTATTTACTTACTTATGTCTTTATTTTGTTTGTGATTGGTGGGTTGATTTTTAAATTTAAAGAATCGATTAAACAACGTTTGAGCGTGATTAATGGCGAAATTAATACGCTTCGTTCGGATAGCCAATGGCATACGCCTCTTGCGTTATTTTATACCGCACTTTTATCTTTATCAGGCACCCTTTGGTTCTTAGCGGCTTGCCAATTGTTGGGCTTTTTCTTGGTGAAAAACCCACAAGAGTTTTGGGAGTGGTCGCTCAGTATGGCGGGCTATTGGTGGTTCTTTAGTTTTGTTTTAGCTATTCTTCGTCCGAATGGCATTTTAGTGCGTCATTTTGGTTTTTCGAAAGAGAGCGCGGTTAACTTACAGGATGTGACGAAACGTATTATTGTTTCTGTTGTGTTATTACTGAATACATCAATTTTCAGTAATGTAATGGATACAGGCTTAGCCAATGACGTATTGGGTGAAATAAATACCATTGTTGCGTTGCTTTTCTGCATTGTAATTATTGCACCACGTTTTGTTCGTACAGAAAAATCCTTGAATTCAAGCACAACGGATCAGCGTGATAGAACGCTTTTAAAAATTATGCGCGTTTTATTGCAATTGGTCCCTGTTATTTTAATTGCGCTAATCGCTTTAGGCTATTATTACACGGCCTTAAATTTAATTACGCATATTATTAATACCTACATAGCGTGGGTAGTGTGGTCTTTGGTGCGTCATACAATTTATCGGGGCGTCACAGTAGCATCAAGACGTTTAGCATATCGTCGTTTACAAGAAAAACGTCAACAAAAACAGCAAGATTCAAGTGATGCTTCAGCTTCTGATGATGTGGTAGTCATTACCGAACAAGAAGAGGGATTGGCCTTAAATGAAGTACGTAGCCAGTTACTACGCTTTGCCGATCTCTTTATTTGGACCGCACTTTTTGCCATCTTCTATTATGTATGGTCAGATTTAGTGACCGTTGTAAGCTATTTGCGTGATATTACTTTATGGCAACAAACTTCAACAACTGAAGCGGGCGTGGTGACAGAAACGATTTCACTCTTTAACTTGATTGTTGCATTGCTGATTATTGTAATTACGTATATTTTAGTGCGTAACATTCAGGGTATTTTAGAAGTATTAATCTTCTCCCGAGTGAAACTTTCACAAGGTACGTCTTATACAATCACCACCTTATTAACCTACATCTTTGTTGCGGTTGGTGGGGCATGGGCATTCTCAACGCTCGGGATGTCTTGGTCGAAATTACAATGGTTATTTGCCGCCCTTTCCGTTGGTCTCGGTTTTGGTATGCAAGAAATCTTTGCAAACTTTGTTTCGGGTATCATTTTATTATTTGAACGTCCAATTCGTGTGGGCGATACCGTGACAATTAATGGCGTGACAGGTACGGTGGCGAAAATCCGCATTCGTGCGATTACCATGATTGATCCTGATCGAAAAGAAGTGATTGTGCCAAATAAATCTTTTGTAACAGGTCAAGTGATCAACTGGGCATTGTCTAATACAGTAACTCGTTTAGTGGTGTCTGTTGGTGTGGCATATGGTTCAGATTTAGACTTAGTGAAACGCTTATTATTGCAAGCAGCACATGAGCAACCAAGCGTCTTAAAAGATCCTGAACCAAGAGCATTATTCTTAACCTTTGGTGCAAGTACTTTAGATCACGAATTACGTGTTTATGTAGGGCAAATATCTGAGCGAAATGATACGTTGGATGCGCTCAATCGTCGTGTAAATGAGTTATTTGCAGAAAATAATATTGATATTGCATTCAATCAATTAGATATCTTTATTAAAAATAAAGATACTGGCGAAGAAATTCCATTTATTGATGTGGCAAAATTAGCCCAAAATCATTAATTAAAGAGAGACAATATGGCAGGGAATACTATCGGACAACTTTTTCGTGTGACAACCTTTGGGGAGTCACATGGTATTGCATTAGGCTGCATCGTTGATGGTGTGCCTCCGAATCTTGAATTATCGGAAGCCGATATTCAACCTGATTTAGATCGTCGTAAACCGGGTACATCACGCTATACCACACCGCGTCGTGAAGACGATGAAGTGCAGATTTTATCTGGGGTATTTGAGGGTAAAACAACGGGTACCAGCATTGGAATGATCATTAAAAATGGTGATCAACGTTCACAAGATTATGGCGATATCAAAGATCGTTTCCGTCCTGGACATGCGGATTTTACCTATCAACAAAAATACGGTATTCGTGATTATCGCGGTGGTGGTCGTTCTTCTGCGCGTGAAACCGCCATGCGTGTTGCCGCGGGTGCGATTGCGAAGAAATATTTACGTGAACAGTTTGGTATTGAAGTGCGTGGTTTTTTAAGCCAAATTGGCGAAGTAAAGATTGCGCCACAAACTGTCGGCAAAATTGATTGGGATAAAGTCAACAGTAATCCATTTTTTTGTCCAGATGAAAGTGCGGTCGAAAAATTCGATGAATTAATCCGTGAATTGAAAAAAGAAGGGGATTCGATTGGCGCTAAACTAACGGTGATTGCAGAAAATGTCCCTGTTGGCTTAGGTGAGCCTGTTTTTGATCGACTTGATGCAGATTTAGCCCATGCTTTAATGGGGATTAATGCCGTTAAAGGTGTAGAAATTGGCGATGGTTTTGCCGTGGTTGAACAGCGTGGAAGTGAACATCGTGATGAAATGACACCAAATGGTTTTGAAAGCAACCATGCAGGGGGGATTTTAGGTGGCATTAGCTCAGGTCAGCCAATTATTGCGACCATTGCTCTAAAACCAACATCCAGTATTACTATTCCTGGACGCTCGATTAATTTAGAAGGTGAGCCTGTTGAAGTGGTAACAAAAGGCCGTCATGATCCTTGTGTAGGTATCCGAGCAGTCCCTATTGCAGAGGCAATAGTTGCGATTGTGTTACTCGACCATTTATTGCGTTTTAAGGCGCAATGCAGATAACTCTTTTAAATTAAGCTTATTTTTTCTTTTATTGAAGATAAGGTCATTCGTTTAGGAAATCTTATGAATAAATCTTTAGCAAAATTACTTTCAAGTGCGGTTGTTTTAGGGAGTGTTTTTTTCTCGCTACAAACAACGGCCTCGCCACAAGACTGGCAACGAATTAAACGTCCAATTCCAGCAACAGACGGTAAAGCGAATCCAATCGGCAGCTATTCAAATGGTTGTATTATTGGAGCGGAGCCATTGCCTTATAAAGGTGAGGGATACCAAGTCATTCGTATGAATAAAAACCGCTATTATGGTCATCCGGATATGATTGCTTACTTACAGCGTCTTGGACAAAAGGCGAAGTCAGCAGGCTTACCAACGATGTTAGTTGGGGATATTGCTATGCCAGGCGGTGGTCGCTTTTTAACGGGGCATGCAAGCCATCAAATGGGATTAGATGCGGATATTTGGTTGCGTATGGGCACTATGACAGACAGCGAAGCGTTAAATTCGGATGGAAAAGGTTTGCTCGTGGTGAACCGTCAAACACAACGTGTTGATGAAAATGTGTGGAATAACAATCACGCCACATTAATTAAACTGGCGGCACAAGATCCCAAAGTCACGCGTATTTTTGTGAACCCCGCGATTAAATTAAAACTTTGTCAAACTGCAGGAAATGATCGTACCTGGTTACATAAAATTCGTCCATGGTTTGGACATGATTCACATTTCCACGTGCGCATTGCTTGTCCGAAAGATGCCGCTTATTGTGAAGATCAAGCACCTGTACCAGCAGGCGATGGTTGTGGCGATGAACTTTATTCTTGGTTTGAACCCGCAAAACCAGGTTCAGGCTCTTCTAAACCAAAAGTAACACCACCAGAACCGTTTTTATGTCAGCAAGTGTTGAGTTCGCCAAATAGTAGCGAATGGTTAGAGTAGGAGTTAAATAATGGAGTTGGGGATTGATATATTAGCCATGCTTTTTGCTGCTGCCTTTATTGCCGCATTTATTGATGCTATAGCGGGTGGCGGAGGCTTAATTACAATCCCTGCCTTATTAATGACAGGTATGCCACCTGCAATGGCATTAGGCACGAATAAATTACAAGCATTCGGTGGTGCGTTGTCTGCAAGTATTTACTTTTTGCGTAAAAGAGCGGTCAATTTATCAGAGTTTTCTTTCATCTTATTGGTGATTTTTATCGGTTCGGTGGTTGGCACCTTGCTCATTCAAAGTTTAGATGCGTCATTAATTAAAAAAGGGCTTCCATTTCTCATTTTAGCGATCGGCTTATACTTTTTATTTACGCCTAAATTGGGCGAAAGTGATCGTAAACAACGAATTTCTTATGCTGTTTTTGCGTTATGTTTTGGCTCTCTTCTGGGTTTTTATGACGGCTTTTTCGGGCCTGGGACGGGTTCATTGATGAACCTAGCTTGTGTGACATTGCTTGGATTTAACCTAACCAAAGCCACCGCCCATGCGAAAGTGATGAATTTAACCTCAAATTTTGCTTCATTAATTTTCTTCTTTATTGGGGGGCATGTCATTTGGACTGTCGGTTTAGTGATGATGGTAGGAAGTCTGATAGGTGCAAATTTAGGTGCTAAAATGGTGATGGCAAAAGGCAAACAACTGATCAGACCGATGGTGGTGATTATGTCATTTATCATGACGATAAAAATGGCGTATGATCAAGGTTGGTTTCATTTTTAATGATTGATTATGACAGACTCTCAGAAAAAATTACGTATTACAGCACGAACAGGTTATGAACCACATTTTTCATGGTCATATTTGCACCCGAAAAATTGGGGCATTTGGCTTGGTATTTTTGTGCTTTTGTTACTCGCTTTTGTACCATTTCGTTTACGCGATAAAATGGCCGAGAAACTGGCTCGTGCGCTGACCAAAAAAATTGGTAAACCACGTATTCGTGCCGAGATTAATTTGAAACTCTGTTTCCCGGATTGGACGGCTGAGCAGCGTGAAAAAGTGATTGAAGAGATGTTTGTGACGGTCGCACAAGTCATGCTTGGTATTGGTGAAATTGCCATTCGTTCTAAAAAACATTTACAAAAACGCAGTGAATTCATTGGCCTTGAACATATCAAGCAAGCCAAAGCTGAAGGGCATAACATCATTTTAATGGTACCACATGGCTGGGCGATAGATGCTTCAGGCATTATTTTGCATACACACGGCATGCCGATGACGTCAATGTATAACCCGCACCGAAATCCGTTGGTGGACTGGTTGTGGACTTTAGCGCGTCAGCGTTTTGGCGGGAAAATGCATGCTCGCCAAAATGGTATTAAGCCGTTTTTAGCACATATCAAACAAGGCCAAATGGGGTATTATCTTCCAGATGAAGATTTTGGTGCCGAGCAAAGTGTCTTTGTGGATTTCTTTTCCACTTATAAAGCCACACTTCCTGGGTTAAACAAAATGGCAAAATTAGCGAAAGCGGTGGTTATTCCAATGTTCCCACGCTATAACGCCAAGCGTGGCAAGTATGAAATGGAAATTCGCCCACCAATGCAATTAAGCGACGATCCTGAGCAATCGGCCCGTGCGATGAACGAAGAAATAGAGTATTTCGTCACGCCAACACCCGAACAATATGTCTGGATTTTACAGCTTCTTCGTACTCGAAAAGACGGGGAAGATATTTACCCAGATTAATTCATTTTATTTACAAAAGTGCGGTCAAAATTCACCGCACTTTTGCATTTTTATATGCTAGAATGCGAGCCTAAAAACAGGATTTTTTCTTACTCTTTTTTGAGCAATTATTTATGAACAAACAACTTGAATTAATCAAATCTTCTATCAAATCTATCCCAAATCATCCAAAAGAAGGCATTATTTTCCGTGATATCACGAGCTTACTTGAAGCGCCTACAGCTTTTAAAGCCACAATCGATTTGATCGTTGAAAAGTATAAAGATCAAGGACTCACAAAAGTAATTGGTACTGAGTCTCGTGGATTTATTTTTGGTGCGCCAGTTGCATTAGCATTAGGCTTGCCATTTATCCCCGTTCGTAAACCGGGCAAATTACCTCGTGAAGTGATTGCACAGTCTTATCAGTTAGAATACGGTCAAGACACCCTTGAATTGCACACTGATGCCATTTCACAAGGTGATAATGTGTTAATCATTGATGACTTGTTAGCAACGGGCGGTACAGTTGAAGCCACCGTGAAATTAGTTCAACGTTTAGGTGGAGATGTGAAACATGCTGCCTTTGTGATTAATTTGCCAGAATTAGGGGGCGAAAAACGCTTACGTGATTTAGGCATTGATTGCTACACCTTAGTCAATTTTGAAGGCCATTAATTTTTAAAGAGATGCGATGAGCTACCAAGTTTTAGCCAGAAAATGGCGACCAAAAAACTTTTCTGAAGTAGTGGGGCAAAGCCATGTACTCACTGCTTTGGAAAACGGTTTAAAAGAAAACCGTTTACATCATGCTTATTTATTTTCCGGCACCCGTGGCGTGGGTAAAACCTCCATTGCTCGTTTATTTGCGAAAGGCTTGAACTGCGTAAATGGTATTACTGCTGATCCTTGCGGTGAATGTGAAAACTGTAAAGCGATCGAAGCAGGCAACTTTATTGATTTAATTGAAATCGATGCGGCTTCTCGTACCAAAGTAGAAGACACGCGTGAGCTGTTAGACAATGTGCAATATAAGCCTGTAGTAGGGCGTTATAAAGTCTATCTTATCGATGAAGTGCATATGCTTTCTCGCCATTCTTTCAATGCGTTGTTAAAAACCTTGGAAGAGCCGCCTGAATATGTGAAATTCCTACTCGCTACAACGGATCCTCAAAAATTACCGATTACGATTTTATCCCGTTGTATGCAATTTCATCTTAAAGCATTAGATGAACCGCAAATTTCAGCGCATCTTAATTGCGTGCTTACTGCCGAAAATATTCCTTTTGATGCACCTGCATTGGATAAATTAGCCAAAGCGGCGCAGGGGAGTATTCGTGATAGCTTAAGTTTAACGGATCAAGCGATAGCCATGGGCAACGGTAAAGTGTCCACTGATGTAGTGAATACCATGCTTGGGCTGTTAGATGAAGATCAGCCGATTGAAATCATTTACGCCTTACACCAAGGTAACGGTGAGCGTTTAATGAAAACCGTCCAAGCGGTGGTAGAAAAAGCGGGCGATTGGGATGAGTTATTGGCAGAAACAGCTGAGAAATTGCATCAAATTGCCTTAATGCAGTTGCTCGCTAAAAATGCTACGGATGAAAACGATCACTTAGGTTTTCTGGCTAAACATATTTCACCGGAAGACGTACAATTTTTCTATCAAGTCATTGTATCAGGTCGAAAAGAATTGGCCTCCGCACCAAATCGTCGAATTGGCGCAGAAATGACATTGTTGAGGGCATTGGCATTCCACCCAAAGTTCCTTACGGCAGCACAAACGCCTAAACAAGGCGGGCTATCCCCTGAACAAAATACACAGAAAAGTGCGGTTGAAAATCAGCCTGTTTCTGGTTATGTGGATATGCCGGTGCTGTCGCAAAACATCAAGGCAAATTATTCAGCACAAGCGCAAAAGCCAATAGCTCAATCGGCGATTGTGCATTCCTCGTCTTCTCAACCTGTTTCCACTCAAACTACATCTTCATTAAATTTAGCTAGCCTTGCTGCGCTAGAGGCATTGAATCAATTAACGAAAATTGAGCAATCAGAGCGCCAACATCATCATGATGAACAGCAAGCCGCAGTGGAAGAAACCTTGCATCATCTTCAAGAGTTAGATGAGCAAAAAAATCCACCCAAAATGACCGCACTTCCTGTGCGAGAGATGACACCACCGAAAGCTACGCAAACGAAAGCCATGGTACCAAATCCAATGACTCAACAAGCTGACGAGTTAAAGCAAGGTATTGAAACGGTGGAAAATACCATTGATGATAATGCTGAAATGGACGCGGAAGAGCAAGAAATTCTCGATGCGGAAACTTATCGTTGGGAGTGGAGCAATCCAGATTTAGCCAAAGTAGATAGTGGTATGCGTCCTTCTGATATTAAACAGGCAATGTTGAAAGATGTGACACCAGAATTGCGTGAGAAAATTATACAAATTACGCAAAAACAAGATCCTTGGACGGATATTGTCGAACGTTCTGGTGTGATTGGCTTTTCAAAAGAGTTAGCATTAAATTGTTTCATCAAGTCGCAAACAGAAGATGAAATTCAACTCGGGCTTCATTCTGAAAAAGCGCATTTAAAACAAGATCGAAATATTAAAAATTTAGTAGAACATCTTGAACGTTTATATGAAAAACCAGTCAAATTGTCGATTTTTGTTGAAGATTCCGATGTTTTAACCCCAATGGATTACCGTAAAAAAGTTTATCAAGAGTTGCGTGAACAGGCACGTACGGATTTACAGCAAGATAAAAAACTGCTTTTATTACAAAAAGAGTTTGATGCGAAGTTGGATGTCGAAAGCATTCGACCAGTCTAAAACTCATTTCTCTAAATTTTAACTTTATAAAGGAAAGAATATGGCGTTTAGCTCTCTTTTTACCCTTATTGATGACATTGCATCGATTCTTGATGATGTCGCCTTGATGACCAAAATGGCAGCCAAGAAAACTGTTGGTGTGGTAGGCGATGACTTAGCGTTAAATGCTAATCAGGTAACGGGAGCATCTTCCGATCGTGAATTACCCATTGTTTGGGCAGTCACCAAAGGATCGTTAGTCAATAAAATCATTTTAATTCCAATTGCTTTACTGCTTTCTGCGTTTTTACCTTGGTTGATCGTGCCACTTCTGATGATTGGTGGGGCGTATTTATGTTTTGAAGGTGTAGAGAAAATTCTACATAAATTTATTGCTCATGAAGAGCATGAAGAAAAAACAACCTTTAATGAAGCCGCTAAAATTAAGGGGGCAATTCGTACTGATTTTATTCTTTCCGCTGAAATTATCATTATTGCATTGGGCGAATTAACCGAAGCGAGCTTGCTGACTCGCATTATTTCCCTTTCGGTAGTGGGTATTGGGATTACTATTTTTGTTTATGGCTTGGTCGCATTGATTGTTAGAGCAGATGATTTCGGTTTATACCTTATCAAAAAAGGTGGCGTAGCGAAGTCAATTGGGAACGCAATTTTAGTGATTATGCCTAAATTTATGCGTTCACTTAGTTTTATCGGTACGCTTGCGATGTTCTTAGTCGGTGGTGGTATTTTCGTACATAATGTGGATTTCATTCATCATTTGCTCGCTGATTATCAATTGGCAGATGGCCTATTAGGTAATGTGGCGACGTTAGTCGTGGGTGTGATTGTAGGCGCGATTGCTTGTGCGATTGTATTACCCGCGATGAAATTATTCGGTAAACACTAAAAACGAGATAAAAAATAACCGCACTTTGATGCTTTCAAGGTGCGGTTTTTTTATAGATGAAACAGACTATTTGCGAGAAGTGTAATCGCCGACACAAACCCATTTATAACTGGTTAAGGCTTCTAATCCCATTGGGCCTCGAGCATGAAGTTTTTGAGTACTTACCGCCACTTCTGCACCTAAACCAAATTGTCCGCCATCGGTAAATCGAGTACTTGCATTAACATACACGGCTGCTGCATCCACTTGATTGATAAATTGTGCGGCTAGTCGTTGATTTTCCGTCAAGATACTTTCTGAATGTTGTGTGCCATATTCACGAATGTGAGCAATCGCCGCATCCATATCTTCAACGACTACAACATTGAGATCCAATGAGCCCCATTCTTGGCGTAGCGCTTGTTCAGTCACTTCTTGCACATCAACATTTGCAGCTTGAAGAGTCGAAAGTGCGGTCGATTTAGCATGGAATTTCACTTTTTTCTCGGCTAAATATTTCGCGAGTTTTGGCAGGAAGCTTTTTGCAATTGAACGTTGAACTAAAAGCGTTTCCAACGTATTACATGTGCTTGGACGTTGGCATTTTGCGTTAGCAATCACCGCAAGGGCTTTTTCTTGGTCAGCGCTTTCTTCTACAAAAAGATGGCAAACGCCTACACCACCGACAATTACCGGAATGGTGGAATGTTGTTTGCAAAGCTCATGTAAGCCCGCACCGCCACGAGGAATAATCATATCCACATAGCGATCCAATTTAAGCAGTTGCATCACAAGTTCACGATTCGGATCGGTAATGGCTTGGACTGCATGGCGTGGTAATCCCGCTTGTTCAAGGGCATTTTGTACCACTTCCACTAAAATTTGGTTGGAATGTTGTGTTTCTTTTCCTCCACGTAAAATCACGGCATTGCCCGTTTTTAAGCAAAGGCTCGCCACATCAATGGTGACATTTGGACGCGCTTCGTAAATGGTACCAATCACGCCAAGCGGAGTACGGACTCGTTCGATCTTTAATCCGCTATCTAAGGTGCCGCCATCAATGATTTTCCCCACAGGATCCGCGAGCGAAATCACATGGCGCACATCATTCGCAATGCCTTTTAGGCGATCTTCGGTTAATAGGAGGCGGTCAATTAAGGCTTCAGATAAACCATTTTGTTTCGCGATTTCAATATCTTTTTGGTTTGCGGCTAGAATACGATCTGTTTGCTGTTCTAATTGTTCCGCAATGATACTGAGTGCATGATTTTTTTCAGTGGTGTTTAACTGCGCTAAAATAAAGGCTGCATCTTTGGCCTGTTTGCCCATTTGTACTAACATAATTATTCCTTTTAATTATTTTGTTTTCTTCGGTAATTTATCATTTGTTTCATCTTCTTGCTCTTGGAAATCGAAAACAGGTAGTCCCCAACCAAATCGAACAGCAAGTAAACGCAGTGCAAAACCGCTGAATAAAGTCAGTAAAATCGTAAATGTATGATCTAATTGAATATGTTGTAATGCCATATACATCACAGCAGAGAAGAATGATACACTGGCGTAAAGTTCTTTTTGGAATACAAGGGGAATGCGGTTACAAAGTAAATCACGCAACACACCACCAAATGCCCCCGTCACCGTTGCTGCAATCGATGTAATGGTAAAACCATAGCCCATATCAATAGCAATCTGCGCACCGATAATGGAATACACGATTAATCCTAAAGCATCTAATACCAAGAAAATCGTACGAAAGTAGCGCATAAAATGTTTGATGAACGGCGCAATAAAAACGGTTAATACTGCCGCACCAGCTACCATGATGAAATATTCAGGGTGTTTAACCCAGCCAACAGGGTAGTGTCCTAATAATACATCACGTACTGTTCCACCGCCAATCGCCGTGACACAGGCGATAATAATTACCCCGAAAATATCCATTTTTTCTCGTCCAGCGGCTAATGCGCCGGTAATTCCTTCGGCGGTAATTCCAATAATATAAAGTACGCCTAATAGCATTTTTTTGTGGTTCCTAAAGTGCGGTTATTATTTTGCTTATTTTAAAAGGGAATGAGGCAAAATGCACGAAAGCCATTAAAAAAAGCCGTAAATTTTGGCATAATGACACCTTCTTTTTCTAATCGAGAATTTTATGTCAGAAGAACAATCTAAACCCTTGGCCGCATTTCTTGCGATATTGCCAATTGGGTTGCTATTAATGGTCGATTTTTTTATAGAATCTTTGCAACTTGCTGAAAAATTGATTCCTCATTTAGCCTTTGGCGTGTTGATTGCCCAATTGCTTTGTTTAGTTGCCTTTATTAAAGGGGAAATTTGCCCAGGACAGCGTGGACGTTTAATCAAAGCAAATGTCTGTTTTGCGCTTTATTGGTTCGTTTGGCTTGGGATGAGCTTGGCCTCACCACATCATTACGTGATGACTGATATTGTCAGCTTATGCGGGTTATCTGCTGTATATGCAGTGTGGAAACAACCTAAAGATGAAGTCGCTCGCCGTGGTTTTCTCTTAATGGCATCTTTGGTGAGTGGATTGGGTGTCATTGCCTATTTGATGATTTTCTTCGGCAATCCAACACCGAATTTCATGCAATATAACCCACTGGCACAAGCTTTAATGGGCGTCTTGTTGGCAAATTTGTGCTTGTCCGTTTCTCGTAATCGTTTGCAAGGTTTCATTGCATTACTACCATTATTGATGATTTTATTGCTTGCCCTTAATGCGTTGGCAGTACTGATTTTTATTGTTTATCAAGGCACAAGTGCGGTCGTTTTTTCGAACGTTTTCGCATACGGCATTTATTTTCTGCTTCACTTAGTGATAGCGGGTGTATTGCTCTTACACAGTGTAAACAAATGGAAACTCAGCTATAACAGCCTACTCATTGTGTTCTTTATGGCGGCGAGTTTGGCTGTCTGGGCGATGTTTATTTAATGGATAAAATAAAATCTTACGCCGCCCCGATGTGAGTCGTGGGCTGCGTACTATTCGGTTTATTACTTCTTTCTGAACCGGTGGTGGCGCTCGTGATTGATTATTTTGGTTTGGATAAGCCCATTAATCATTGGCAATGGGCGGGTGCAGTGCTGACATTAGTCGCGATTTATCTTGGCTCTCAAAAAAGCAAAACCGCTTAAAACAAAAAAGTGCGGTAAATTTCACCGCACTTTGCTTTCACATTAAACCAATTACTCAGCTGCTTTCTTTTTCAAGTATTGATAGAGCTCGTCTTTAATCCGTAATTTTTCTTTTTTCAAGTTCTCAATTTCCGTATGAGTAGCGAGTTCTATGTTATCAATCTTATTTTTGATCTCTTGGTCTAACACATTGTGTTTTTCAAACAAGCGATCAAAATAAGCATCTTTGTTTTTAAGATTAGTGATTAAATCGCGAAATTCAGGAAACATAGGTTACTCCTCTTGGTTAACGTTCATTTTTATTATAGAACTTTTTTTTGCTGTTTCTAGTGTCTCATTCTCAGAATTTGACAGAGATCACAAAATTAAATTATGGCAAAGTGCGGCCATAAAATTAGATGTTTTTGGCGAGATTAATAAAAGAAAAATCAGGGTTTTAACTGGTTTATTTGCTCAAAGCACGCTAGAATAAAGGTATCTGTTTCATAATGAAAAATAGGGAATTCCAATGATCGATCCAAATTTACTCCGTAATAATCTGGCTGAAGTAGCAGAAAAATTAAAAGTAAAACGTAACTTTATTCTTGATACGGAAAAACTTACCGCATTAGAAGAACAACGCAAAGATTTACAAGTAAAAACTGAAACATTACAAGCAGAACGTAACGCGCGTTCTAAAGCTATTGGTGCGGCAAAAGCACGTGGTGAAGACATCGCGCCATTATTGGCTGAAGTGGATAACATGGGTGAACAGCTTAACGAAGCAAAAACTCAACTTGATGCGGTGTTAGCAGAAATCAATCAAATCGCGTTAAGCATTCCAAACATCCCGGCAGATGAAGTGCCATTAGGTAAAGATGATACTGAAAATAAAGAAATTTTACGTTGGGGTACACCGCGTACATTTGATTTTGAGATCAAAGATCACGTGTCACTAGGTGAAGATGCCAATGGCTTAGATTTTGCAGCAGGGGCTAAATTAGCAGGTGCGCGTTTTGCGGTAATGAAAGGTCAAATTGCTAAAATGCACCGTGCATTAGCGCAATTTATGCTAGATCTTCATACCGAACAACATGGTTATTTAGAAACTTACGTGCCTTATTTAGTTAACCATGCGACCCTTTATGGGACAGGTCAATTACCAAAATTTGGTGAAGATTTATTCCATACTTTAGCGCTAGAAGGCGAACAACCTTACGCATTAATTCCAACAGCGGAAGTGCCAGTGACTAACCTTGTTCGTGATGTGATTGTTGATGAAGCAGATTTGCCAATCAAAATGACCGCACATACCCCATGTTTCCGTTCTGAAGCAGGATCTTATGGTCGTGATACCCGTGGTTTAATTCGTATGCACCAATTCGATAAAGTGGAAATGGTACAAATCGTTGATCCTGATAAATCGATGGAAGCGCTTGAAGAATTAACGGGTCATGCAGAAAAAGTCTTACAACTTTTAAATTTACCCTATCGTAAAGTATTACTTTGTACTGGTGATATGGGCTTTGGTTCTTGCAAAACTTACGACTTAGAAGTGTGGGTGCCTGCACAAGATACTTACCGTGAGATTTCTTCTTGCTCTAACATGTGGGATTTCCAAGCGCGTCGTATGCAAGCACGTTGCAAAGCGAAAGGGGATAAGAAAACTCGCTTAGTGCATACATTGAATGGCTCTGGTTTGGCGGTAGGCCGTACATTAGTGGCCGTGCTTGAGAACTATCAAAATGCAGACGGCTCAATTACAGTACCAGAAGTATTACGTCCTTACATGGGCGGATTAGAAGTGATCGGCAAATAATCAAAAATATATTAATTCAATTTAGGGCTAATTTTTATTAGCCCTTTCTTTCATTTAGAGAAATGAGATTTTTATTCTAGTCTTTGAGATAAATCCACATCAATATTCATGCGTTTAGAGGTAATCTTATAACTTATAAGGTATTAATTTTTAGGAGAATAATAATGACTGATAAACGACCATTTCCATTACCAACAGGGTATTTTGCGATTCCATTAGGTTTAGGTGCCTTGTCTTTAGCTTGGCTACATATGGGCGATACGCTCTCTTTTTCTCGGAATGTGAGTGATATTATTGGCGTAACGTCTGTTTCAGTATGGGCACTTTTCGTCTTGCTTTATATTTATAAAATGATTTATTTCTCTCACGAAGTACGCGATGAATATTGCTGTCCGATACGTTTTTCTTTTCTTGCCTTAATACCGATTACAACGATGTTAAGCGGGGATATTCTGTATCGTTGGCTTCCTCTCATTGGTGAGGGATTAATTTGGATTGGGACAATTGGGCAATTATTGTTTGCTTCAGTGCGTATTAGTGCGTTATGGAAAGATGGCACATTTGAGGAAAAATCGACATTGCCACCGTTTTATTTGCCCTCTGTGGCGACTAACTTTACAAGTGCCTCATCATTAGCCTTACTAGGCTATCAAGATTTAGGTTATTTGTTCTTAGGTGCGGGGATGATTGCTTGGATTATTTATGAACCGGTGTTATTCCAACGTTTACGCGTGTTGCAAATTGAACCTCAATTTCGTCCAACCATGGGGATCATTCTCGCCCCAGCATTCGTGGGATCCTCGGCGTATTTATCGCTTAATGGGGGAGAGATCGATCTTTTCGTTAAGCTCTTATGGGGATACGGTTTTTTACAAATGTTCTTTTTAATTCGTCTGTTCCCTTGGATTAGTGAAAAAGGGCTGAATATTGGCTTCTGGGCTTTTTCATTCGGATTAGCTTCTTTAGCGAATGGGGCTGTTTTTTTCGTTCATCATAATGTACTGAGCGGCTTGGCAAATGGTGCATTTATCTTTGCTAACCTGATGATGAGTGGTTTAGTACTGATGACACTAGGAAAAATTTTTAAAGGACAATTTTGGTTAAAGTAATTTAAATAAAAAGTACGGTTAAAAAATGATTTGCACCCCAAAAGTTGGACTAAATAGCCAATAATTGAGGTGCAAATTTTATATGCCTACATCATAATATTTCCTACAATGCTACGAGTTTCCTCTCGCACTTCGGTGAGTTTTACTTTCACCAAATCCCCGATTTTGTAACGGCGTTCCCCTTGAATATACAAGGCCAATTCATCAGTGTTCACTTGCATTTCAGCTTTATTCGGGTGCAGTGTAGAGGCCGGTACGAACATTGATGCACCATTTTCCAATAATTGAACACGTAAACCGCCACGCATTACATCTTGCACTTCTGCATCAAATCCAGTATTTTCAGCGACTTTGTCAGCAAGATAGCGACAATATAACCAGTCTGCGATATCACGCTCAACCAAGCGATTTTGGCGACGGGCTTCTTGTAAGCGAGCAAGGACTTCATCTTGTGGTTTTTCACAAGCTTGCTGTGTGAGTACGGCTTTAATTAAACGATGGTTCACCATATCGGAATATTTACGGATAGGCGATGTCCAGGTCGCATAACCTTCTAATCCAAGCCCAAAATGTGGAGCGAGTTCCGATTTAAACTCCGCAAAGGTTAAATAACGACGTAAACGGAATTCTAAATAGTCACCTTCAATGGGTTCAATATCATGACGCATTTGGCAATAACCTTTTAAGGTTGCCAAATTTTCTACCGAATAACGCTCAGTAAGCTCGGCTTGATTTTCTTCATTAGCTAAATTTGCCATTAAGAAATTATGCGCATTTTCTAAGAATTTCTTATCAAACCCAGAGTGCGTATTAAAAATACCGGTTTGTGCTTGTTCAGCTAAGAATTGAGCCGCACAGATATTAGCAATAATCATGGATTCTTCCACGATTTGATTTGCAATGCGGCGATATTCTGCTTTAATTTCTTTCACTTTGCCATTTTCAGCGAGAATAAAGGAGTAATCCGGTTTCTCTTTAAATAAAAGAGAATGCGTTTTACGCCATTGAATACGTGCTTTAGTAAATTGATGTAACCAATCAATTTGCTGTGCAATTTCTGGTGTTTCCGGTTGCCATGCATCAGGTACTTGTTCTAAATAATCTGAGATCTTGTTATAGACTAATTTTGCTTTAGATTGTACATAAGCTGACACAAAATGCGGTTTAGCCGTGATGTTGCCGGCAAGATCCGTTTCGATATAACACACTAATGCAGGGCGAGTTTCATTTGCCATTAATGAGCATAAGTCATCAGACAATTCACGCGGCAACATTGGGATATTGAAGCCTGGCAAATAATTGGTGAAACAACGCTGTTTCGCATCTTTTTCAATTTGTGAATCTAATGCAATGTAAGCTGTTGGATCAGCAATCGCAACGACTAATCGCCAGCCGGTTTGCGTACCATTTTGTTCGATAGGTTCAATGTAAAGCGCATCGTCCATATCCTGCGTGCTTTCAGAGTCAATAGTGACAAAATGAAGTGCGGTCAGATCTTCGCGAGTTTGTTGATCTAACATCTCATAGCTTTCGGCACCTTGCACAGGATGACGAGATTGCTCATGACGTGCCAATGTCACCCACCAAGGGGCTAATTCATCATCAGCACGGCAGATAAATTGATTGATAGTGGCATAGAAAAAGCGATCATCACGTAATGGGTGCGTTTTTAAATTTGCTACGACCCAGTCGCCTTCTTGTAATTCTTCTTTGACGGATTTAGCTTGTTGTGCACCAATGGGTTGGTTGATACTTGGGTGATCAACCAAAACTTGCAATTTCTTGTCTTTATTGAACCGCACTTTGGCAATAAAGCGCGTGAGCATTGGCTCAATTAATTCTTCAGGTTCAGCTTGCTCTTTATCGCCTTGTTTTTCAATGGTGGCTTTGATTTTGTCACCGTGCATCACTTTTTTCATTGCGGGTGGGGCAATAAAGTAGCTTTTTTTATCGCACTCTAAAAAACCATAAGCTTTATCAGTACTTTTTACCACGCCTTCAACGTGTTCTTTGCTATCGTGGATTTGTTGCTTAAGTTGTGCGAGTAATGGATTATCTTGGAACATAGTTATATTTAAAAAGAGAGAAAAGGCAGACTGAAAAGCCTGCCTAAAAATAGACTGTACGAAAAATTATTCTTCGCCTAATTCGCCCATTGCAGTGATGCTGAAACCTGCATCAACGTGAACGATTTCACCGGTAATACCCGATGCTAAATCAGAACATAAGAATGCGGCTGAGTTGCCCACATCTTCGATAGTGACAGTGCGGCGTAATGCTGCGGTTTTCTCAAAGGTAGAAAGCATTTTCTTGAAGTTTTTAATGCCTGATGCCGCTAAAGTGCGGATTGGACCAGCAGAGATCGCATTCACACGAATACCTTCTTTACCTAAATCCGCTGCCATTACGCGAGTTGCCGCTTCAAGAGATGCTTTTGCTAAACACATCACGTTGTAGTTAGGAATTGCACGTTCTGCCCCTAAGTAAGAAAGCGTTAACAACGCTGCATTTGGATTTAAGTAAGGACGAGCCGCTTGTGCCATTGCAACAAAACTGAATGCACTGATGTCGTGAGCGATACGGTAGCCTTCACGAGTTGCGGCGTTTACGTAATCACCATCTAATTGATCGCCTGGTGCGAATGCAATAGCGTGTACAAAACCATCAAATTTTTCCCAACGTTTGCTTAATTCAGCAAAGCAGTTTTGGATGCTTTCATCGGTCGCTACGTCTAAAGGTAATACGATGTCAGAACCAAATTCTTTTGCAAATTCTTCTACGCGTGGTTGTAATTTATCGTTTAAATAAGTGAAAGCAAGTTCAGCGCCTTGTTCTTTCATTGCTTTTGCGATCCCGTAAGCAATAGAACGGTTGCTTGCAAGACCTGCCACTAAAATACGTTTACCAGTTAAGAAACCCATATTTTTTCCTATGTTTGAGTTAAAAAAATCGACGAGATTATACTTGTTTTGTGTGCTTTCGGCAATTAATCACACTTTGTACCAGTTAGGCCGGATTATCAATATCTTTAAATTCTACATCCAAGCCATATTCAGCCGCTAGCCATTCACCTAATGCTTTAATGCCATAGCGTTCAGTAGCATGGTGACCCGCCGCAAAGAAATGAATACCTTGCTCACGAGCAGAGTGAATGGTTTGCTCCGAAACCTCACCGGTAATAAAAGCATCACAACCTTGTGCTGCGGCTAAATCAATATAGCCTTGTCCACCACCAGTACAAATGCCAATTTTACGGATTAAGTGCGGTCCATTTTCGGTGCAAATTAATGGTTTACGGTGAAGTGCTTGCTCAATACGTTGCGCAAATTCTTCAGCGGTAATGGGATCTTTTAACGTTCCCCAAACAGGAATACTGGTTGAGCTATTTTCTAAAGGTTGAAGATCGCTAATCCCTAATAACTGAGCAAGTTTTGCGTTGTTGCCTAATTCAGGGTGAACATCTAAGGGTAAATGGTAGCCATATAAATTGATGTCATTCACAAGCAAGGTTTTGATACGTTTGCCTTTCATGCCGCGAATACAAGGATTTTCACTTTTCCAAAAATAGCCATGGTGGACAAGTACTGCATCAGCTTGTTGTGCAACGGCATAATCAATCAAAGCTTGGCTTGCGGTGACGCCCGTGATGATCTTTTTGATCTCCGCTTTGCCTTCTACTTGCAAACCGTTAGGCGCATAATCGTTAATTCTGTCTGTGCTAAGTTTTTCGTTTAGTAAACGTTCAAGTTCTAGGTTGTTCATGATTTCTAAGAAAAAAGAAAAGGGTGAGATATGGTAAGAGATTTCAAAAAAAATGGCTAGTGCAAAAGGAGTGGGGGGAATGCACTAGCCAGTAGTGTGTTTGTCATAACACAAGTTTACTATCTAAAACGAGGTTCATTATATATTTAATTATATAAAGATCAAGAAAAAAATAAGGAAAATTTTCCTTATTTTTCGATATGTCGTTTTAGCATTCAAAAACAAATGAAAAATCAACCGCACTTATGAATACAAACTCGGTTCATCTTCCGTTGGGCGTGTTTTAAATCGGCGATGTAGCCACATGTATTGTTCCACACCTTTTAAGATTTCTTTTTCCACGACTTTATTCATTCGTGCAGCGATCGCCGTTTCATCTGAAAGATCAGAAAAATCCACTGGTGGCGAAATGCTGACCGTATAGCCTGAACCATCTTTATTACGTAATGGGGCAAAAGGCACGACTTTGCAATTTGGTGCGGATTTAAGTAGATAGTAACTGCCCGTCGTGGTTGCCGCTTCTTGTACGGCAAAGAAAGGCACAAATACCGCATTTTTTCTGCCGTAGTCATGATCAGGGGCATACCAAATGGTTTCACCTTTGCGTAAGGCTTTGAGCATACCACGCAGATCTTTTCGGTTTAGCATATCTTTATTTGAACGTAAGCGACCTTTGATTTGTAGCCAATCCAATACAGGATTGTCATTTGGACGGTAAACGCCTACGCCAGGATGATGTAAGCCCACAATACGTGCGCCTAACTCAAGAGTGAGGAAATGAACACCCACAAAGATAATGCCGTCTTGGGCATTTTCTTTTAAATAATTTAAGCCTTCAATTTTTGACCATTTTTTAATGCGCGCATCAGACCAAAACCACGCCATACCGGTTTCAATAATCGCCATCCCAACGGCACGCAAGTTTTCTTGCAAAATGGCTTCACGCTCTTGTTCGGGCATTTCTGGGAAGCAGAGCTCAAGATTTCGGCGAGCAATTGCAGCACGGCGTTTTCCTACTTTTAATTTTGAGAAAAGCCAGCCTAAGCCATTGCCGATGTGACGTAAAATTGGATAGGGAAGTAACAAAAGGCTTCGCCAAATCGCCACACCAAGCCAAAAGCCCCAGTATTTAGGGGCAAGAAAGTGCGGTTGAAATTGAGGGAGTTTTTCGTTTTTCATAATTCTTTTCTGGTTAGTTCGACGTGTAGTTTATCGCAAATTTGAGTTGTGGTAAAATTGCACCAAATTTTTATTATTCCAACAGAGAGATTTCAAAATGGCTCAATATTCTGCCAATTTTAATCAAGCGAAAGTATTAGTGTTAGGCGATGTGATGCTTGACCGTTACTGGTTTGGTGCGACTAATCGTATTTCACCGGAAGCACCAGTTCCTGTGGTTCGTGTACAAGATAATGAAGAGCGTGCAGGTGGTGCAGCAAACGTGGCAATGAATATTGCTTCTCTTAATGTACCTGTGCAAATTTTGGGATTAATTGGTCAAGATGAAACAGGTGCAGCCTTAACCAATTTATTACAACATCAAAAAATTGATTGTAATTTTGTGGCATTGGATACTCACCCAACCATTACGAAATTACGTATTTTGTCTCGTCATCAACAATTACTACGCTTGGACTTTGAAGAAGATTTCCAAAACGTGGAATGTAATGAGTTGCTTGCGAAATTAGAAACGGAAGTGAAAAACTTTGGTGCGCTAGTGCTTTCTGATTACGGTAAAGGTACATTAAAAGATGTGCAAAAGATGATCCAAATTGCACGTAAAGCAAACGTACCCGTGTTAATCGATCCAAAAGGTACAGATTTTGAGCGTTATCGTGGTGCGACTTTACTGACACCAAATATGTCAGAGTTTGAAGCGGTGGTAGGTAAGTGTGATTCTGAAGAAGAGATCATTGAGAAAGGTTTAAAATTAATTTCAGACATCGAATTGACCGCACTTTTAGTGACGCGCTCTGAAAAAGGCATGACATTACTTCGTCCAAATCAAGAACCGTTCCATTTACCAACCGTTGCAAAAGAAGTGTTTGATGTAACGGGGGCGGGCGATACCGTAATCAGTGTCTTAGCAACCGCACTTGCAGACGGTCTTTCTTTTGAAGAATCTTGCTACTTAGCCAATGTGGCGGCAGGTATTGTGGTTGGTAAATTGGGTACATCAACGGTTTCTACTGTGGAATTAGAGAATGCAATCCATGGACGTTCTGAAACAGGCTTCGGTATTATGTCAGAAAGCCAATTAAAAACTGCAGTATCTCATGCTAAAGCGCGCGGTGAGAAAATTGTGATGACAAACGGTTGTTTTGATATTCTTCATCCAGGTCATGTGTCTTATTTAGAAAATGCTCGCAAACTTGGCGATCGCTTAATTGTTGCCGTGAATACGGATGATTCAGTCAAACGCTTAAAAGGTGAAAGTCGTCCAATTAACAATCTGAATGCTCGTATGGCAGTATTGGCTGGTTTAGCTTCAGTGGATTGGGTAGTCTCTTTTGATGAAGATACACCACAACGTTTAATCGGTGAGATTTTACCGGATTTATTGGTAAAAGGCGGCGATTACAAACCAGAAGAGATTGCAGGCAGTAAAGAAGTGTGGGCGAACGGCGGTGATGTTCGTGTATTGAATTTCGAAAATGGCTGTTCAACTACAAACGTGATTGAGAAAATCAAAGCGCTGAAAGATTAATGGCTTTATAAAAACGACGGGCAACCTGTTTTACAAGTTGCCCGTTTTTTATTTTAGAATTTATATCGGATATTGCCGAAATAAATGCGTCCTTCTTCTGGGTAGCCAGCTTGATAGTAGTAGTTTTTATCAAAGAGGTTCGATACACCCGCTTCTAAACTTAACCCTGAAACAGGTTCATAGATCAATTTCGCATTGCTATTTCCAAAACCAGAGAGTTTCACGGTTTCACCACCATCTAAATAATAACGGCCATGTTCCGCTTCTTGTCTCACATAAAGTGAAAGATTTGGTAGCATTTTCCAATCAACAAATGCAAAGAATTTATGTTTTGGCACATTTTTCACAATGATATCTTGGGTTTTATTTTTTGCATGGGTATAGGTGTAGTTTGCCCCTAACGTTAAATTATCCGTTGCAAAAAGATTAACGGCCAGTTCAACGCCTTTAAACGCTTCTTTGCCCACATTTTGGTACTGATTGAGCTTTTTGCTAATTGCGACTTCTTCAATCGCATCTTTTACTTCAGAGTAGAACAGTGCGCTATCCACTCTTAACCAATCGCCAAAGGTATGCATATAGCTTGCTTCGTAGTGGTAGGCAGTTTCTGGGCTTAAAAACGGATTCGGTTCAGTACGTCCAAATCGGCGAGAATAACGTTCTTTCATTGTGGCAAAGCGTGTTTTCTTCGCAAAACTCAGCGCAAATTCATCATGTTCAGTGAAATGATGGGCTAGTTTGATTTGGTAATTAAAGGCATGTTTATTACCGATATCAAACGGACAAATCGCATTTTTTTGATGAGTTGATGCACATTGTTTTTCAAATTTCTCTGCACGGTTTGAATCGCGTTTGTCGTAGCTGATACCTGTAATCAGAGAGGTTTTCTCATTAAAACGATGAGTATTTTCTAAACCAAAGCTGTAGGTACGATCTTTATCTACTGCGGTAGGTTCATCATCATTATGTTCGCGATGAACGTCATATTTAATGAGGGTAGAGAATTTTAAGCGATCTTTTGAGGTTAAATCGCCACCTAAATCGAAGCCTGCACCGTAGGAGTAATCACGGTAATAGCTATTAAAGCTCGATTTTTTCTTTTGAGTACTGAATGTAGCGTCATCAAAAGCACGTAGGTCATTTTTAAAGGTATCGTAAAATGCTTTCGTATTTAGCGTGATATTGTGGGCGCCAAATTCAGTATGGGAAAGGAAATAGATACTGTCTTTATCCCACATCGGCCAGCGCCAATAGCGTTCAAAACTATCAGATCCAGAATAGAAAGGTGATTCTTTGGTGCCTTTTTGTGTGGAGAACGCAAGCGCGTATTCATCATGCTCATTTGGTGTATAAGCGACTTTCAAACTTAGTTTTTTATCACGTTGTTTAGAATTTTCTGCTCGGCCACCATCATCCCCTTTGGGATTGATTTGTTGATAATAATGAGAAAGTTGTAAGCCTTGTTTTTCAACAAAAGAACCACTTATTTGCGCATAAAATAATTCTTGTTTAGTCCCTAGATTAAAATCAGTTTTATTGGTTGTTGTACCACCACTCTTACCATGTGAAAAACCATAGCCAATAGAACCTTCGAAAGGTTTAGTTGGTTTTTGGGAAATTAAATTCACTGCTCCACCCATGGTATTTGCGCCATAAAGCACAGAGCTTGCGCCTTTAGAAATATCAATACGAGATAAATCAAAGGTGGTAAAACGACCTAAGTCCATTTCGCCATCATAAGGGACATAAACAGGAATACCATCAATAAATACGGGTACGCGGCGAGCATTAAAACCACGTACTAATAAGTTGTATTCGTTGCGTGCGCCCCCATGTTCGACAAACACACCTGGTGTGCTTTTTGCTACATCAGACACACGATCTTGGTTGTTTTTTTGTAATTCAGCTTGATCAATACGCGCGGTGCTGAGATCACTCGCTTTTTCACCGATGACTTCAATTTGACCAAGAGTAAATACATTCTCGGCATAAGCAGGCAAGCAAGCCAAACTAATGGCGATGCAAAGTAGTTTCTTTTCCATTGGAACATCCTTTTAGGTTGGGGTTGAAACGTAACTTCAATGCAATAGTGATCGCGGCGAAAATTTTCTCATCATTATGGGGGAAATTTTCTCGTAAAGTGCGGTTAGAATCGCTGAAGTTTATTTTTCCGTTAGCTAATTCAGTGAGTAAAATCGAAGGGGTAAGTTGAAGTTGCTCCGCAATTTGTAGAATTGAAAAGTGCTCAAACGTCATGATCAAACGGTCTAAATTGCAATAGGTGGGATAGCGACTATGTGTCACTAAATCGTTAAATTGTTGAACAATTTTGACCGCTTTATTTTTACGATTGAAGACGTGTAAAGCCACACCCAAAATAAACAGTAAAGCAGAACCTAAATGCAACTGAAAGATGCCTTGAATGGGCCACTGGAAGTAAATCCCTAAGCCGCTGAACAATATCCCTGCTAATCCTGCAATGAGTATGCAAAGCAAGCAAAACTTATAAATCACATCCCATTTCATTTTTTCACCTTTAGCTATGAATAATAAATATTATATAATTGAAAATATAACGATGTTATTCTAACAAAATTTATCTGTTATGTTAAAAAATATATAGCGTTAAAATTAAGTTGTATCAGTTGAATGGCTAAAAGAGGGAGAAAACATGAAAAAATGGATAACCATTGTACTTTCAGTCTGTGTAGGAACCGCAGCATTAGCAACCGAGGAAGTATCTTATTTGGCAGGGGAATTGCCTCAGCCTGCTAAAATTGAAAAAGTATTAAGTGCGGGCAATCCAGCCGATGTATTATTGCTTTCAAGTGCACCGAATAAATTGCTTGGATTGGCAGGATTTAATATGGAAAAACGCGGAAAACTGTTTCCTGCAGTGCAACAAACTTTACCAACCTTAGGGAAAATAGCTGGAAAAGGCAGCACGCTCTCGCCAGAGAAAATTGTGGCATTACAACCGAATTTAATTATTGATGTGGGTAATGTTACGCCAAACTATATCGATCAAGCAAAGCGCACCTTTGAGCAAACGGGCGTGCCTTATTTATTGTTAGATGGCAAACTCAGCGAAACACCGACTACCTTACGTTATTTAGGCAAAGTATTAGGGGTAGAGAACTTAACTAAACCTCAGGCTAAGTATGCGGAAGAAACGCTTAAACAAGCGGTCGAAAACGCCTCTAAATTTACCAAAACCTTCTATTTAGCTCGTAGTGCAGATGGCTTACAAACAGGACAAAAAGGCTCCATTCATACGGAAGCCATTGAAATAGTCGGTTTAAAAAACGTGGTGGAAGGCGATCATAAAGGGCTCACACAGGTTTCGATGGAGCAGCTTTTATTATGGAATCCTGATGTGATTTTTAGCCAATATCCTGAGTTTTTGCAAACCTTAAAAGATAATCCGCAATGGCAACAATTAAGTGCGGTCAAAAATGGACAAGTTTTTTTAATTCCGAATAATCCATTTGGTTGGTTAGATTCGCCACCTAGTGTAAACCGCTTGCTTGGAGTACGTTGGGTCTCTCATTTAGTCAGCGGTAAACCTATTGCTGAATTTGCAAAAGAAGTACAAACGTTTTATCACTTGTTCTATCAGATTGAATTAACCGCAGAAAAAGCGGCTCAATTGCTACATGATGTGAAATAGCTATGCCGTATATTGTTCAGCGTAACCCGAAAGTATTTTTCACTTCGTTGGTGATTTTGTTAGTCGGCACCATTTTGCTCTCGTTGAATGTGGGGAAATTTCCGATTTCGACATTTCAACTTGCACAGGCTATTCGATGTGTCTTTGAAACCGAATGTCAAACACCATCTTCCGTTGAAACCGTGCTTTGGCATATTCGCACACCACGTATTTTAGTGGCGTGTTTAGTGGGAGCTGCGCTGGCTGCAGCTGGTGCGACTTATCAGGGGATGTTTAAAAATCCGTTGGTTTCTCCCGATATCTTAGGTGTTTCAAGCGGTGCAGGACTAGGTGCATCACTGGCAATTTTCTACAATTTACCGATGTTTTATGTGCAGCTTTTTGCCTTTACTGGCGGTATCTTGGCGGTGCTGTGTGTTTCTATGGTCGCATCACGAAGCCGTAATCAAGATCCAATTTTAGTTTTAGTACTTTCAGGGATTGCTATCGGTTCATTACTTGGCGCAGGTATTTCACTGTTAAAAATTTTAGCTGATCCTTTTACTCAGCTACCTTCCATTACTTTTTGGCTCTTAGGCAGTTTTACCGCGGTTGGTGTGAAAGAATTAAGTCAACTTGCCCCAATTTTAATCTTCGGTATTTTGCCGCTTTTCTTATTACGTTGGCGATTAAATCTACTTGCCTTAGAAGAAGATGAAGCCAAAAGCCTTGGCATTCCTATTCAACGCACGCGCTATATTTTGATTATTTTCACTACGCTTTGTACAGCAAGTGCAGTCTCAATTACAGGCATTATTGGCTGGGTTGGCTTGCTCGTGCCTCATATTGCTCGATTATTAGTGGGGGCTAATTTCATTTTATTACTTCCAACATCGTTGTTGCTCGGCGCGAGCTTTTTACTTCTCACGGATACACTTGCTCGCACAGTTGCGAGCATTGAACTCCCAATAGGGATTTTAACCTCCGCTTGTGGCGCACCGTTTTTCCTCTATTTATTGTTGAGAGGGCGAAAATGAATTTAATTGAAACCCAACAGCTCACCATTGGCTATGGCAATAAACCGTTGTTAGACAAAATCAATTTTGCTTTAAAACCTCAGCAAATTTGCTGTTTACTTGGCGCCAATGGGGCAGGGAAAAGTACTTTCTTAAAAACCTTGTTAGGCTTGCAACCTGCACTAAATGGGCAAATTTTTTTTCAAAATAGACCGCTTGCTACATATTCTGCCGCTGAATTAGCACGTGAAATCGCTTATGTACCACAAGCACATGCTCAACTTTTTCCTTTTCTTGTGCAAGATATGGTATTGATGGGGCGTTCTGCTTATTTGAAATGGTATCAAACGCCGAAAGCTGAAGATAGAGATCTTGCCCTTTCTGCCTTAGACGAATTACAAATCACACATCTTGCCAAACGTTATTATCACGAACTCAGCGGTGGAGAAAAGCAACTAGTACTCATTGCACGAGCTATCGCTCAACAGGCGAAATTGTTGATTATGGACGAACCGACAGCCAGTCTTGATTTCGGTAATCAAATTCGGGTGCTAGAAAAAATTAAGCAATTACAGCATCAAAATATAGCCTTATTGATTACCACGCATAACCCTCAACAATCGGTCTATTTAGCCGAGAATATTGCTATGCTCGATCAAGAATTTGGTTTCCAACAAGGTGAGAAAAGTGAATTAATGACGCTTGAAAACCTCGCCAAAATTTACCGCACTTCAGTTCAGGAATTGCAAAAACATCTCAACATTTAAGGATAAACTATGATTTATTTCTCAGACAAAGAACTCGATGATCTTTTATTAGAAGATATTTGTCGCGGAGATTTAACCACGCGCGCATTAGGGGTGGAAAAAGTCCCAGCAAAAATTGAATTCAAACGTAAAAATACCGGTGTAGTGGCAGGGATTTCGGTAGCAGAACGATTACTGAAAAAATTAGACATTACTCCACAGATTTATGTGAATGAAGGGGAATCCGTTGAAGCAGGTGCAGTGTTGCTAAGTGCGGTCGATTCTGCGGACAAATTACAGCAGGCATGGAAAGTAGTGCAGCTTGTATTGGAATGGTCTTGTGGCATGGCACAATACACGGCGGAGATGATTAGTAATGCCAAAGCCATTAACCCGAATGCGGTGGTAGCTTGTACCCGTAAAAGTATTCCAAATACCCGAAAACTGGCGACCAATGCGGTGCTGGCTGCCGGTGGACATATCCATCGTCAAGGCGTGAGTGAAACTGTATTGGTTTTCACTAACCATCGTAATTTATTGTCTGAGCCGAATAACTGGGTGCATATCGTGGAAACCTTAAAGCGTGAAGCACCAGAAAATAAGATTACTCTTGAAGCAGACAATTTTGCTCAATTCGAACAAATGATTACAGCCTCTCCCGATATTATTCAGCTAGATAAATGGTCGGTTGAAGATGTTAAAACAGCCCAGGATCTCATCAATGCGCAAGGCAAAAATATTACGCTTTCTGTAGCGGGTGGTGTGAATAAAAATAATGTGGCGGATTATGCCAAGCTAGGTATTAATTTGTTTATTACCTCTGCGCCTTATTATGCTGCACCAGAGGATATTAAGGTGGTGATCAGTAAAGCATAGTCGTTTTGCTTAGAACATCTATTGTTTTGTATATATCGCTATATATTTTGTTGTATAATTCAGATCCGTTTTCATTTTAAGGATAATTTATGAAATTTAATCGCTTATTTGCTGCAGCTTTGTTCGGTATTTTCTCTACATCGGCTTTGGCTGATCGCGTTGTAACTGATCAACTAGATCGTCAAGTGACTATTCCTGATCATATTCAGCGTGCTGTAGTATTACAGCATCAAACCCTTAATATTGCCGTGCAATTAGATGCCACTAAACAGATTGTTGGCGTGTTATCAAATTGGAAAAAACAACTGGGGCAAAATTATGTACGTTTAGCACCGGAATTAGAAAAAATGGCCATGCCAGGCGATTTAAATTCGGTGAATATTGAAAGTTTGTTGGAATTAAAACCGGATGTGGTGTTTGTTACCAACTATGCGCCACCGGAAATGATTAAACAAATTGCTGATACAGGTATTCCGGTGATTGCCATTTCTCTACGAACTGGTAGCGATAAAGATAAACTTAATCCAACCTTGGCCGATGAAGATAAAGCTTATAACGAAGGCTTAACTCAAGGTATTGAGTTGATTGCCCAAGTATTTGAAAAAGAACAACAAGGCAAAGAATTAGTTAAAGCGGCATTTGCGAATCGTAAAATGTTAGCCGATCGTTTAGGGGCAATTCCTGCAGATAAACGAGTGCGTACCTATATGGCCAACCCAGATTTAAATACCTATGGTTCGGGTAAATATACTGGTTTAATGTTGGAACATGCAGGTGCTTACAACGTTGCGGCAGCGACAGTGAAAGGCTTTAAACAGGTATCTATGGAAAATGTGCTTGAGTGGAATCCAGCAGTGATTTTGGTACAAGATCGTTATCCTAAAGTGGTGTCACAAATTAAAGAAGATGCAGCTTGGGCTAATATTGATGCAGTGAAAAATAACCAAGTATTTTTAATGCCAGAATATGCGAAAGCTTGGGGTTATCCGATGCCAGAAGCCTTAGCATTAGGCGAAGTTTGGTTAGCAAAATCGCTATATCCGCAAAAATTTCAAGATATCGATTTAGATAAAATGGTGAATGACTACTATTTAAAATTCTATCGTCAACCGTATAACAATGGTAAATAAACATTCTAAATTGATGGGCTTGTTGCTCATTGTCTTGGTCGCTAGCGCCCTGATTTCTTTAGGAATCGGGCGTTATGCTTTATCCTTAGAGCAGATTTTGCAAATTTTAGCGGCAAAATTGACCGCACTTCCTATTGATCCAATCCATCAGCAAGTTATTTTCCAAGTTCGTTTACCGCGTATTTTATCTGCCCTTTGTGTGGGGGCCGGATTAGCCTTAAGCGGCGCCGCATTACAGGGCATTTTTCGTAATCCGTTGGTGGATCCGCATATTATTGGTGTTACCTCAGGTTCAGCATTTGGCGGCACGTTGGCCATTTTTTTTAGTTTGAGTCTGTATGGCTTATTTGCCAGTACGATTTTTTTCGGTTTAAGTACATTAGTTCTCGTTTTTTTGTTTAGCGTAAAGTTTGGTCGAAGAAGTTTACTGATGTTAATTTTAATCGGGATGATTTTAAGTGGGCTGTTTTCTGCATTGGTGAGCTTATTGCAGTACGTTTCCGACACTGAAGAAAAATTACCGAGTATCGTGTTTTGGTTGATGGGCAGTTTCGCTACAGCCAATACAGAAAAATGGCTATTTTTCTTAGTCCCTTTTGTGTGTTGTTCGACTTTATTGCTGAAACTTAGTTGGCGCTTAAATTTGCTCTCCTTAGAGGATAAAGAGGCTAAAGCATTAGGTGTGAAAGTTGGACGATTACGCTGGTTGGTTATTGGTCTTAGCGGAACGTTAGTCGCTTGCCAAGTGGCGATTAGTGGCAGTATCGGTTGGGTTGGGTTGATCATTCCCCATATTAGTCGCATGTTGGTCGGTGCCAATCACCAACGTTTACTGCCTTGTACAATGCTAGTGGGGGCAATTTATATGTTGTGGGTGGACAATGCTGCTCGCGCTTTGACCGATAATGAAATTCCTATCAGCATTTTAACCGCACTTATTGGCGCACCTCTGTTTGGTATATTAGTTTATCGTTTAAAACGAAATGGAGCGATGCGTGACTGATTTGATTAAAGTAAGTGAGCTTGCATTTGCTTATGAAAAAAATAACCTGCTTTTTCAACATCTCAATTTTGCTTTACAGGCAGGAGAGATTCTTGCTATTTTAGGACAAAATGGTTGTGGCAAAAGTACCTTGTTAGATCTGTTACTTGGCATTCATCGCCCCTTACAAGGTAATATTCAGCTGAATAACTCAATTGGTTTTGTCCCGCAATTTTTCAGTGCACCTTTTGCCTATTCGGTATTGGATATTGTGCTAATGGGGCGTTCAAACCATATTGCCATCTTTAGTAAGCCCAAACCCAAAGATATTGAAGTAGCATTACAAGCGTTAGCCGATTTACAGTTACAGCATTTAGCAGGGCAAGATTTTGCTTCACTTTCAGGAGGGCAGCGCCAGTTGATCTTGATTGCGCGTGCCATTGCATCCGAATGTCGTTTAATGCTGTTGGATGAACCAACTTCAGCACTTGATTTAGCCAATCAGGATGCGGTGTTATCACTTTTAAGACAATTAACGAAAAAGCGCGGCTTTGGAATTATTTTCACCACGCATCAACCTAACCATGCACAAGCTATTGCGGATAAAACACTTTTGATCAATCGAGATTTTATTCGCTTTGGGCAAACGGATGAAATATTAACTTCTGAAAATCTGACTGCACTCTTTCATTTACCCATGATTGTTGAACAATCGCAATATCAACAGCAACAGTTTAGCCATTTTGTGCCAGTTTATGAGGTGTTGTTAGAAGGAAAGAGATATGAATAAACTCACTATTTATAGCGCAGGAAGCTTTCGATATGCCTTATTGGAAATTACTGGTGCATTTAAGCAATGTAATGAAGTAGAAATTGAATGCATATTTGGTCCCGCTGGTTTATTGAAAACACGCATAATGGAAGGGGAGTTAGCTGATGTTTTTATTAGTGCGAATTCAGAAAATGTATCGGCACTAGGGAGTCGAGTTTTTCAGCAGCAGGTGCTCACTTATAATCAACTTATGCTGACAACAAAAAATAAGCCAAAATTTCAGCGAGATACTCTAGATTTACTTTTGGATTCGAAATATCGCTTGGCAACCTCAACGCCTATTTGTGATCCTTGTGGCGATTATACTTGGCAGCTTTTTGACCTCATTGAAAAAGATTATCCAGAACAAGGTAAAAGGTTAAAATCGAAGGCATTGAAATTGGTTGGAGGAACAGAAAATCAAGTTGTTATACCACCAGGTGAAATGGCTTCACATTATCTCTTGAAAAACGATTATGCGGATATGATGTTGGGCTATGCGCATTACCAGACAAGATTAGAAAATGCGGGGATGCTTTGTCATACATTACCATCTAAATATGATATTCGCGCAGAGTATGTCCTTGCTATGCTGAATGATACCGAATTGACGCAACGATTTTATCAATTTTTATTGAGCAAGCATGCGCAAGAGATTATTCGTAAGAATGGATTTAAAAATGATTAAACATTTAGGGGGAACAGCGTAATAATTCCTTGCTTTTATTGGCTTCAATCGTTAAAATTCAGGTTCCTTGTCATCGCTGAGTTAGAGATCGGCGAATGATGTATTAATAACACTACCTTTTAGGAGTAAAAAATGTCTCTAAGTACTGAAAAAAAAGCAGCAATCGTTGCTGAATTTGGTCGCGATGCGAAAGATACTGGTTCTTCTGAAGTTCAAATCGCATTATTAACTGCACAAATCAACCACTTACAAGCTCACTTCGCTGAGCACAAAAAAGACCACCATGGTCGTCGTGGTTTATTACGTATGGTTTCTCGTCGTCGTAAACTTTTAGACTACTTAAAACGTACTGATCTTGCTTTATACCAAAGCACTATCGCTCGTTTAGGTTTACGTCGCTAATTTTTATTACGATAGTAAAAATAAAAGCCTTCGGATTACCGAGGGCTTTTTTATTTTCTACATATTAGAAAAATAAAAAACGGCCAAAAATTTGACCGCTCTTTTTTAGTTCATTAGTTTGCAATGCCTTTATGGCGAAGTAATGCATCTAATTGAGGTTCACGTCCACGGAAACGTTTGAATAATACCATTGGTTCTTCAGAGCCGCCGCGAGTGAGAATTTCATCTAAGAAGGATTTACCCGTAACTGGATTGAAAATCCCTTCTTCTTCAAAACGAGAGAAGGCATCAGCAGATAGCACTTCAGCCCATAAATAGCTGTAATAACCGGCCGCATAACCGCCCGCAAAAATATGGCTAAAGCTATGTGGCGCTCTTGCCCATTCAACACCTTTAATCACGGCAACTTTATCTTTCACAGCTTTTAAGGTATTAAGCACTTGATTAGCTTTACCCACTTCAAAAGTATGATGAAGAGTAAAATCAAACAAGCCAAATTCAAGCTGACGTAACACAAACATCGCTGCTTGGTAGTTTTTCGCTTTGAGAAGTTGATTTAATTTTTCTTCTGGCAATGGCTCGTGCGTTTCAAAGTGACCCGAAATAAAATCAAGCGCTTCTTTTTCCCAACACCAGTTTTCCATAAATTGACTTGGAAGCTCTACCGCATCCCAAGGTACACCATTGATACCCGCAACATCCGGCACATCAACTTTGGTGAGCATATGGTGAATACCATGACCAAACTCGTGGAATAGAGTCGTGACTTCATCATGGGTGAATAGCGCAGGTTTATCCCCAATAGGCGCATTGAAGTTACACGTTAAATAGGCAACCGGTTTTTGAATTGAACCATCGGCATTGCGTTTTCTACCAATACAATCATCCATCCATGCGCCGCCACGTTTATTTTCGCGTGCATAAAGATCGAGATAGAAACTGCCGCGTACTTCATCGGTTTCATCAATTAAATCAAAGAAACGTACATCTTTGTGCCAAGTATCTACGCCAAAACGTTCAACTGCACGAATATTAAAAATACGTTTAATTAATTCAAATAAGCCCGAAATAACGCGATCTTCAGGGAAATAAGGACGAAGTTCTTCATCATTGATCGCATATAAATGTTGTTTTTGTTTTTCAGAATAGAAACTGATATCCCAAGGGGCGAGTTCAGTGACGCCAAATTCTTTTTCACAATAAGCTTTGAGTTCAGCTAATTCTTTCTCACCTTGTGCTTTTGAATGAGCTGCAAGGTTATTTAAGAAATCTAACACTTGTTGTGGGTTTTCTGCCATTTTGGTGGCAAGTGAGCGTTCAGTATAGGTATTGAATCCTAATAATTTAGCTAGTTCCACACGTAACGTCATGATTTCTTCAATGATCGCCGTATTATCCCATTTACCGGCATTTGGACCTTGATCAGAAGCGCGAGTCGCATAAGCACGATACATTTCTTCGCGTAATGCTGCATTTTCACAATAGGTCATGATTGGCAAATAACTTGGGATTTCTAACGTAAAGCGATAGCCTTTCAAGCCTTTACTTTCGGCAGATTGTTTTGCCGCAAGTAATGCGGATTCAGGAAGACCCGCTAATTCACTTTCATCTTCAATGACTTTTTCCCAGCCCATGGTGGCATCGAGTACATTATTACTAAATTGTGAACTTAATTCAGATAAGCGAGCAACAATCTCACCATAACGCTTTTGTTTTTCTTCGGATAAACCGATACCTGAAAGCTCAAAATCACGTAGTGCATTTTCAATGGTTTTCTTTTGTGCGACGGAGTAAGTCGCAAATTCAGGGCTATTCTTTAAGGCTAAATAAGCGTTGTATAAGCCTTTGTGTTGGCCTACCCAAGTGCTGTATTCAGAGAGTAGTGGTAAGCAGGCTTGGTACGCATCACGTAATTCAGGGCTGTTTTTAACTGAATTTAAATGGGAGATCGGTGACCAAGCACGACTTAAGTGCTCGCCTGCTTCAGAAAGCGGTTCAATAAAGTTTTCCCAAGTAAAGTGCGGTTGTTTTAGAACTTGTTCAATGGCTTGACGATTTTCTTCGATGAGTTTTTGGATTGCCGGTTGAATATGCTCCGGTTTGATTTGAGAAAACGGAGGTAAGCCTTCAATATGAAGTAATGGATTAGACATAAATATTCCTTTTGCTAATAGTTTCTTTAGTAAATTGCGACAAATTCTATAATATCAAGGTTGAAAAATCTAAAAAATCAGTGATAATTGCGTATCACTTTTATTTAGGGTTTATGATGGACGGCACTTCCTTTTTTTCTATTATCATTTTTTCTGGCATCATTGCTCTTGCGATCGTTATAGGTGTTGTTTCACTTAAGTTTTTCTCAAAGACTTCTTTAACCAAAGTCATGTATATTGTTCTTGGTTGCATTTCTTTAATATTAGGTGTTATTGGTATTTTTTTACCTATTCTTCCAACCACACCTTTTTTACTGCTTACACTTTATTCTTTTGCGAAAGGTTCTTCTCGTTTAGAACAATGGTTTTTAGGCACTAAGCTTTATCAAAAACACCTAAAATCCTTTAATGAACGTCGTGCATTGACGAAAAAAGCAAAAATTTCTATTCTAACGTTTTCAACCACAATGCTTTTAATTGGCTTTTATTTTACCCCAAGCGTTGTGGGTCGAACGATCATTGCCATTTTAATTGCGGTAAAATATTGGTTCTTTTTCTTTTGGATTAAAACAGAAGACGTTGAAAATGGATAATTCTTTCCTGACTTGGCTTAAAAGTGCGGTTATTTTCGGTGTCGTTTTTGGATTGAGTGGCTGTGATAAATTAAACAGCCAGAAATCGATAAACACAGAAACGGATGAGCAACCAACACAAAGCCAGTCTATCAAACAAGAGAATACTTCAAAATCGAATCGTACATTACTGACTCGGGCGTTTACTCATCCCCCTTCTTTTGAGCCTTGGTTTGTTCGTTATCCAGAACAAGAGAGCTTATTGCGTGATTTGTATGAAGGCTTAACGGCTTATGATCCAGAGGGAAAAATCGTGCCGGGTATCGCAGAACGTTGGCAAACGAAAGATAATAAAACCTGGATTTTTACCTTGCGTGAAGGGCTTCGTTGGTCAAATGGTGATCCTTTAGTCGCCCAAGATATCATGCTTTCTTGGCAAGCACTGTCTCAATCAAATAGTCCTTTAAGATCCTATTTAGCTTATCTCAATTTAAAAAATGCGAAAGGCGTTTTAGAGAAAAATAAACCTTTTAAGAGTTTAGGAATTTATGCGGAAAATGACCGCACTTTACGTATTGAACTGGATAAAGCCACGCCTTATTTACCGGAAATGGTGGCACATATTAGTCTTGTGCCTCAATATAAAAATCCAAATGTAGTTGCAGTAACAAATGGCGCCTATATGTTGCAAAGTGAAAACCAACAAGGTATACATTTGATTAAAAACCTCTATTATTGGCAGAAAAATAATGTCGCTTTTGAGCGGGTAGAATATTTGCCTTTTATCGCCACTAAATTATCTGACTTTGATGTGGTGGTTGATGTACCAGAAGTGCACGCGGACCTTCAACATTTTCCACAGCTTTGCAGTTATTTTTATGAATTTAATCTCAACGATCCTAAAGTTGCTAAGGCCGATGTGCGTAAGGCGATTGCTTCGTTGGTCTCTGTCACCAATATCGTGAATAATGAGATTCCTGTGGCAATTCCGAGTTCGTATTTTTTACCGAAAGCCATGTTAAATGGACAAGATTCAAGATGGGAGCCCGTTGTTGCAGAGCAGTTATTAGCCCAAAATAAAATTAATGAAAGACATCCGCTACACTTAAATGTGCTTTATGATGAGACGCCATTGCATGTAAATATCGCGCAACGTTTAGTCGGGCAATTAACGCAATCAGATATGTTGCGTGTGGATGCACAACCAGTCAGTTGGCAAACATTACAGGCTAAACGTCAAAAAGGTGATTTCCAAGTCATTCGTTCTGGTTGGTGTGCGGATTTTAATCATCCGATGGCATTCTTGAGTTTGTTCTATTCTAAAAGTCCTGATAATAAAAATGGCTATGCCAATGCGGAATATGACCAACTTTTTGAGCAAGCATTGAAAAGTTTAAATGAAAAAGAGCGGTCAGAAATTTACTTAAAATTAAGTGAGAAGATTCAACAGGAAAACCTTGCTTTACCGCTTTTCCAATACACTACGCCAGTTTATCTTTCTCCAACTATTATGGGGGCGAAGAAAAATCCAGTAGGCGTCATTTACAGTAAGGATCTATGGCGAAAAGTTGAAAACTAAAGCTGATTAAGAAAGTTGTTCATGATGTGGTGAACAACTTTTTTTATTAAATTTAATAAAAGTGTAGAGTGACACTGTTTACTTTTTATTTTTATCCGATACAATACACAACAAATCAACCTAGAGGGAAATCCTTATGTTAAAAATGAATGATTTGGTTAAGCTTAGTCAGACACCAAAATCCACGGTGCTGTACTATGTGAAAGAAGGTTTGTTGCCAGAACCGGTAAAAGATAAACCGAATTTTCATCTCTATGATGAATATTGTGTAGAGTTGCTCAGTTTTATTAAATATCTACAAGGCAATTTCAATGCAACGATTTCACAAATTAAAGCACTTTTTGCTCATCCTGATTTTGATTGGAATAATCCTTATGAAAGCCTTATTGGATTATTGGATATCATCATGGGCGCTGAAAATGAAGTGTTCACTATTGAGCAATTATGTGAAGAATTTCATCTTTCTGCTAAACAAATCGAAGACATGGTAGCAGAAGGATTATTGAATCCTCGTGAAGGCATTTTTACAGCAAAAGAACGTGATATTTTGGCGATCTTAGCTCGTTGTGATGAAGCCGAAATGGAGGTAGTGAAAGCTTATTTAGCTGCAGCAAAAATGTTAGCGGAAAAAGAGGTGAATGTGACTTTAGCTGCATTAGCCAATAGCGAACAAAAAGATGAAAAATTAAAACATTTATTTGATTTATTGTTGGTGTTAAAACCTTATCTCTTGAATATGAAAACCTTTAATCTTTATCAAGCGGAGAGTGCGAAATGAAGCTCTTAAAATATGCTGGCTTTGTACCGTATTTAGCCATTGCCTTTATTAATGCCAGTGTGGATTTGGCGCATAAAATTACCATTCAAAATGTGTTACTGAAAAGTTTTTCAGGTGAGAGTTTGGTGGTTTTAACGGCATTAATTAATGCGATGATTTTATTGCCATTTATTTTCTTATTTTCCCCTTCGGCATTTATCAACGATAAATTTTCCCGTACCAATGTGATCCGTTATAGCAGTTTAGCGGCTGTGGTGATTAGTGCGGGGATTTTATTGAGTTATATGACGGGAATGTTTGCGATTTCCTTTGTACTGACATTGATTTTGGCAGCGCAAAGTGCGGTCTATTCTCCTGCCAAATATAGCATTATTAAATCAATTGTGGGCACTGAAAATATCGGTATGGCAAACGGTGTGATTCAAGCGCTTACTATTGTGGCCATTCTATTTAGTTCTTTTGCTTTTTCTTTCTTCTTTGAAGCGCATTATGTGGCATCAGATGATCCGAATGAAGTATTACAAAGTGTTTGGGTGATAGGTATAGCATTAGTATTACCTTCAATCAAGCTGGTACAGTCGGCATGCCATTACCGGGCACCATTATTAAAATTGTGGATCCAGAAAGCTTGCAAGAATTACCAGTCGGCGAAGACGGTTTGATCTTGATTGGTGGTGGGCAAGTAATGAAAGGTTATTTGAATGCACCAGAAAAAACAGCAGAAGTGATTGTTGAAATTGACGGTGTACGTTATTACAAAACTGGCGATAAAGGCCATATTGATCATAACGGCTTTATTACCATTGTGGATCGTTATTCTCGATTTGCTAAAGTCGGCGGTGAAATGATCAGTCTAGGTAGCGTGGAAGAGAAACTTTCACAAGTATTTGATGAAGAAAATCAATTTGTTGCCGTTGCCTTGAGCGATGATAAAAAAGGCGAGAGCATTGTACTTTTAATCAAATCTGCACTTTCTTTAGACGAGATTAATGAACGTATTAAAGGATTAAATGTACCGCCGATTATGCTCCCAAGCCAAGTCTTCTTAGTGGATGAAATTCCGATGCTCGGAAGTGGTAAAGTGGATTTCAAAGGGGCGAAGAACTTAGCGATGAGTTTGGTTAAGTAAAGAAAATCGTCATAAATGAAAGAGCGATCAATCTGATCTGATCGCTCTTTTTATTGATAGATATAAATTATTCTACTTTCACAATCCAGCCTTCAGGCGCTTCGACATCACCGAATTGGATACCGGTTAACTCGTTGTAAAGCTTACGTGTAACAGGACCTACTTCAGTTTCTGAATAGAACACGTGGAATTTACCTTTGTGTTGAATACCGCCTACTGGCGTAATCACTGCGGCAGTACCACAAGCCCCCGCTTCGGCAAATTGATCAAGTTGATCGATATACACATCACCTTCAATGGCTTCCATACCTAAACGCTCTTTTGCAATGTGAAGTAATGAGTATTTAGTTATACTTGGTAAAATAGAGTCGGACGCTGGTGTGATAAATTTATTATCTTTGGTGATACCAAAGAAGTTTGCTGCCCCTACTTCTTCAATTTTAGTATGTGTTTTCGGATCAAGATAGATCGCATCAGCGAATTTACGTTCAGGCGTACCTTCTTTTGCGGCTAGTTCATGTGGAAGCAAACTTGCTGCGTAGTTACCACCCACTTTTACACCACCAGTTCCCATCGGTGCTGCTCGGTCGTAATCGGTAGTGATGAAGTTTGAAGGGGCTAGCCCGCCTTTGAAGTATGCGCCAACAGGACAGCAGAATACGGAAAAAATAAATTCAGGTGCAGTTTTTACACCAATATTCGCGCCTGTACCAAAGAGGAATGGACGTAAATATAATGTTGCGCCAGATCCGTAAGGACCTAACCATTCTTGGTTTGCTTTCACCACTTCTTTACAAGCACGGATAAATAATTCTGTTGGCACTTGTGGCATTAATAAGCGATCAGAGGTATGTTGCATGCGTTTTGCATTTTGATCAGGACGGAATAAGTTGATTGAACCATCTTTACAACGATAGGCTTTTAAGCCTTCAAAGCATTGTTGACCGTAGTGAATTGCCGTTGAGCCTTCATGGATATGTAGCATATTATCAGTGGTCAGTTCACCTTCATCCCATTTACCATCTTTCCAATGAGCAATGAAACGGTAATCCGTTTTGATATAACTAAATCCAAGATTGTTCCAGTCTAAGTCTTTCATTTTGCTTCCTTAATTTGTATAAATAATTTTATGAATGGAAATGCGGTTAATCTACACCATTACGATAACTATGAAAACCTTTAAACACAAAAATATTGTGATTTCTCAAAATTTTTATTGGGTTTTCAAATTTGTGAAGTTAGTCAGGAAATAAAATTTTGCTTATGCTAAAATGCCAGGAATAAAAAAACGCCGCTCGAAACGAGCAGCGCTTAACCAGAATGGTTTAATATATACAGGAAGTAAATGAGTAACTTAATTGTTACTCCAGTTCGGAGAACCGAACTATATGCAAACACAACATCATACTTAAGCCTGAAACTCATTAACTTGTAAGGAATTACCAATCATTAAGTATGGGTGTATTGTAGGTAGAAGGTTGTGAAAGGACAAATGATGTTTTTTTATTTAATGCATAAAAAAAACTAATCCGATATATATTTTTTGATTATAAACTAAAATTTTATCCTTGGGAAGAATTATGTATAAACGTTTGCCTCCCCTTAATTCATTGAAGTCTTTCGAATCAGCCGCACGGCATTTAAGCTTTACAAAAGCAGCTGATGAGTTGTGTGTAACACAAGCAGCTGTAAGCCATCAAATAAAATTATTAGAAGATTTTTTAGGTGTTGAGCTTTTTATTCGTAAAAATCGTTCGCTCGAATTGACAGAATTTGGGAAAGCGTATTTTATCGATATTAATAAAATTTTAAGAAAATTAAATGAAGCGACGGAACGATTATTAACACTTAAGGCCGAGCCCCATTTAACCATTAGTGTTCCACAGACCTTTGGTATTCAGTGGCTTGTACCACATTTAAATGATTTTAATAAGCAATATCCTGAAATAGAAGTACGCTTAAAAGGCGTTGATCAAGATGAAGGTTTATTGGATAAAGAAATAGATATTGCTATTTATTATGGTAAAGGTGATTGGGAAAATTTACAGGTTGATCGTTTGGTCGAAGAGAACTTAGTAATTTTAGCTGCGCCTTCATTGCTTGAGAAAATACCAGTAAGTTGTGCTAATGATTTGAAAAAGCATACGCTGATTCATACGCATACCCGAGATAACTGGCAAGCGGTGGTGGATTATCTCAAATTAGATGATTTGAATATTCAGCAAGGTCCGTTATTTAGCCATACTTTTATGGCATTGCAAGCGGCCGTTCATGGGCAGGGTATTGCGTTAGCGAATCGTATTTTGGCTCAGCAAGAAATTGAAAGCGGTCATTTGCAAATTGTGTTACCAACCGAATTACGGGATCCAAAATCATTCTATGTGGTCAATCATTTAGATCGTTTAGATGATGAACAAATTCAAGCCTTTAGAACATGGATTAAAGATTCAATTAAATTAGGAAAACATGAATAAATTAGCCTTATATTGTCGAATTGGCTTTGAAAAAGAAGTCGCCGCAGAAATTACCGACCGAGCCTCTGAGCGTGGTGTATTTGGTTTTGCTCGCGTAGTAGAAAACAGCGGCTATGTCATTTTTGAATGTTATCAACCGGGTGATGCGGATCGTTTAGCGCGAGAAATCCCTTTTAATCGTTTGATTTTTGCGCGTCAAATGATCGTTGTTTCAGATTTCTTAGAAAATCTCGATCCTCAAGATCGTATCTCGCCAATTATGGCTCAATATAAACATATTGCAGAAGGCATTAATCTTAAGCAAGCGGTAGAGCTATTTGTCGAAACAGCTGATACGAATGAAGCCAAAGCGCTTTCGACATTTTGCCGAAAATTTACCGTGCCGTTACGCCAAGCGTTGAAAAAACAAGGTTGGTTACAAGGTAAGCCGAATGCAAAGCGCGGTCAGATTTTACATTGTTTTTTCACTCAGCCGAATTGCTGCTATGTAGGGTATTCTTATCTTGACAATAACTCTACCCATTTTATGGGGATACCACGTTTGAAATTCCCAGCGGATGCGCCAAGCCGTTCAACTTTAAAATTGGAAGAGGCGATTTTAACCTTTATTCCTCGACATGAAGAAAGTAGACGCTTAAATGAAAATATGGTTGGCGTTGATCTCGGAGCTTGCCCTGGTGGCTGGACTTATCAATTAGTGAAACGTGGTTTATTTGTGTATGCAGTTGATCACGGCAAAATGGCGGCCAGTTTGCATGATACCGGTAGAATAGAACATTGCCCAGAAGACGGATTTAAATTCCAACCACCAAAACGCAAGCATATTGATTGGCTTGTGTGTGATATGGTGGAGCAACCAAGTCGAATTGCGAATTTAATAGGGAAATGGTTGATTAACGGCTGGTGCCGAGAAACCATTTTCAACTTGAAATTGCCAATGAAAAAACGTTATCAAGAAGTGATGTTGTGCTTAGAAAATCTTGCTGTGATGTTAGCAGAAAAAGAATTGGAATTTGATATTCAAGCAAAACATTTGTATCACGATCGCGAAGAGATTACGGTGCATATTGCATTAAAATAGAAAAGTAAAGAGCGGTCAAAAAAACATTGAATTTTTTGACCGCTCTTTTATTTAAGCAATTATTTATTGGCTAAAATCACTGCGCGAGTTGGAGCTTGATAGCCTTCGATGGTTTTACTGTGATTATTTGGATCTAAGAAATCAATCAAACTTTCATTTTCTAACCAATCCGTTTTACGCTGTTCTTCTAATGTAGTGGTGGCGACATCCACACAACGCACATTAGTAAAGCCGACTTTTTCCAACCAATTAATGAGAGCAGCAACAGAAGGAATAAAATATACGTTCTTCATTTTTGCATAGCGATCTGAAGGCACTAATACCGTATTGACATCGCCATCAACTACTAAGGTTTCTAAGACGAGCTCGCCACCTTTTACTAATTGATTTTTTAGCTGTGTGAGGTGATCAAGTGGTGATTTACGATGATAAAGTACACCCATTGAGAATACCGTATCAAATGCCGCAAGTGGTTGCATTTCTTCAATACCTAATGGGATTAAGTTAGCTCGACGATCGTTATTTAATAATTTTCGAACGGCTTCAAATTGGCAAAGGAAAAGTTCGGTTGGATCAATACCCACCACCATTTTTGCACCTTCGCCAACCATTCGCCACATATGATAGCCGCTACCGCAACCCACATCTAAAATGGTACGATCTTTTAATGGAGCAAGATGAGGCAAGACACGATCCCATTTGAAATCAGAACGCCATTCGCAATCTACATGAATATCAAATAAATGATAAGGTCCTTTTCTCCATGGCATAAATTGCTTTAAATGGTGGATAATGCGTTGTTTTTCACCCTCTAAAAGTGGGGAAGTGCGGTCAGATTTCACGGCATTTTTTAAATCGATGGTATCTGCCTGCAAATCAGGAAGAAAGTCCACAATTTTTGACCATTTGGCATAATCACCATGGGTTTGTTTTTCCCATTCTTTTAACTGCAAAGGCAACGTTTCTAGCCAAGCAGATAAATTGGTGGTGGCAATTTGCTGATAAAAAGGACGAAAATCAATCATTATTTTGCTTCCTTATAGGCTTTTTCGGCTTTCTCAAAGGTTTCTTTAACTTCATTTTCTGGTTCGGCAGAAAGGAGAGAAACCACAATAATTGCCAGGCTAGCAAGCGTAAAACCTGGGATCATTTCATAGACGTTAAACCACTCACTGGTTTTAGGAATGACGGATCTCCAAGCAAATACGACGGTAGCCCCCACAATCATTCCAATTAAAGCTGCAGAAGAAGTCATTCGTTTCCAGAATAAGGAGAAAAGTACAACAGGACCAAATGCAGAACCAAAGCCTGCCCATGCAAATTCAACGAGTTTTAGTACTTTGCTGTTTTCATCTTGCGCAATCCAAATGGCGATAGCGGCAATAACTAAAACCATTGCACGACCTAACCAAACTAATTCTTTTTCAGCGGCTTTTGGACGAATAAATCCTTTATAAAAATCTTCAGTAATAGAGCTAGAAGAAATTAATAATTGTGCGGAAAGTGTACTCATTACTGCTGCTAGAATCGCAGAAAGCAGAATACCGGCAATCCATGGATTAAAGAGCAATTTAGCCAGTTCAATAAACACTTGTTCTGGTTCATTATTTACTACGCCCGCAACATCAGGATTCGCAAAGAAATAAGGGATACCGAAGAAACCGATACCGATAGCACCTGCTAAGCAAATCACCATCCACGTCATACTAATACGGCGTGCTTTGATTAATGATTTCACCGAATAAGCCGCCATAAAACGCGCAAGGATATGCGGTTGACCAAAATAACCTAAGCCCCAAGCCGCTAAACTTAATAAACCTAATGGCGTGGTAGAACTAAATAAATCGGTAAAGTCTTTACTTGCCGCAATTTCAGCTTGATGGAGTGCTTCCGTAAATTGTGATGCATCGCCCAAACTTAAAAAGATGAAGAGTGGCGTTAAAATTAAGGCAAAAATCATTAATGTCGCTTGAATCGTATCAGTCCAACTTACCGCTAAAAAACCACCAATAAAGGTATAGAGAATAGTCGCTAATGCGCCGTACCAAATGGCGGTGGAGTAGTCGACTGAGAATAGGTTTTGGAATAATTTAGCACCCGCAACCACACCCGAGGCACAATAAATCGTGAAGAATGCTAAGATGATTGATGCAGACACAATTTTTAAGAGATGATGCTTTGTGCCAAAGCGGTGGTGGAAATATTCTGGTAATGTGAGCGCATTGTTGTTAAATTCGGTATAAATTCGTAAGCGACCCGCCACGAGCAACCAGTTAAAATAAGCTCCAAGGATTAAACCAATGGCGATCCAACCTTCTACTAAACCAGATACATATACCGCACCTGGCAAGCCCATTAATAGCCAGCCTGACATATCAGATGCGCCAGCAGACATGGCGGTTACAAAACTCCCGAGTTTACGGCCACCTAAAATATAATCGGATAAGTTGTTTGTATAATAATAGGCAAGGACACCGATTAAAATCATGCCGAAAATATAAATACTAAAAGTAATAAGTGTTGGGTCTAAACCAAACATTAAATACCCCAAAATAAGTTATGAAAATTTGAGAAAGGTCATATTTTACCTTATTTGGGGCTATTATTCTATTTCCCTTTTCGATAGACTTATACCATTAAAACTAAGGTCGAAAAAATGAATTCTGTTGAATTATTAATGAATGTTACGCCCAATGAAACCCGCGTTGCGTTGGTGGAAACGGGCGTTTTAAAAGAAGTTCATATTGAACGTCAAGCCAAACGTGGCATCGTGGGGAATATTTATAAAGGGAGAGTAACTCGTGTTTTACCGGGGATGCAATCTGCGTTTGTGGATATCGGTTTAGAAAAAGCCGCATTTTTACATGCTTCCGATATTGTTTCACATACCGAGTGTGTGGATGTGAATGAACAAAAGCAATTCCGAGCAAAAAGCATTTCTGAACTCGTACGCGAGGGTCAGGATATCGTAGTACAAGTGGTAAAAGATCCTTTGGGTACCAAAGGTGCAAGATTAACCACCGATATTACATTGCCTTCTCGTTATCTTGTCTTTATGCCAGAAAATAGCCATGTTGGGGTATCGCAACGTATTGAAAGCGAAGAAGAGCGCGCAAGATTAAAAGCGTTAGTTGAGCCTTTTTGTGATGAGTTAGGTGGTTTTATTATTCGTACCGCCACCGAAGGTGCAACGGAAGAGGAATTGCGTCAAGATGCAGAATTTTTAAAACGTTTATGGCGTAAAGTGCTTGAGCGTAAAGGCAAATATCCAACCCGTTCTAAAATTTATGGTGAGCCCGCATTACCACAACGTATTCTGCGTGATTTTATCGGCGCTAATTTAGAGAAAATTCATATTGATTCCAAACTTTGTTTTAACGAAGTGAAAGAATTTACCGATGAATTTATGCCTGAATTAAGTGATAAATTAATGCTTTATACGGGCAGTCAACCGATTTTTGATATTTATGGCGTAGAACGTGGTATTCAAAATGCCTTAGAGAAACGCGTGAATTTAAAATCGGGCGGCTATCTCATTATTGAGCAAACCGAAGCCATGACGACCATTGATATCAATACGGGCGCTTTCGTTGGTCATCGAAATTTAGATGAAACGATTTTTAACACCAATATTGAAGCCACTAAAGCCATTGCGCAGCAGCTACAACTGCGTAATTTAGGCGGTATTATCATTATTGATTTTATTGATATGCAAACCGATGAGCATCGCAATCGCGTGATTGAATCCTTGGAAGAGGCCCTATCGAAAGATCGCGTAAAAACGAATGTGAATGGTTTTACTCAACTTGGCTTAGTGGAAATGACCCGTAAACGTACTCGCGAAAGTTTAGAACACGTATTGTGTGATGAATGCCCAACTTGTCAAGGTCGTGGACGTGTAAAAACCGTTGAAACGGTATGCTATGAAATTATGCGTGAGATTATTCGCGTTAACCACTTATTCTCGAGTGAACAATTTGTGGTTTATGCCTCTCCAGCCGTAGCGGATTATTTAATCAAAGAAGAATCGCACGGTTTATTGCCAGAGGTTGAAATGTTCATCAGCAAACAGGTTCAAGTTAAAACGGAACAGTACTACAATCAAGAACAGTTTGATGTAGTCGTGATGTAAAAGATAAAAGTGCGGTCAATTTTTGATCGCACTTTTTACTTTAACTACTTCAATCTTTCTAACTGTTGAATAATGGCTTCATCAGGTTGTGATTGGATTTTTCGCATACGTATAAAGAGTAAAGTGGCGGCAATGGTTAATGCAATGATAAACGCAACCCAGAAGCCTTTTGCACCGATGCTTGGAACAATCCAATCCGTGCGGGAAAGAATATAACCAACAGGGATACCCACGCCCCAATAGGCAAGTAACGTGATATAAAGGATAATTTTGGTATCTTTATAGCCACGTAAAATACCGCTCACTACCACTTGCACCGAATCTGAAAATTGATAAATCGCCGCCATTGCTAATAAGCTGCCTGAAAGGGCAATAACGGTGGCATTATCGCCTACAATTAATGCGGCGATTTCTGCACTAAATACCCAAATTACCAACGCCAATACACTTGCCGCGATCAAACCAAGAATAATAGCAGCGTGAGCCATGATTTTGGCTTTTTGTGGTGCGTGATTACCGAGTTCTTGCGCCACTAAAATGGTTGCAGCCATCGCAATAGACATGGGGAACATAAAGGCTACGGCACTGGTGTTTAAGGCAATTTGGTGGCTAGCGACTACATCCGCACCTAATGGGGAAAGTAATAAACTACTCAAGGCAAACAGTGACACTTCACTGCACAGCGCAATGGCAATAGGTAAACCAAGTGCGGTCAATTTTTTCAGTGTTTTGATGTCAGGCTTTTCAATAATCTTTTCAAAGACTTTTAAACTACGTTCGTTATAGTTTTTGGCCGAATAAGTAATCATTAAGATCGCCATCGCCCAGTTGACAATAGCCGTTGCCACACCACAACCAACACCGCCCAATGCTGGCGCACCAAATTTGCCGTAAATAAATATATAATTCAGTGGAATATTCAGCATTAACCCCATGAAGGTAATCACCATGGACGGTTTGGTCTTAGCAATGCCATCATTCAAACAGCGGAAATTAATCAGCAATAAATAGGCAGGTAAGCCCCACACCATCGCACGCAAATAATTCATCGTCACATCTGCCATGTGGGTATCCATATTCATAAACTGTAATATGAAATCATTATGATAGATGATGAAAGCAAGGGGAATCATCACTAAAAATGAAATCCAAAGGCCTTGTCTTACTTGGTGAGCAATGCGATGGCGCTGCCCTGAACCATTTAAATAGGAAATTGTTGGTGGCAAGGCGAGTAATAAGCCTTGTCCGAAAAGTACTAAAGGTAGCCAAATGGAGGCGCCAATACCGACGCCGCCTACATCAGCCGAGCTCACACGCCCCGCCATAATCACATCCACGGTGCCCATGCCAGTTTGAGCTAACTGGGCAAGCCCGATAGGTGTCGCAATGCGGATAAGTTTTTGAATATCAATACGGTATTGAGAAAAAAGACGAGAATTCATAAATTTTGCTATAATATTGGAAAAGTTTTTAATGAAGGAATAATAATGTTTACAGGTATTGTACAGGGCATCGCCCAAATTCATACAATTAAAGATAGCGATAATTTTAGAACACAGATCGTAAAATTACCAGCTGAAATGCGAAAAGGCTTAGAAATCGGTGCATCAGTGGCGAATAACGGCGTATGCTTAACAGTGACTGAAATTCATGATGATCTTGTGAGCTTTGACCTAATGCAAGAAACCTTGCGCATCACCAATCTCGGCAGCTTAAAAGCAGGGGATTTTGTCAATATTGAACGCGCAATGCAAATGGGTGCAGAAATTGGTGGGCATATTTTATCTGGCCATGTTTATTGTACTGCAAGCGTTTCACAGATTATCGAAAGCGAAAACAATCGTCAGATTTGGTTTAAATTACCTACTAAAGACGTGATGAAATATATCCTCACCAAAGGATTTATCGCGATTGACGGCATCAGCCTTACTATCGGTGAAGTGAAAGGTGATGAATTCTGCGTGAATTTAATTCCTGAAACTTTGCATAGAACTCTGATCGGCAAACGCCAAATTGGCGATTTAGTAAATATTGAAATTGATCCTCAAACACAAGCGATTGTAGATACAGTGGAGAATTATTTAAAAGCAAGAGGGATATAGTTAATTAAGATTACTATAAGGAGGAAATATGTTTAAAGATGAAATTGCTCTTATTCGCTTTTTAGGCAGAGAGTTTATTGTCGTGTTTAATGTGTTTTTTCTATTTCCGCTTTCAATTATTTTAGTGCTGATTGGCGTTATTCATGGTGTAATATGGAATGTACTTTTAGGTATTGTATTTACTTACCTCGTATTTCTTGTCTTATTTAGGATATTAATCTATTTTTTATATAAAAAATGGGAGAGAGAGCATCAGAAAAAAATGCAAGAAGAGAATAAAGTTAAATACATTATTATTAAATAATAAATTTATACTGTATTGTAATAACACCCTTTTTTCATTTCGCAGTGCTATAATTAAATAAGGTAATCCCCAGTCAGTATTTGTGTTGTAGCTCCCTTTTTTATTTCGCAGTGCTATAATGTTTGACAATCTAGCCTGAAATCAGCCCCAGTTGTAGCTCCCTTTTTTATTTCGCAGTGCTATAATTAGCTCATCAACTACAAAATCACAACCGCTGTTGTAGCTCCCTTTTTTATTTCGCAGTGCTATAATCATTTCTGCGTCGTATGTATCGTCACGCTTGTTGTAGCTCCCTTTTTTATTTCGCAGTGCTATAATCGAAAAACGATAGAAATTTTGCGTAAATGGGTTGTAGCTCCCTTTTTTATTTCGCAGTGCTATAATGTTACCGCCTACGGCTTTCACAAGTTACCGGTTGTAGCTCCCTTTTTTATTTCGCAGTGCTATAATGTACCGTACTTGTTTTTATGCGGAAATGCAGTTGTAGCTCCCTTTTTTATTTCGCAGTGCTATAATTCAATGCCTGTGTAAAGTAAACGCTCTTTAAGTTGTAGCTCCCTTTTTTATTTCGCAGTGCTATAATGCTTCATTGGCAAAATAGGCAGTTTTTTGGGTTGTAGCTCCCTTTTTTATTTCGCAGTGCTATAATTGAATAGTCTTTTTGTTTTAAATAGTTTAAGTTGTAGCTCCCTTTTTTATTTCGCAGTGCTATAATACGGCGTAGCCGTGAGCCTACTGCAAGTACGTTGTAGCTCCCTTTTTTATTTCGCAGTGCTATAATATAAAAGACACCCACTCAAAGCATTTAAAAGTTGTAGCTCCCTTTTTTATTTCGCAGTGCTATAATTTTTTTAAAAGTGATGTGTAATGTTCTAACGTTGTAGCTCCCTTTTTTATTTCGCAGTGCTATAATAGGGACAGCAAAAAGCCCCATACCGTAAGGTTTAGGGGCTTTTTTTTGTCTAAAAAAACGGTTAAAAAAGCAGTAATTGATTTGAATTGACTTTTTTTCTTGCGGTTTTTTCTCTCCCACTAAAATTTCCATGCTCGCAAATTGTTTTTCTGTAATAGATAAACATCGAATTGAACCCTCTTCAGGTAAGTGTGCGACGAGTCTTTTATGATGTTTTTCTAAAGCATCTCGCCCTTTAATAATTCGAGTGTAAATAGAAAGTTGCAACATTTGATAACCATCTTTAAGTAAAAATTGGCGGAATTGGTTTGCCGTCCGCATTTTTGCTTTAGTGGTGACCGGTAAATCGAATAGAACGATCATACGCATAAATACTTCCTCACTCATATTGATATTCCTGTAGTGTATCAATTTCTGGTAACTGCAATAATGCTGCATTTTTTTGAATAAGTGCAATTTGTAAAGAGGCAACACTTTTATCTATGGCAGTTAAAACACTCACTTTTTCCCGCTTAAAGCGTAGTTGATGATGTAAGATTTTTATTAATTGTTGTTTTGATATAGGACTAAGGTTTTTGGAGAGTAAGCCTTTTTCGAGCAAGTTCGATACAAGCAAATCAACAATAGGGCGAAAAGGTTCAATAAAATCATCAGCCAAATTAAAGGCATTAAGTTCACTATGATGAAATAAACCTAATTGAGGTAGCCAACCATAAAGAACAAGGCTTCTTGCCACAGCTGAACGCATAACTGAATAAGCATAGTTCAGATGTATATTAATCGCATTGTCTTCTTCTTTTCGTCTGAAATGAGTGCCGAATAATCCAGAGAAATAAATAACCGCACTTTGTGCCTCAAGATTATCTTTATCACCTGATTTCACTAAATTAGCGAGCTGGAGTAAGCGTTCTGATTTTTCTTGAAACTGACAGAGTGATAAGACTTTTGCTTGATTACGAATTTTTTGTTGCACAATTCGTTGCCAAAGTTGTTTTTTCAGTGGCAAACTGGTTTCAAGTTGTAATTTAAGGGTTTTTAATTGTCGATAATATTGATTAAAAGGGAGCCATTGACCACAAGGTAAAAATTGTTCATCACAACTCAATAAAGTGATCCCATATAAACCGAATGCAGAGAGTAACGGAAAGGTAATCACTGTTTCTCGGCTTTCCACAACAACAATAGCAATATCTTCTAAAGGAACGGTAAATTCTTTCCCTTCTTGCTGAATTAGCATTTGTTGCTGATGCAAAGAGAGTTTTCCTCCTTTGCTAATAAGAAGACTTCTCCATGTCATAATGTTTCCTTATAAAAAATCCCCATAGGCAATGCGATGGGGATTGGAGAAAATTAACGAACAGCTTGACGTTTACTTGGTTTACATAAATGAATATTTTTGCCAAGTTCATCTACTTGATATTTTTCAAAGGAAGTAGCAAGTTTTATGCCGACACTTTGATGAATACCATCTTTGATCTTAGATTTATCTAAATCATGCTCTTTAATATCAATATTACCTGTGGAACGATTAAGTCCATTAAAGTAACCCAAAATAGTTTTCTTTTTAGTGACTAATTTTACTAAGTCATTTTGGTGTAATGAAAATTGGAAAGTTGCATTGTCATCCATATTTTCCCAATCTTCTTCATCTTTTCCCTGAATAACAGCTTTATTAGGCAAAATACCTTTCGCTACTTGCCAGGTATAAATTGGTACAAGGAAATATTTTCCATCTTTAGTGAAGACATCCACTCTCACCATAGAGGCATTATCTGCGACACCATTACCCTCACGGACTAATACTCCAGATTTTTGTATTTGTTCTACTCGTACTGATTTAACAATAGCCCCGCCTTTTTTCATAAAAGGTTCAGCAAACGCTTTAGCAGGATCATCATTGAAAGCCTCTAAGCTAGCTTTTAATGCGTCATAAAGCTCTTTTTCACGCTCATGATTTACCATTGATTCTAAATCTTTTAATTTTAATTTAGTGAGTGGCATTTTAATCACGCTTATCCCTTCATTGAGACGTTTCGCGGATTTCACGGTTTCCATGTGTCCTTGACCAGTCATTTTGCGTGTTGGCATTCGAGATACAAAAAGAGGTTGGACAAATTCATGATTTGCTTGTGGACGATCCGGTAATCTATTTTCTAGCTCCAGTTTAGGATTATCACTAAAAATTCGGATTTCAACTTCTTGTTTGAAAAATTGCCATGGTGTAGGGAAGTGTAATGGAATAATTTCACCTGTTTCACGATCTATTCGTTCTCCAGTGAATACATCACCTGCTTCAAAACGAACAAAACGTGTGATTTTTTGCTGCATAGCGACGGTTGAGCAAGCGACCACAACGGCATCTAAAGCGTGATGGCGATCATTGTCTTCACGTGATTTTGCTAATCCCCAACGGCTACGAAGTAAAGCAGTAATTTGCCCGTTGGAAGCAAAGACTTTACGTTTTCCTTCACCTGTTAAGTGCATATTATCTGCAATAAAGTTACATAAGAAACGAGCAACGTAGCGCGTATCATTTAAGTTACGTTCAATAAAGCCCTTTTCATCAAGCTTTTGGCTTAGGATGCGTTGTTTTTTCGCATAAGGGAATACAGTTGTTTCAACTAATGCTTTGAAAGCTCTCCAGCGTTCGCTGTTATGTTTACCATCAAGCCATTCAAAAGGGGTTAAATTGCCTTTGTTTTGATTTTCATTAGCAAGCACCAATACTTTATTGTTGAAGCTATCATCCCAAGTGCGGGAAAATGGCAAGGCATGATCGACTTCTACATAGCCTTTTTCTAATAAACGGTGTAATTCGATAGGTTTACCGGAATATAAACATTTTGCATTTTGTTGTTTATAAAGTCGCATTTTTAAAATGTCTTTAGCTTTAGGTTCACCAGCAAAATGAGGAAAATACTCTTTAAACTCATTGATTGCGTTTTCACGCTGTTTGCGATTTTCTTCTTGACGTTTTTCTAGTTCTCGACGATCTTTGTAAGATTTGCCAACTTCTCGTCCTGTTTCAATATGAATACGAGCGGGCGAACCATATAATCTCACTATGCCATTAATTACTTTACGAGCCTGCGAGAGCGTTCTTAAAACTACAGGATTACGAATTTCATCAGCTGGAATCTGTGGTAAGAAGTGATGGGTCTCTTCTGTTTTTTTACCATAATGATCGCCATAAATTTCACGACAAGCCTCGTCATAGCGTAGCCCTTGTTGCATTAATGGTAGAAGTTTATATAAAGCTTTAAGAGATAATTGGATAAATTTATCAAAACTAAGGTTTTCCAATAATAAGGCATTTAATACAGGCTGAGAAAGTTTTCCTGCTAAGTAAGCGCTGATACCTTCATCAGTTTTATATAATGAAAATGCCGTGCCAATTTCATCTAACAATGTTGGATTTGTCTTTAATTCCGCCCATTCAGCTTTTAGGTTATTACTCTTTAATACATCATGAATTTTATGGTAGGCTTTCATTTCCATCAGAGTTGTTTTGGTTTCAATGGCTTTTTTATCTTCACCGGAATAACGGACGCCTTTAAAGATTGCATCATCAGATAAATTTAATATTGAACGTACTTGTGCATAAGTTAATTTAGCTTTTTCATAAGGTTGCTCGATTAACATTAAACGTTCATTATCACTTAAAGCACGCTCTAAGCCATTTTCTTGAATACGTAAATTATTTAATTTTGTTATCCAAACAAAACGTTCTGCAGTATAGGTATTTTTAGCCGCCTTATATTCATCTTCAAAAGTACATTTACCGAGCATTTTTAAAATGGCTTCACCAGATAAGGCGGGCTTTTGCCACATTAAAAGTGCGGTTAAATTTTCTAATAATTTTTCTGAAGCGAATGGATTACCAAAGAGTTGTTGACGAGAGAAGAGAAGTTCCATTTCGGCGAGTAAGTCTAGTCGGCTAAACGTGTGAGTATAGGCGTCTTGCTGGTTACGGATATGACCTTCTTCGATCTCAAATTTTTTTACAGCAAGTTCTGCAGGCGTACGATATGTAGCTTGTTGCAATAATTCATGGTTACTGGCTACACCGCTTAATAACGCACCTAGCTCTTTATTTTCGCTTTTACTTTCATTTTTACGCTGAGATAAATAACCACGATGCTTAATTAAATGCAATAACACAGCAGCCCATTCTTGGCGTTCTAGTTTTCGATCTAGACCTTCGACACGTAGCTGCCAAATTTGATGAGGAAGACGTTCATCAGTGGATAATAGGATATTTTCTGATTTTAGAAGTCGTTTTGCTTTTTTCAGGCGAGCAACGCGACGTTGAGTTAATCGACGAGCAGCGCGGGCTAAACGGCGAGAAAGCGCGAGACTTTCACCTGTTTTGGGTACTTCTGCTCGTTCGAAAGTACGAACACCAACATCAATTAAACGCAGAGGATTCTCTTTTTCGTCAATTTCAACTACAGCCCAGCCAACAGAGGCGATACCAAGGTCGAGACCAAGGATATAATGTAAGTTTTTATTTTCCATAAGGTTGGTTCCTTTTCATTAGTTTTTTTGTTTAAATTTTAACAGATTTTTGTATAAAAAATATATTGACGATAAAAAAATAAATAGATAGAATTCACCTCGTTGTAATGGCACTGCGAAATGAAAAACGTTGTTACAATAAGAGAAAAGATTTCTCGCAAAGCTCTGTCCCTTGAAATGTAAGTTTCAAGGGACATCTTTTTTCTGCTTATTTAGAAAATAAAGATGTGAGAGTAGATTAACAAAAACAAAAAAACGCTTAATAAAATTATTAAGCGTTTTTTAATTGACGAAAATTTATAAATTTTTGACCGCACTTTATAAGAAATTATTTAGCCTGTTTCTTCGCTTTTTTCCATTTCCAGAATAAGAAAACCGCTAATGCGCCAACAAGGATATAAATTACAATCTGACCTTTTTGGATTTGTTCGTGTAACCAATCTAAGTTTCTTGCACCGAATTCGCCAAGGTAAACCCAAATTGGTACGGAAATAATCGCGGCACAGAAATCAATTAACACAAAGCGAGTGTAGCTTACGCGGCGGGTAATGCCTGAGACCATGTAAATCGGTGCGCGTAATCCTGGAAGGAAACGAGCCACAAATAGTACGCGGTTGCCGTATTGGGCAAATTTTTCACGTACCATTTTTAAGCGTTGTAGAGTGATTACTTTACGCATTGGACGGAAACGAAGAATTCGGGTGCCGTAAATGCGACCAAGCCAATACATACAAGAGTCACCAGCAAGTACGCCGATCATGCTGACTAATAACATTAAATGGGAGTTTACACTTTCAGGATAAAGACCAGCAATTACGCCACCGGATACAAGCGTGATATCTTCTGGAATAGGTACACCAAAACCACAAATAATAAGAACAAATAGCACCGCCCAATAACCGTAATCGGTAAAAAAGCTGATAAGAAATTCCATTTGAAACCCACTTACAATCAGTTAGTTAAAATTAATTAAAAATTGGGGCTTATTTTAATCGCTTTGCCTTGAAAAGCCTAGAAAAAAATTGCTGAGTAAATTTGCATTGTGGGGCTGAATATTTTATAATCCGTCGCTCTCAAAGTTTGTCTTTGAGCAAATTTAGGAAAATTGCTGGGTCGCCTGCAATTTTTTATTTTAAACTTTTAATCAAGAGAACATTAAAATGGCATTTAAATTTAACGCTGAAGTTCGTCAAGCGCAAGGTAAGGGTGCGAGCCGCCGCCTGCGTCACAACGGTCAAATCCCTGCAATCATTTATGGTGGCAGTGAAGCACCTGTTTCAATCATCTTAAATCACGATGAATTAAACAATGCACAAGTTCACGATTCTTTCTATAGCGATGTAATCACTTTAGTGGTTGAAGGTAAAGAAGTTGCAGTGAAAGTTCAAGCAATGCAACGTCACCCATTCAAACCAAAATTGGTTCACATTGACTTCAAACGTGCTTAATTTTTAGCTTGTGATAAGAACACCAATAATGATGAGTTATTGGTGTTTTTTCTTTTTGGGCAAAGTGCGGTCAAATTTGAAATCGTTTTAGGAGTATTTTCCAATGAAGATAGCCTTAGGCATTGAATATAACGGAAAACAGTATTGTGGCTGGCAGCGACAAGAGAAAGTGCGTAGCGTACAAGAAGAATTAGAAAAAGCGTTATCTTTTGTGGCAAATGAAAAAATTGAAGTATTTTGTGCGGGCAGAACAGACTCTGGTGTGCACGGCACAGGACAAGTCGTTCATTTTGAAACCAAAGCGGTTCGCCCTGAAAAAGCCTGGGCATTTGGTACTAATGCGAATTTGCCTGATGATATTTCAGTGAGTTGGGCAAAAGTAGTGGATGATGAATTTCATGCCCGTTTTTCGGCAACCGCGCGTCGTTATCGTTATATTTTATATTGTAATAAATTGCGTTCAGCCATTTTGCCGGAAGGAATTACCCATTGCCATTTAGATTTGGACGAAGAGAAAATGCACCAGGCGGGGCAGTTTTTATTGGGCGAAAATGATTTTTCCTCTTTCCGTGCGGCACAGTGTCAATCAAATACCCCTTGGCGAAATGTGCATCATTTAAATGTGATGCGAAAAGGGCAGTACATTATTGTGGATATTCAAGCCAATGCTTTTGTGCATCATATGGTACGCAACATTGTGGGAAGCTTGATTGAAGTCGGTGCCGGTAATCAACCTGTTGAGTGGATGAAATGGTTGTTAGAGCAAAAAGATCGTAAATTAGCCGCTCCAACAGCGAAACCCGAAGGCTTATATTTAGTGAATGTCATTTACCCTGAAAAATTTGCGATTCCACAGAAAAATTTAGGGCCGTTGTTTTTAGAAGATAATCTCATCTGACTAGCAAATTTCGCTAAATTATGATTAAATACGCAAACTTTTCTAGTTAATAAAAAAGGTAAAAAATGAGCTGGATTGATAAAATTTTTAGCAAAGGAACCTCTTCCGCTACATCACGTAAAGCAAACGTGCCAGAAGGGGTTTGGACAAAATGTACCTCTTGCGAACAAGTCCTTTACGGCGAAGAAGTAAAACGTAATTTACATGTTTGCCCAAAATGCGGCCATCATATGCGCATTGATGCTCGTGAGCGCCTTTTAGCCTTATTAGATGAAGGTTCAAGCCAAGAATTATCGGCTGATTTAGAACCAAAAGATATTCTTAAATTTAAAGATTTAAAAAAATATAAAGATCGTATTACTGCTGCACAAAAAGAAACCGGTGAAAAAGATGCGTTAATCACAATGACGGGTACACTTTACAATATGCCTGTAGTTGTCGCTGCATCTAACTTCAGTTTTATGGGCGGTTCAATGGGCTCTGTTGTGGGTTCAAAATTTGTGAAAGCGGCAGAAAAAGCAATGGAATTAAATTGTCCGTTTGTTTGTTTCTCTGCAAGTGGTGGTGCACGTATGCAAGAAGCACTTTTCTCATTAATGCAAATGGCAAAAACCAGTGCGGTATTAGCTAAAATACGTGAAAAAGGTGTGCCGTTTATTTCAGTATTAACGGATCCGACATTAGGTGGTGTATCTGCAAGTTTTGCGATGTTAGGTGATGTAAACATTGCTGAACCAAAAGCATTAATCGGTTTTGCAGGCCCACGAGTTATTGAACAAACCGTACGTGAAAAATTACCAGAAGGCTTCCAACGCAGTGAATTCTTACTCGAGAAAGGGGCAATTGATATGATCGTGAAACGTTCAGAAATGCGTTCAACCCTTGGAAACCTTTTAAGCAAACTCACCAATCAACCTTCACCTTTTGTTGAAGTAGAAGTTGTTGAACATGAGTAATATAATGAATTTAAAAGCCACTTCGCCACTCGCTGAGTGGCTTTCTTATTTGGAAAACAGTCACTTTAAAGCTATTGATTTAGGGCTAGAGCGCATAAAATCCGTGGCAGAAGAATTGGATCTCTTGAATCCCGCACCTTATGTGATCACGGTAGGGGGGACAAATGGCAAAGGCACGACTTGTCGTTTGCTTGAAACTATTCTGTTAAATCACGGCTTGCGTGTGGGTGTGTATTCCTCACCTCATTTATTGCGTTATAACGAACGTGTTCGTATTCAAAATCAAGACTTGCCGGATAAAATGCATACTGCTTCTTTTGATTTCATCGAAAAGCATAAAACGCAGTCCCTCACTTATTTTGAATTTAGCACTTTATCAGCGTTGCATTTATTCAAACAAGCGAAGCTTGATGTCGTCATTTTAGAAGTGGGGCTTGGTGGACGCTTAGATGCAACCAATATTGTGGATAATGATCTGGCGGTTATCACCAGTATTGATATTGATCATACAGATTTTCTAGGTTCAACTCGCGAAGAAATTGGCTTTGAAAAAGCGGGTATTTTCCGTACGAATAAACCGGTTGTGATTGGCGAACCTAATGTTCCGCAGCCTATGTTAGAACAAGCTGAGAAATTACATTGTCATGTTTCACGCCGAGATGTTACTTGGTCGTTTAAAGCTAATGAACAAACTTGGATGTGGCAGAGTAATAAAGTGCGGTTAGAAAATCTGCCGTTTTGCCAAATTCCATTAGCTAATGCCGCAACAGCTTTGGCAGCTGTTGAACTGCTGCCTTTTGATATTTCTGTTGAGACTATCAAACGTTCATTAATTGAAGTGGAATTGGTGGGGCGTTTCCAACAATTGAAAGGTAATCAGTTAGAAAAGCTAGCAGATCGCTTGAATGTATCCTATTCACAGTTGCCAAAAGTGATCATTGATGTTGGGCATAACCCTCATGCGGCAAAATATTTAGCCGAAAAATTGACCACACTTAAAACACAAATTTCAGGTCGCATTATTGCCGTTTGTGGTATGTTAAAAGATAAAGATGCCGAGTCGGTGTTTATCCAACTTACTTTCATTATTGACCAATGGCATTGTGTCACATTAGGTGGTTACCGTGGTCAATCGGGTGATGACTTGAATGCAAAATTAACATCAGTTTACCCATCAGCAAAAAGTGTTTCTGAAGACTCTGTCATTGAAGGTGTGCAAAGTGCGGTGAAAAATGCAGATAAAAATGACATTGTGCTGGTATTTGGATCTTTCCACACCGTAGGGGAATTTTTAGAATATTTAGCATAATGGGTTTGCAAAGTAAAAAGGCTGATAAAATGTCAGCCTTTTGTTTTTAAAGTATATTATGGAAATAATCACTTAATTCTGAATATTTGAATGTAAATCCACAATCTAACAAATGTTTTGGATAGGCATTCTGACTGTCTAATAGAATGCAAGTACGTTCACCGAGAAGAGAAGTGAGTAAAAATTGAGGCACGTGAGCAAAACAAGGACGATGTAATGCTTGACCTAATAATTGGTTAAAGGTCTTGTTTTTAACTGGATGTGGTGCAGTAAAATTAAATGCACCTTCACAATTATTATGATTAAGTAAAAAGAGAAGGCCTTCTACCATATCCTCTAACGCGATCCAACTCCAATATTGCTCACCATTCCCTAATTTTCCGCCTAATCCGAAGCGATAGAGCGGTAGAATTTTTGCAAAAGCCCCACCTTTTGGAGAAAGCACTAACCCGGTTCTCACTAAACAGACTCTTGTGTTGGCTTGCTTTGCCGCATTTTCCCAATCAATACAAAGTTGAGCGGTAAATTGAGTATTTGGATTTGTATTTTCAGTGATCTGCTCGTCACCGCAGTTTCCATAAATTCCCGTTGCAGAACCCGAAATCAAGGTGGGTGGATTATCACTTTGATTAATAAGTTGGACAAGCTGTTGTGTTAAATTAATTCGGCTATGACGCAGTTTTTCTTTTTGTTGAACTGTCCATTTTTTATCGAAGATTGGCTCACCGGCAAGATTAATAACCGCATCAAAGGTATTCAAGTCTTTGAGTGTTAAAAGTGCGGTCAAAAATTGAGGTGTTTTTTCAAGAAAAATAGATTGGGCTTTTTCAATAGAGCGAGTTAATACTGTCACGGTATCGCCACGTGAAAGTAGCGCTTCAACTAAGGGTTTTCCAACGAATCCCGTTCCGCCGGTCACTAAGATATTCATGATAGATTACTTTCAAAAAGCATTTGAATTTGCTCTAGAAGTGATTTGATTGTTATGTCTTTTGTTGGTGTTACAAAAATGGTGTCATCTCCCGCAATCGTACCCAAAATGCCTTCAGGTTTACCAATGGAATCCAATAAGCGGGCAATTAACTGTGCCGCACCGGGAGAGGTTTTAATGACGATAACGAAATCATTGTGATCAACATCTAAAACCAGATTTTTTAATGGGCTGCTAGTGGCGGGAACGCTTAATTCACTTGGTAAGCAATACACCATTTCCATTTTCGTATTTCTTGCACGAACTGCACCAAATTTACTTAGCATGCGTGAAACTTTAGACTGGTTAATGCTTTGAAATCCTTGGTTTTTTAAGGCTTCAACAATTTCACTTTGAGAAGCAAATCGTTCTTGATTGAGCAGTTCTTTAAATGCTTTAGTTAATTGATCTGACATAGATATTCTCATATAGGGGAATCTGCATAAGAATTGCATAAAAATTCATTTTAGGCAATTAAAATAAACCTGTCATTTGAAAAGTTTGAACTAGATCTCATAATTGAATTTCTCTGTTTGTAATTTATTAATGAAAACCTTAAAATCCTACCTAGTTAGGATTGATTAATACATGAGGAGTATTTTATGAAAGTTGCAGTATTAGGCGCAGCAGGCGGCATTGGTCAAGCATTAGCCTTATTACTTAAATTACAATTACCCGCTGAAAGTGAATTAGCACTGTATGATATTGCACCAGTGACACCAGGTGTGGCTAAAGATGTGAGCCATATCCCAACAGCGGTTAAAGTAGAAGGTTTTGCAGGAGAAGATCCAACACCTGCACTTAAAGGTGCGGATGTCGTTTTAATTTCTGCAGGGGTAGCTCGTAAACCGGGCATGGATCGTTCAGATCTTTTCAATATCAATGCAGGTATCGTGCGTAACTTAATTGAACATGTTGCAAAAACTTGTCCAAAAGCTTGTGTAGGTATTATCACCAATCCTGTGAACACGACGGTTGCGATTGCTGCAGAAGTATTGAAAAAAGCGGGTGTTTACGACAAACGTAAATTATTCGGTGTCACCACTTTAGACGTGTTACGTTCTGAAACATTTGTATCTGAATTAAAAGGCTTAAATGTTTCTCGTACAAGCGTACCGGTAATTGGTGGACACTCAGGTGTGACGATTCTTCCATTACTTTCACAAGTTCAGTATGCTGAGTGGAAAGAAGAGGAAATTGCACCATTAACTAAACGTATCCAAAACGCAGGTACTGAAGTGGTTGAAGCAAAAGCAGGTGGCGGTTCTGCAACACTTTCTATGGCTCAAGCGGCAGCACGTTTTGCGCGTTCATTAGTGAAAGGCTTAAGCGGCGAAACTGTGGTTGAATGTACTTATGTTGAAGGTGACGGTAAATATGCACGTTTCTTTGCTCAACCTGTACGTTTAGGTAAAGAAGGTGTAGAAGAAATTTTACCAATCGGTACCTTAAGCAAATTTGAACAAGAAGCTTTAGAAGCAATGTTATCAACATTGCGTGCGGATATTGAATTAGGCGAAAAATTTATTAACGGCTAATTTAATTCTATTTCTGGAGAAGAGGAGTAGTCAGCTCCTCTTTTTTTATACGAAAACGATTAAACATAAAAAAGTGAAGAAAAATCGTGATTTAGCTCACAAATTTGAATATTGCTATTTGCAATGTAAAGGACTTTGTCGTATTCTTTAATCACTAAAAACAAGTGCTATTTTTAAATAGCCGACATCTATTTTGCTTTCCGAGTAGTGCCCCAATGGGGCACTTTTTTTATGTCTATTTTTAACGAAAGTATAAAAAAGTGCGGTCGAAAAACACAAGATTTTCCGACCGCACTTTTAAAATGAATACTAAGCGAAAGAATTATTCAAACATTGCTGAAATAGATTCTTCATTGCTGATACGACGAATTGCTTCAGCAAGCATGGTAGAAAGAGTCAGTACGCGAACTTTACCAAGCGCTTGCATTTCAGGTGAAAGTGGAACAGTATCTGTCACGACAATTTCATCAATCGCATCGCTCGCTAAATGTTGTGCGGCTGCACCAGAGAATACGGCGTGAGTTGCGTAAGCAAATACACGTTTTGCACCACGTTCTTTTAATGCTTCAGCGGCTTTACATAATGTACCACCTGTATCAATCATATCATCGACAAGGATACAATCACGATCTGCGACATCCCCGATAATGTGCATCACTTGCGATACGTTTGCACGTGGACGACGTTTGTCGATAATTGCCATTTCGGTATCATTTAATAATTTCGCTACCGCACGTGCACGTACCACACCGCCGATATCTGGCGAAACAACGATAGGATTGACAAGATCGGTTTTCTTCAAGATATCATCAAGTAAAACAGGTGAACCGAATACGTTATCAACTGGTACATCAAAGAAGCCTTGGATTTGCTCTGCGTGTAAGTCACAAGTTAATACTCGGTCAATTCCTACTGTTGAAAGTAAATCTGCTACCACTTTTGCAGTGATTGGAACACGAGCAGAACGCACACGACGATCTTGACGAGCATAACCGAAATAAGGAACAACGGCAGTAATACGACCAGCTGATGCACGACGTAAAGCATCAACCATTACAATCAATTCCATCAGGTTGTCATTCGTTGGTGCACAGGTGGATTGAATAATAAATACGTCTGCACCACGCACATTTTCATTAATTTGCACTTGGATTTCACCGTCGCTAAAGCGTCCAACGGTGGCATCGCCTAATGAAATGTAAAGACGTTCAGAAATCTTTTTTGCTAGCTCAGGCGTAGCATTTCCAGCAAAGAGTTTAATGTCTGGCATTTTATATAACCTCAGGTTGAGTGTAGATAAATTAGTTGGTCGAGAGTTGTTTCAACATGGTATGTAATGGTGAAACGTTTAATCCTTTAGCAACAAAACCGAAAAATTCCTTCGGTTTTTGTTGGAAAACAGCTTGTGCTGATTTTTCATCATCAAATTCAGCAAAAACACAAGCCCCAGTTCCTGTTAATCTGGCTGGTGCATATTGTAGCAACCATAGTAGTGCTTTTTCAACTTCAGGATATTGAGTTCGCACGACTTTTTCGCAATCGTTTGCAAACGGTTGATTCAACAGTTCGGCAAGGGATCTTTTTTCTGTATTGCGTGGCAAATCGGGATCGCTAAAGACCACTGCAGTAGAAATCGAGGTTTCAGGTTTCAGTACTACATAATATTTTTCTTGCGGTTCACAGTATTGAATTTTTTCACCCACACCTTCAGCAAAAGCGGCTTGGCCATGAACAAAGATAGGCACATCAGCCCCAAGTTTTAGCCCAAGTTCGGCAAGTTCATCAATGGATAAATGGGTTTGCCATAAATAGTTTAAAGCAAGCAGTGTCGTTGCGGCATTGGATGAGCCGCCACCAATCCCCCCGCCCATTGGCAGAATTTTATCTAAATGAATTGTTGCACCGAGTGTACAGCTGGTTTTTTCTTGTAGGAGCGTGGCTGCACGATAGATTAAGTTTTGCTCTAGAGGTAAGCCAGGGATTTCAGGAGTGATCCGAATTTGTTTATCTTGGCAAATATCAATAGTGAGCCAATCGCCGAAATCAAGAAATTGGAAAAGGGTTTGTAATTCGTGGTAGCCGTTTGGCAGTTTACCGTTTATATAGAGAAATAAATTGAGTTTTGCGGGGCTTGGAAAGCGGTTAGGCTTTCCAAGCGAAGTTGAAAGTGCGGTCGAAAAGTGATGTGTTTTCATTAGAACGCCCATTCATCCACACGAATTTTTAGGGTTTGTGATGTACTTTTATTCTTTAACAGAATATTTTCAGGCATCGAATTATCGGCATGATAACTTAAGTAATCGGCTGTCCACATTGAGCCATCAAGTGGGTAGCTAAATTCGGATAAAAGATGATTCGTTCCAACTTGGTAATCTGCGTTATCTGCTGGCTGACCTTTTAACCAATAAGATAAGTGCTCTAATGGCACATCCATTCCGATGATTTCGCGTAACAATAATTTGGCATTTTTATCAGATTGTTGATTGCCTTTATTATCTGAAATCGTCATGCCATTAGGATGCATTTCCATAGTTAGCGTCGTTTTGCTAATCAGAGAATAAAGTTTTAACTTATAGGCTTTAGGGTTTTGATATTGCCATTCAAAGCGACTAGAAAAACGCTCTTGTGGACTGATGTAACCAATTTGTCCTTTTGTGCTATAAGATTGAATTTGTTTGATTTTTTTGAGGTGCTGTTGCCACGTAATATCGTTCTTATCGATATGTTGAACATCTGTTGGGCGTTCTGCATCAAGGGTACAAGCGGATAAGATCACACTTGCAAATACAGGTGCAAGAAGAGATTTTAATAATTTCATAACAAAATATTTACTAAAAAATTGCGCATATTGTAAGGGGTAGTTTACTTTTAGTAAAGCTGGATTAAGCATTTAAGTGAGTTTTCTCGGCTTTCACTGCGGCAATTCTTCGACGTGTTAATTCATCTCGAATACCTTGCTTTTCAAAACCATCGGAAATCACTTGTTGCACATCAACAGCTAGAGCAGCTTGATAAAGTGTTTTGAGGTAATCAATTTGCGGATATTCTTTATTTTCAAAGCCCGTTCGTCCGCGAGTATCAGATAAACATACCAATAAAAATTCCTCAAATCGCTGAGGTTTGCGCCAAACATCAAAAGTGTTAAAGAGTTTCACTACCGTTTCTGGACGAAGTTCTAATGCTTTGTGTGCATGCGTGTGATATTCACAAGTTAATTCAGCTAATTCTTGAAGATAGCCAGAGACTCTAAGACGTTTACATAATGAACGAGTCGGTTTAATCCCCGCTTTTTCATGTCCATGATGACTAGGCCAATTTTCTTTGGGTGTAAGGACTTTACCAAGATCGTGACAAATTGCTGCAAAACGGACCGCACTTTTATTCAAATTGGTATTTTCTGTCAGTTTAACGGCTTGCTGTAATACGAGCATGGTATGAACAAAGCTATCAATTTCAGGATGATATTTAGCTGGGTTTGGTACGCCATCTAAGGCGGCAATCTCAGGGAAGAGCACTTTGAGTGCGCCGACTTGATGCAGTGTTTCAAAATAAATTTCAGGATGCGGTTCGTTTAATGCTTTTTCCGTTTCCATCCAAACACGCTCAGCCGTTAAGTGTGCAAGTTCACCTTGTTCAGTAAGTTCAGCCATTAATTTAAGGGTTTCTTCGGCAATAGAGAAACCTAAATGATGGAATCGAGCCGCAAAGCGAGCGACACGTAATACACGAAGTGGATCTTCAGCAAAAGCAGGCGAAATATGACGTAAAATACGTTGATGAATATCCTCTACGCCATGATAAGGATCGTACAGCTTGCCTTCCTTATCTTTTGCAATGGCATTAATGGTGAGATCTCGACGAATTAAATCTTGTTCAAGTGTAATATCATTTGAAAAATCACAAATAAACCCCGTATAACCTTTGCCTGATTTTCGTTCTGTACGGGCAAGTGCGTATTCTTCATGGCTTTCAGGATTGAGAAAAACAGGAAAGTCTTTGCCAACTTGTTGATAACCTTGAGCCAGCAACATTTCTGGTGTAGCTCCCACGACAACCCAGTCACGATCTTTCACAGGCAAACTTAAAAGTTGATCACGTACTGCACCGCCGACAAGATAAATGTCCATTTTACTCTCCCATTAAAATATAAAGAAAAGGTAGGCGAATGCCTACCTCTGCGATGAATCATTACCAGCTATTACGACGTTTACGTCTTGGTAAAAGGTAAGGTAATATTAAACCGATTAATAAACCTACGCCTAATACCGAGCCACCATAAATAAACCATTGGATCGCAATTTCACGTTTATTGGCATCAAGCATTGCTTCTAAATCACGATTTTTATTTTTTATCATGTCTAATTCACGTTTAAGTTGTGCATTTAGTTCAAGTAACTCCCCACTTTGTTGCTCAGATTGCTTATTGCGACGTTGAATTTCACTTGTGCGCTGCTGCCAATCAGAATCAACACGATTTAATTTTAAAGTCAGTTCTTGAATTTGAGCTTTTAATTTTGGATTTTCTTCACGGCTACTTGGGGTAGAACTCAGTTCCGAGGTTAAAATCCATGCCTCGCGATTTTTATTATCACGAATCAGGGTATATTTTCCCTGTTGTTCCAATGCTGTCACAGCTTCACCAGATTGAATGGCGCCTGCGATCTTAAATTGATCGCCAGCACCACGACGTAAATATGTATTCAGATTTTCTGTCACATATTTTGTCTCTGCTTGTACTGTTCCAATAGTTGAAATCAATACAACGCAAGAAAATAAAACTTTATTGATTTTTGACATAATACTTCCCAAAATTGTAAATAAGCTAAGTGCGATTAAAAAATGTAATGAAAAATCACCGCACTTTTAATAATTATATTAGTGAAAAATTGCTCGAAGAACGTAGAAAATCATAATTGCAAAGAATGCACCAGCAGGTAATGTGACAACCCATGAACTAATGATGTTACGGATAACTGTTAAGTTAAGCGCCGCAATACCACGAGCGAAACCGATACCTAAGATTGCCCCTACTAGGGTTTGTGTCGTGGAGATTGGTAAACCCGTACCAGATGCCACTACAACGGTCATCGCTGTTGCAAATTGTGCGGCAAAACCACGGCTCGGAGTTAAATCGGTAATACCTGAGCCTACTGTCGCCATCACTTTTTGTCCCATCGCAATAAGACCTACTGCGATACCTAATGCACCTAAGGGTAAAATCCACCAAGTTAATTTCCCACCGCTGAGGATTTGCCCACCATTTTCTACGATTGATACCACCGAAGAAAGCGGACCAATTGCATTGGCTACATCATTAGAACCATGTGCGAATGCCATAGCACAAGCGGTTAAAAGCATTAAGATACTAAAAATCTTTTCTACTGAACCGAATGTGCCTTTTGTCGCTTTTTCAGTGAATCTTTTACTACGGAAGTAGAAGTGGCAGAAAATCATACCAATGATGCTGATTAGAAATGAAATACCGAGCGTTTCATTTGTTGATAGGTTTAATCCAACGTGTTTTAAACCTTTTGCCATGGTCACAATACAAAGTACGAATACGGTAATCGCCATGTAGTAAGGCCCGTATTTTTGTGCGTTTTTCAGCGGTTCTTCTGTATCGAAAATGAGTTTCTGGATACTTGCAAAGATGGTATAAGCTAAAAGTCCTGCGATCACGGGGGTGATAAACCAGCTTCCAACGATCCCACCGATAGTAGACCAGTCAACAGAACTTGGACCAATCGTAATACAAGCAAAACCAATTAAAGCCCCAATGATGGTGTGAGTACCTGAAACAGGCCAACCCATTTTAGTAGCAATAAATAACCAAGCGCCTGATGCAAAGAGAGCAGAAAGCATTCCTAATGCCAATACGTCTGGCATTTCGACAAATTGAGTGGGGTCGATCACACCACTTTTGATGGTTTCTGTTACTTCACCACCGGCTAAATAAGCCCCGGCAGATTCAAAAATAAGGGCAATAATAATTGCTTGTTTGGCTGTAATGGTACCAGAACCAACCGAGGTACCCATTGAGTTTGATACGTCGTTGGCCCCAATACCAAATGCCATAAAAAAACCGAATGCCGCGGTAATTAAGACTAACCACGAACCGTATGCATTAATAATTTCCATAGTGATTTCCTATGTTGTAGTTAATGTCGTCAAAATTAGGAACGAGCAAGCATTAATTCAATACGAGAGCCAACACGTTGAGCTTGATCAGCTAATACACCTACCCATTCGATGATTTTATATAGGAACATCACATCAATAGGATTATAATGACTTTCAATCGTATAGAGCATATTACGTAGCTTAATTTGCATTTGATCTGTATCATCTTCAATGCTATCAAGCTCTTGAATCATATTGTTAACTAATGTTAACTCACGTCCTTTGAAACCAGTTTCAAGTAATTTATCCATTTCCTCAATCACCAAGTGTGCTTGATGAATAGAATCTAAGCTACGCTGAACATAATGTAAAAATTCCTCCTGCATTTTCTCAGGAATACCAAATTGTCGACCAACCATACGACCAGCAATATCTTTGGCATAATTAGCTAATTTATCTTGTTGTGTAACTAATTCGAGCAAATCAGTACGATCAATAGGTAAAAATAAACCACGAGGCAATTTCAAACGAATTTCGCGTTTTAAGCTATCAGCCTCACGTTCACATTGAGAAATATCCAAACGTGTTTGTTCTGCATCATTCCACTGTTTTAAAAACGTATATTTGAAAAATGGAACCAGTAAGTCACAGCATTCTGTTACTTTTTTTGAGTGTTTTTGCAGAGGCTTCAAAGGAGAATGGGCAAATAATCCGAGAATATTATTCATTGCCATAGGGGAGGTACTCCATAACAAGGGTTAAAATTTCCGTTGCATATTACCTGATTTTATAAGGAAATACACGAAAAAGATCTTGATTTGTATAAAATTATCTGTATATTTAAACAGTTAAAATTGATAAGGAAAAATAAAATGAGTAATGAAGTTGAATTAAAACTTGCTGTCGCCCCTGACGCCTTCGACATCCTAAAAACACACCTCAATCAATTCAATATTTTAGAGCAAAATACGATCTTTCTAGGAAATACTTATTTCGATTATCCCGATCATTTTTTGGCAAAACAAAAAATGGGATTGCGTGTTCGTCGAGAAAATAATGATTTCACACTAACCTTAAAAACTGACGGAAAAGTGGTTGGCGGATTGCATAGTCGTCCAGAATACAATTTATCTATACCTGATAATTCCGTACCTACATCGGCACAATTAACCTCATTGTATCCATTTGAAAGCTTGCCTTCCGCTACATTACAACCAATTTTCTCAACAGATTTTAACCGCACTTTTTGGTTGATTGCATTTGGTGCATCAAAAATTGAAGTGGCTTTTGATCAGGGGAAGATTCTATCAGGGGAGAAAACACAGCCTATCTGCGAAATTGAATTTGAATTAAAAGAAGGGCTTGTTTCAGATCTTTTCTATTTTGTCTCACTTTTACCTTTTGAACAGGATGTGTATTTTAGTTCAGCAAGTAAAGCGAAACGAGGCTATCAACTAGGCAGTAAACCACTTCTGATTGATTGGTTAAATAAATGGCGGGATTTCTTAAAAGAAGAACGTGAGGGAAGTGCGGTTGATTCTCGCGAACAATTAAGTGCGGTCATGAAAATGGAGCAGCAATTGATTGAGGAAACGCTTTCATTCCCAACGGATGTGTTTGCTTTCGATTTTATGAAAACCGTTGAACGTGTCGGCGCATTTTTCAATCTTTATCATTATTATGATGATAACAAAGCCTTGTTTGAAAAACTGGAAGAAAATCGATCCGCTGAATTATTAGCAAGTAATCAATTTTTCCTTAATGAAATAAAAGGTTTGATTACCTTTCATAGCGAAACAAAAGATAATGTTCAAACTATTGAGAAGTTAAAAGCCTTATTAAAGCGCCGTGCGTATTTTGAAAGAATGCTTGGCTTAATGATGTTGATGGCGTAAAACGGGTTCTCGAAAGGATAATAAAAATGGCAAAAGCTCCTAAAACCGCTTACGTATGTAATGATTGTGGCGCAGAATTTTCGCGCTGGCAAGGGCAGTGTTCTGCCTGTAAAGCCTGGAATACCATTAGCGAAGTGCGGTTAATTTCAGCCTCAAATTCCACAAAAAATGATCGTTTTAGTGGTTATGCAGGAGAAACTCGCGCAAAAATCCAAACGCTTTCTGAAATTAGCTTGCAAGAGACACCGCGTTTCACCAGTGGATTTAAAGAATTAGATCGCGTGTTAGGTGGTGGGATCGTGCCGGGGAGTGCCATTTTAATTGGTGGGCATCCTGGTGCGGGGAAAAGTACCTTGCTACTTCAAGTGATGTGTGGATTAGCAAAAAATATGACCGCACTTTATGTAACAGGGGAAGAGTCGCTTCAACAAGTGGCAATGCGAGCTAATCGCTTGAATCTACCGACAGATAAATTAAATATGTTATCTGAAACCTCAGTTGAGCAAATTTGTAATTTGGCGGATCAATTAAAACCGCAAATTATTGTGGTGGATTCGATTCAGGTTATGCATCTTTCAGATATTCAATCCTCTCCAGGAAGTGTGGCACAAGTGCGTGAATGTGCCTCTTTTCTTACTCGTTATGCGAAAACCCGACAGGTCGCTATCATTATGGTTGGCCACGTCACCAAAGACGGTACCCTTGCGGGGCCAAAAGTATTGGAGCATGCCATTGACTGTTCATTATTGCTGGAAGGGGAGGCTGATTCCCGTTTCCGTACGTTACGTAGTCATAAAAACCGTTTTGGTGCAGTGAATGAGCTAGGGGTATTTGGTATGACCGAACAAGGCCTACGCGAAGTGAAAAATCCATCGGCAATTTTCTTAAGCCGTGGAGATGAACAAACACCAGGTAGCTCGGTCATGGTACTTTGGGAAGGAACGCGTCCGCTTTTGGTGGAAATTCAAGCGTTAGTGGATCATTCCATGCTTGCAAATCCGCGCCGTGTGGCGGTGGGGTTAGAGCAAAATCGTTTAGCTTTATTGCTTGCGGTATTACATCGTCATGGTGGACTACAAATGTCGGATCAAGATGTTTTTGTGAATGTCGTTGGTGGGGTAAAAGTCGGAGAAACTGGAGCAGATCTTGCGTTATTGCTTGCATTAATTTCGAGTTTTCGTAATCGTCCATTGCCACAAGATTTAGTTGTCTTTGGTGAAGTAGGGTTAGCCGGTGAAATTCGTCCGGTAACCAGCGGTCAAGAACGCATTAGTGAAGCGGCAAAACATGGTTTTAAACGCGCGATCGTCCCTTTTGCCAATAAGCCGAAAAGTGCGGTTGAGAATATGGAAGTTTTTACGGTGAAAAAACTCGCTGATGCACTTGCCATTTTGGATAATTTCTAAAAAAACGTTGTCCTATTGCTGTCTGATTACTGAAAGTTTTTGATAAATTAGATAGAATATACGCCGTACATAAGGAAAGGTTATGGAAAAGAAATTAAATAAAGCGTTAGATAGCATTGATATCAAAATCTTAAATGAATTACAACGCAACGGTAAAATCTCTAATATCGATTTATCAAAGAAAGTGGGGTTATCCCCAACACCTTGTCTAGAAAGGGTAAAACGCTTAGAAAAACAAGGTGTGATTATGGGCTATCGGGCACTATTAAATCCTGAATTATTGGATGCCCCTTTATTGGTGATCGTTGAAATTACGCTCGTGCGTGGTAAACCGGATGTTTTCGAAGAGTTTAATGCGGCGATTCAAGCGCTTGATGAAATTCTCGAATGTCATTTGGTATCAGGTGATTTCGATTATTTACTCAAAACACGTGTAGCAGATATGGCGGCATATCGAAAATTATTGGGTACCACATTATTGCGCTTACCTGGTGTGAATGACACCCGAACTTATGTTGTCATGGAAGAAGTGAAACAAACTAATTATCTCGTACTAAAATAAAAATGATTAAACGAATTACAAAACGATTTACACCGAAACAATATTTAGCAGAATTATTACTCGGATTGACCGCACTTTTAGGTTTATATTTAATCGTAGCATGGTCAAGCTATACGCCATTAGATAACTCTTGGTCTACAGCAAGTTTTCAGACTGAAACTATTAATAAGACAGGTGCTTTGGGTGCTTGGATGATTGATACGTTTTTTGTTTTTCTCGGCTATGTAGGTCATCTCATTCCGTTTGTCATTTTTATCGTACCGATTTATTTACTGAAAATCAAAGCGGTGCATTCTCTCTCTGTAACCCGTATTACATTACGTTTCTTTGGCTTTATTGCTCTCATCGTTGGCTTAACCATGATGGCAACATTGCTGCTTTCAAATACGAACTACTATCTAGCTGGTGGCGTATTTGGTGGCAGTTTAGTGGTGAATTTATATCCTACACTCGGTAAGTTTGGTTGTATTTTAGTGGGCTTTATCTGTGCAGTTGTAGGCTTTATTTTCTGTTCCGGTGCATCATTAATTCGTTTAATTGTGAAATTCTATCATTGGCTAACCATGAAAAATCAGCCGGCAGAAGAGGAGCATGCAGAACATACTTCTGTGGATGATCTTGAACAAATTGTGATTGAGGCACCTCAACAACTGGCTTTCTCTGATTCTCAATTGGAAACTGAATCTACAGAAGATGAAAAAGAGGAGGGTTCTGAAAATACCTTTGTTAAGCCTGAGCAACTCATTAATATCAGTGGGTTATACTCACCGAGTACTTCAGAGCCTGCAGATATTGAAAAATTAGAAGATAAGTTTAAAGGTTTCACGGTTGGATCTGACCATTTACCTCATGTATCTATTTCTACCGCTTCTTCCGTTGAATTACCAACAAAAGAAGATTTTTCAGCTACATGGAAAAACTCACAAGTGAATCATCAAAGTGCGGATGATTCAGATGATATTTTTGAAGAAAATGTCATACCAAAAGTGTCACTTAAAACACCTGAAAATACGACCGCACTTTATCCAACTTATGATGAACCTTTAGAATCAGATAATGATGGTTTAGAAGATGAATTAGCGCGTCAGTTTGCTGCGCAAGAGCAAGCTCGTATGCAAGAAATGGAAGTGCGAGCAAAAGCCTCAAATGCTGAAGATGCATTAAAAGTGATCTTGAATGAGCCGACAGCTTCACCAGTTAAAGCGCGTGAAATTTATACTGAGAATACCGATGAAATAACCTATAAGCCATATTCTGATACGCTTATACATCCAGCATTTCAACAACCAACGAATAAACGAGAGAAACCGACAACACCTTTACCAAGTTTAGATTTACTTGAGCATCGTCCTACACAGGCTCAAGATATTACGCGTAAAGAAATTTTAGACACATCCGCACGCATAGAACAACAATTAAAGAATTTTAATGTCAAAGCTACGGTACAAGATGTGTTAGTTGGCCCTGTGGTAACTCGTTATGAGCTTGAATTACAACCGGGTGTAAAAGCATCTAAAGTAACAAGTATAGATACCGATTTAGCTCGTGCATTGATGTTCCGTGCGATCCGTGTGGCAGAAGTGATTCCAGGCAAACCTTATATTGGTATTGAAACGCCAAATGCGCACCGTCAAATGGTACCATTGCGTGATGTACTTGATAGTAATGAGTTCCGCTCGTCAACATCATTACTTTCAATGGCTTTGGGGAAAGATATTGGAGGAAATTCTGTCATTGTAGATTTGGCTAAAATGCCTCATTTGCTGGTTGCGGGATCAACAGGTTCAGGGAAATCTGTTGGAGTGAATACTATGATTTTAAGTTTACTTTTCCGTGTCAGACCCGATGAAGTGAAATTTATTATGATAGATCCAAAAGTGGTCGAGCTTTCTATTTATAACGATATTCCTCACTTACTGACTCCAGTTGTGACTGATATGAAAAAAGCAGCGAATGCACTACGTTGGTGTGTAGATGAAATGGAACGTCGCTACCAATTACTATCAGCTTTACGTGTGCGTAATATTGAAGGTTATAATGAAAAAATTGAAGAATATGAAAAACTGAATATGCCTATTCCAAATCCAATTTGGAAGCCAGGTGATACAATGGATAAAATGCCGCCACCATTAGAAAAATTAAGTTATATAGTCCTAATTGTTGATGAGTTTGCTGACTTAATGATGGTAGCGGGTAAACAAATTGAAGAATTAATTGCTCGCTTAGCACAAAAAGCCCGAGCCATTGGTATTCACCTTATTTTAGCAACGCAACGTCCTTCAGTTGATGTTATAACTGGTTTAATTAAAGCCAATATTCCGAGTCGTATTGCTTTTACGGTAGCAAGCAAAATTGACTCTAGAACGATTCTGGATCAAGGCGGTGCTGAAGCCTTATTGGGGCGTGGTGACATGTTATATTCAGGTCAAGGTTCGTCGGATCTTATTCGAGTACATGGCGCCTTTATGAGCGATGATGAGGTTGCAAGAGTAGCTGATGATTGGCGAGCAAGAGGTAAACCGAATTATATTGATGGAATTTTAGACGGCGCGGATGATGAAGACTCAGGTGAGAAATCAACGGCAAGCAGTGGCGATCTTGATGTGTTATTTGATGACGTTGTGGAGTTTGTATTAAGTACTGGCAATACGTCAACCTCTTATGTTCAACGTAAATTTAGTGTGGGGTTTAACCGAGCAGCTCGAATTATGGATCAGCTTGAAGAACAAGGCATTTTAGGTCCTATGACAAATGGAAAACGAGAAATTTTAGCTCGACGTTCCGAATATTAATTCTCTTAAGTTTCACTTTACAAAAAGGAAAGTAGAATGAAAAAAACATTATTAAAAATGACCGCACTTACTGCACTTTTAAGCGCAAGTAACTTTGCCTTTGCTGATGCCGCAGATGAGCTACAAAATCGCTTAAATCAAGTAACGGTATTAAGTGCTGATTTCTCACAAACTGTGACGTCTGCTGGCGGTAAAAACGTTCAACAAGGAAGTGGAAAACTTCAAATTAAACGTCCAAATCTTTTCCGTATGGATACCAAATCACCGCAAGAAACACAAATTATTGCAGATGGTAAAACCCTTTGGTATTATGATCCATTCGTGCAACAAGTTACTGCTCAATGGGTGAAGGATGCGGTAAATAATACCCCTTTCGTCCTTTTAACCAGTAACGATAAAAACCACTGGAATCAGTATTCAGTGACGCAGAATGCAGATACATTTGTGCTAAAACCAAAGGCAAAAAATAGCAACATTAAACAGTTTGATATTCGTGTAGATACAAATGGTGTGTTAAAAAATTTCAGCACCACAGAAAAAGATGGTCAAACCAATCTTTATGTGTTGCGTAACATTACGAATCAAACACTAGCTGATAGCTTATTCCAATTTAGCGTACCAAAAGGCGTGGAATTGGATGACCAACGTAAAGGTAAAAAATAATCCATAAGGTGTGAATGATAATCTTCACACCTTTTGCTTATTAAGGAAAGAATATGTCTAATCTTAATTTTGATTTTGCTGAAAATGACTTTCGCCCTTTAGCAGCCCGTATGCGTCCAACAAATTTGGAACAATATTATGGACAGACGCATTTAATTGGGGAAGGAAAGCCGCTTCGTAAAGCAATTCAAGCAGGGCATGTTCATTCTATGATTTTGTGGGGACCGCCGGGTACAGGTAAAACAACACTGGCGGAAATTATTGCTCATCGTATCAATGCAGAAGTTGAACGGATTTCAGCGGTAACAAGTGGCGTGAAAGAAATTCGAGAATCAATTGAGCGCGCGAAACAAAATCGACTTGCAGATCGACAAACGATTTTATTTGTGGATGAAGTGCATCGCTTTAACAAAAGCCAACAAGATGCATTTTTACCCCATATCGAAGATGGTACGATTATTTTTATTGGTGCGACAACGGAAAATCCTTCCTTTGAATTAAATAATGCATTGCTTTCTCGTGCCAGAGTGTATCTCCTTAAGTCATTGACAGTGGCTGAAATCGAACAAGTTCTACAACAAGCGATTTCTGATCCTGAGCGAGGATTAGGTAAAGAGCGGTTAGTTTTAGAAGAGAATTTGCTACAGGTTTTAGCTGAATATGTGAATGGTGATGCTCGCCTGGCTTTAAATTGTCTTGAACTGATGGTTGATATGGCTTCTGAAACTGAAAACGGTAAAAAATTAGACCGCACTTTGTTGCAAGAAGTATTAGGAGAACGACAAGCGCGTTTTGATAAACAAGGCGATCGTTTTTATGATTTGATTTCTGCTTTACATAAATCTATTCGAGGCTCAGCAGCAGATGCAGCACTTTATTGGTATGCACGAATTATCACTGCAGGCGGCGATCCTCTTTATGTTGCACGACGTTTATTAGCGATTGCTTCAGAAGATGTGGGTAATGCGGACCCTCGCGCAATGCAAGTGGCGCTAGCGGCTTGGGATTGTTTTACGAGAGTGGGCGCTTATGAAGGAGAGCGAGCTATTGCTCAAGCCATTATTTATTTGGCTGTAGCGCCGAAGAGTAATGCGGTTTACAACGCATTTAATGCAGCCAAACAACATGCAAAAGATTTTCCTGATTTTGATGTGCCGCCTCATTTACGTAATGCGTCAACGGCTTTAATGAAAGAATTAGGTTATGGCGCTGAATATCGTTATGCTCATGATGAACCTAATGCTTATGCTGCTGGAGAAAATTACTTCCCAACGGAACTGAAAGATACGCAGTATTATTTCCCAATTAACCGAGGCATGGAAATTCAGATTAAAGAAAAACTTGAGCGTTTACAAGAGCAAGATAAAAACTCGTTAAAAAAACGCTATAAATAGTTTCTTTAAAAACAGTAAATATAAAAAGAACGGTCAAATTGATCTGACCGTTCTTTTTGTTATCACTTAAAAACGCATTATTTTGCTGCTTTTAACTCTTGGTAATACTGTTCATAGTATTGAATTGCATCACCTACATCATCTTGCCAGTAGCTTTTTTGAAGGATTTCTGCTGGTGGATAAATAGATGGATCTTCTGTAATTTCTTTTGGAAGTACTTTTTTCGCTTCAAGGTTAGCTGTTGGGTAACCAATTGCTAAAGTCAATTTTTCCGCTGCTTTTGCACCTAATAAGTAGTTAATTAACTTGTGTGCACCATCTGGGTTTTTAGAGGTTTTAGGAATCGCTAAAGTATCAACCCAAAGAACAGGACCTTCTTTTGGGAACACCATATTTAATGGCGCTTGTTCTTTTTTTGCGATACGTACAGAACCATTCCATAACTGACCTAATTCCACTTCACCAGAGATAAAAGAGTTTGCAGGGTTATCAGAATTGAAAGAAAGTACGTTTGGACGTAGTTTTAACAACTCTTCATAAGCTTGCTTGATAATTGCAGGATCTTTGGTGTTTGGATCTTGACCAATTTTTAATAACGCAATATTGAACACTTCACGCGCATCATCTAATAATTGGATTTTGTTTGCATATTCAGGTTTCCAGAAATCGCCCCAAGAAGTGAAGTCAGAACCTTTATAGGTATTGGTATTAAATGCAATACCTGGCGCACCTAACAACTGAGGAAGTGAGTATTTATTGCCTTTATCATAAGGCTTGTTGAGCCAATCAGGGTCTAATTCTTTGATAACAGGTAATTTACTGTGATCTAATTCTTGTAGCATGCCTTCTCGTGCCATTTTAGATACGAAGTAGTTAGATGGTGCAATCACATCATAACCGCCCGCATCACCTTGGGTTTTCATTTTGGCATACATCGTTTCATTAGATTCAAGACTTGCTACAATAACTTTGATACCAGTTTCTTTTGTGAAGTCATCCAAAAGACCATCTGGTACATATTCAGTCCAAGTATATAAATACACAGTATCATTTGCTGGAGCCTGTGCTTTTGTTGCATCAGACTTGGCTTCTTTGTCGTTACAAGCAGTTAATGTAGCGGCAACTAAACCAGCAGTAAGCAAACCTGCAAATTTTTTCATTTTTCTCTGTTCTCCGTAAAAGAGGGGTAAAAAACCACCTGCATTAATGCAGGTATAAAAAAACGCCTTGATTGTGCGTCAAGGCGTATTCTATTTGATCTTAAAAGATTTGTGAAACCTTTTTATATCAATGTTTAATGATTATTTTTACGTGCAATTAATTGGCTTAAAATGACTAACCCTAATGAAAGCACGATCATAATCGTTGCTAATGCGTTTACTTCCGGTGTTACACCTGTTTTTACAAGTGAGAAGATACGCAACGGTAGGATTTCATAGCTTACACCACTTACGAAAGAGGATACAACAACATCATCTAGTGAAATAGTAAAGCTTAACAACCAACCAGATACGACAGCCGGTAAGGCAAGTGGTAGAATAATTTTACGTAAAATCGTGACTTCACTCGCACCTAAATCTTTTGCTGCTTCAAGCATTCTTGCATCAAAGCCATTTAAGCGAGAGAAAATCGTCACGGTAACATAAGGTAAACAGAACGTTACGTGCGCCAATAATAATGACCAGAAACCTAACGAAATTCCTACAACCATGAATAAGGCAAGTAGAGAAACCGCCATTACGATATCTGGTGACATCATGACGATAAATAACATACCGCTTACGGCTTGTTTTCCGCGGAAACGATAGCGATAAAGTGCAATCGCGGTCAAACCGCCCACAATAGTTGCTAACGTAGCGGCAAAGAAAGCAATCGTGACAGAGTGGAATGCAGCTTGGATTAAGGTATCATTATTAAATAAACGCTCATACCAGTTCCAACTAAAACCTTTCCAACTTAAACCATAACGGTCTTCGTTGAAGGAGTTAGTCACCAAAATAATAATTGGGATATACAAATAAGCGTATACCACAAACATAAAAATATTACGCAGTAAACGACTCATTATTCTAACTCCACTTTCTTATTCAACAATTTATTTGCACGATAGTAAACGAAAATCAGCAATGCCATTAAGATAGTTAAACCGATGCTGATCGCCGAACCGAATGGCCAGTTACGGGAAATTAAGAATTCACTCTTAATCACGTTACCAACTAATAATACTTTCGCCCCACCAAGCAAGTCTGCTACATAGAACATCCCCATTGCTGGTAGTAATACTAATAAACAACCTGCAACAATACCCGGCATGGTTAATGGCAGAATAACACGGAAGAAACGTTGAACTGCATTCGCCCCTAAATCTCTTGCCGCTTCTAATAAGCGTCCATCTAATTTTTCAATAGCAGAGTAGAGCGGTAGAATCATAAATGGTAAAAGAAGATACACTAAACCAATGATTACAGCTACTTCGGTATTTAAAATACGAATAGGCTCATTCAAAATCCCCATATCCATTAACATGGTATTTAACACCCCTTTCACACCAAGGAATACTTTCATCCCATAGATACGAATGAGTGAGTTTGTCCAGAATGGCAATACCACAAGGAATAACAAAAATGGACGATATTTAGGGTTAATTTTGCTGACCATAAAGGCAAATGGATAGCCAATGAGTAAGCAAATAATTGTCGCAATGCCAGACATATACAATGAATTCCACACAACCTGTGCATAAAGCGGATTAAACAGGTTCGTGTAGTTATCTAAAGTAAATGGCAAAGCATAAAAGTCGCTACCATCTCGGGTTAAAAAACTTACGGTTAAAACCAATAAGTTTGGAATTAGCACAAAGAAGATTAACCAACTGAAGATAATTGCAACAGTAATTTTCTGGAATTTATTATTGATTATCTTCATCGTTGAGTACAACCTCCCAACCTTCGTGCCATGTAATACCTACACGTTGACCAACGCTGTGATCCATATGCGGGTCATCTTCGTTAAAGAATTCACTCACTAATACGCGTTTACCGTTGTGATCAAATTCTACTGTAGACTCAAGAGTCATCCCTTTATAGGTACGATCTACAATACGACCAATAATGGCATTTGAGTGCTCATTTTCGTCAAGCTCCTCAATCACAATATCTTCTGGGCGTAACAACACTTGTAGCTTTTGATCTTTTTCAGCAGAGATACTGGTGTGAATATCACATACACGACCTTCTACGTTAGCAAGTAATTCATCGTCAGATTTACGTTCAATCACAGTAGCATCAAATACGTTGATTTCACCAATGAAGCGAGCGACGAATAGGTTAGCTGGATCTTCATAGATTTCACGAGGTGAACCATCTTGTGCAATTTTACCTTTACGTAATAAAACGATACGATCAGACATGGTGATTGCTTCTTCTTGATCATGAGTAACGAAAATAAAGGTAATGCCAAGTTGACGCTGTAATTGTTTAAGTTCATTTTGCATTTGTTTACGTAACTTATAATCCAGCGCAGATAAAGATTCATCAAGTAGCAACACTTTTGGTTTATTCACAACAGCACGAGCAATCGCGATACGTTGTTGCTGACCACCAGAAAGTTGGGTTGGCTTACGATCTGCCATTTCTTCTAATTGCACCATACGCAATGCATCCAGAACGCGAGATTTAATTTCGCTTTCTGCCACTTTTTGCATACGCAAACCAAAAGCTACGTTATCAAAAATGGTCATATGCGGGAATAATGCATAACTTTGGAATACGGTGTTAATGTGGCGTTTTTCTGCCGGAACATTAGTAATATTTTCACCGTCCAAAATAATATGACCTTCATCTAATTCTTCTAAACCTGCTAATAAACGTAGCACTGTAGTTTTACCACAGCCTGACGGGCCAAGAATTGTGACGAATTCACCGTTATTAATGGTTAGATTAAAATCATTAATAATTGTGTTAGAACCATAGGATTTTTTGATTGAACGAAGCTCAATAATAGGCTTTTGAACCAGATTTTCCACTAGCTTTGGTTTTCTCCCTAATTTCACCAATTTAATCGGTACTGAGTAGAAATGAACCTGCAAAAATGATGCAGGGGCGACATAAAATTGAACAGCTATGATATAGCGAATTGTTAATGATGAAAAGGATTTAATCACGTTTTTAGGAAAAATTTTATTGAAATACTGACCGCACTTTTTTCAGAAAATTTTATAACTCTTCACTTTCTTGTTATATATCAAGAACAGCAAGGATTTTTGGGATTAGACTAGCAGTAAAACAAAGGAGAATATCAAAATGGAAGAACAAGATTATAATAAATTACTGGAGCGATTTTTAACTTATGTTGCGTTTGATACGCAATCTAAATCGTCTGCAAAGCATTCACCAAGTTCAGTAGGGCAAATGAAGTTGGCTTTACATTTGCAGCAAGAATTAATTAAACTTGGTTTACAAGATGTCAATGTGACTAAGCATGCCGTTGTCACAGCTTATTTACCTTCAAATCATCCCGAGTTAACACGAACTATTGGATTTATTTCCCACCTTGATACCTCACCACAATGCAGCGGTAAAAATGTTCAACCCGAAGTGATTGAAAATTATCGGGGGGGAGATATTGCATTAGGTTTAGGAATTGAATTTATTAGTCCCGTGTATTATCCATTTTTACATCAGCTTATTGGTAAAACCTTGATTGTGACAGATGGAACGACTCTACTTGGTGCAGATAATAAAGCTGGAATCGCAAAAATTATGACTGTACTTTCTATCTTGCAACGAGAAAATATAGCACATTGTAATATTAGGGTTGCATTTACACCAGACGAAGAAATTGGCTTAGGGATGCATTATTTTCCATTGGACGATTTTCCTTGTGATTGGGCATATACCATTGATGGTGGAGAAGTGGGTGAATTAGAGTATGAGAACTTTAATGCTGCGACTGCAAAAATTACCTTTAAAGGTCGGAGCATTCATCCGGGTTATGCTAAAAACAAATTAGTGAATGCGCTTACGTTAGCTTGTGAATTTCAACAAGGTTTTCCAAAAGATGATGTCCCTGAAAAAACATCGGGTAAAGAGGGTTTTTTCCATTTAGATGATTTTAAAGGGGATATTGAGAAAGTTGAGCTACATTATCTCATTCGAGATTTTGACCAAGCTCATTTTGAGCAACGCAAGGCGTTTATTTATCAATTAGTGGAAAAATTTAATAGAGAGAAAAGCCTGAAAGAGCCCGTGGAATGTGTCATTGAAGACAGTTACAAAAATATGTATGACACAGTTAAAAATGTTCCACTGGCGATTAAACTTGCGGATGCAGCAATGAAAGCTTGCGGTATTACACCAAATCACAAACTAATACGCGGTGGAACGGATGGGGCATTTTTAGCGGAAAAAGGATTAGCTTGTCCAAATATTTTTACTGGTGGCTATAATTTCCATAGTAAGCATGAATTAATTACTCTAGAAGGAATGGGAAAATCGGTTGAAGTAATACTACAAATTATAAAGGTTTGTAAATTAATGTAAAGAAAAAACTTGCATTTGTTATAGCGTAACAATATAATAGTTAATGTTTTATCGAGATTCCTTTGATAAAGCTAAACTTTAGAGATTTTATTCATAAATTCCTTTTTGGTGCTCCTAAGAAATTAGGAGCTTTTTTTTAGCCAAAATTCAGATCTTTACTTCAAAAACGGATTATTTTGTTTCTCTTGTCCAATAGTTGTGTAAGGACCATGCCCTGCAACAATAACCATGTCGTCGTTTAATGTAAATAATTTATTTTTAATTGATGAGATCAATGTATCGAAATTCCCACGAGGAAAGTCTGTACGCCCAATGCTATTTTGAAAAAGGACATCGCCAGTAAAAGCGATATTTTTTTCATGCTCAATAAAGCCAATGTGACCTGGTGTATGGCCTGGAAGGCGAAAAATTTCAAAGGTTAATGTGCCAATTTGAATTTCTTCGCCTTCTTGATTAAACCAGCGATCAGGTGTAAATGCGGAAACATAAGGTAAACCAAATTGTTGAGATTGCTGTGGTAGACTTTCAAATAGAAAACGATCTTCTTCTTGCGAACCCCAAATTTCAATGTTGAAATGATCACGAATCGCTTCAGCGGCACCCACATGATCAAGATGTCCATGTGTTAATAGGACTGCTTTAAGGTTTAATTCGAGTTCTTCAATGCGTTGAATAAGCTTTTCCGCATTACCACCAGGATCGATAATTGCTGCATTTTTTTCATCATCCCAAATAAGTGAGCAATTTTGCTGAAAGGCTGTAACTGGAATAATTTCAATATTCATCTTTTTTCCTTATTGTTGATAACAAAAAACCACACAGAAGTGCGGTTTTAATCACATTTTTCTATGCACCACGCCATGCTCTTATTGGTCCAGTATCAACATGAATAAAATTACTATAGGGATAATATCCTACGCCACCACTCTTGAGATTTTCAGCGGCCTGACGTAATTTAGCTAAAGGGATAGCGGGTATTCTAAAATCAATCGCTTGTCCTTTAATATGATAGCTATTACTTGCTACACCACGACTTTGGCGATGGCGTACAGCATTCGTTTTAGCACTACGATAACCACAAATTACATCAATTTGTGCAGTACGTAAGCCCAAATCACTTTGTAGATGATAAAACTTCATGAAGAGATTGGGATCCATACGACGCACTTGGTCTGTACGGCGATCTCTCATAAAATAATCAAGTTTAGCAAGTAGTGAACGACTAAACCCTGTGGTTGCAGAGAATTCACCACTTAATCGTTCATTGGTGTTGACATTATAAAAGCTGATAATGCGAGGTTTGGGTGTAGAGACCATGGCTAATACCGAAGTTGGCATCATGCTTGCGCCTAAAGCAATGCCGCCTAATGAAATCCATTTGCGACGATTATTATCAATTTTAGTCATTTGCTAGTTTCTTTTTTATTAATGTTTAACTTTAGACAATTTCTATCAGAAAAAGTTCTAATTTGTATGTTTTCTAAAGGTATTTTTTTACGATATTCCAGTCAATACCGCTAAAACTTGCCGCGTCATCATATTTATAAATATCGGGTAAAACTTGTATTTGACCATTTTCTACCCATGCGGTGACATAATATAAGAATACAGGGTCATTTGTACGAATATTCGCAGAAGTCGTTTTCTTACTTGCTAAAACATTGCGTTTTTTATCATCTGACCAGCCCGCTTCTTGTAATAAAAGGGAGGCTAGTTGGTCGGATTTTTCTACGGGTACACAGCCAGAACTTAATGCGCGATCTTTTTTACTAAATAAACTATGATTTGGTGTATCGTGAAGATAAATTGCATCAGAACTTGGCATATTGAATTTATAGTTACCTAATGCACTGTCACCAGCAGCTTGACGGATGCGATATGGAAATTTATCACCAATACGACTCCAATTAATAGAGTGAGGATCAATGGCATTGCCTCGGCTATCCAAAATAGAATAGTTGTGAGCTGTTGCATAGCTAGGATCACGTTTTAGTTTCGGTAAAATATCCTCATTGATTAAGCGTGTAGGAGCATTCCAAGGCGGGTTAACCACTACATTGCTTAAGCGACTATACATAACAGGTGTACGGCGTTCATTTTTTCCTACGATAACACGTGATTCTAAGATTGCTTTCCCATCACGGTAATATTTTAATTTATAACTCGGAATATTGACAAAAATACCATTTTCAAAATCAGGAATAACACGTAAACGCTGCGCATTGAGAGCAAGTTTTTTACCCATTGCAGAAATACCTGAAGATGAAATCATTGACGGGAGCGATTGTACAGTTTCACGGTATAAACGATTATGATTGGATAATCCATTCACAAAGTCAGAAACCGCATTGTTTTTAACCGCACTTTGCCATTGGTCAATAATTTCTTGATTTGGTAATTCTGGTTTGTAAGCATTCGTTGTATATAACCAACGTTGTGCTTGTTGATTTACATTCTTGCTGTAATACAAGTAATCAAGGAAAGCATCACTTAGTAATACATCATAGGTGAGCCCGCCCGTTTTTTCAGCGTTATGTAAATTAATTAATGATTGCGCAGAACGTTTAGAAATGCCTGATGCTACCATGGCGGCATATTCACGTAGGAATTGTTTTTCTGCAGCCTTGTCTTTCCACATTAAGTCATATTTATTATCGGCATATAATTTTGCCAAAATTGGTTTGAACTGCAGATTTTGTTCGCCAATTTCATGGGTTAATGACATCTCTAGCATAGTTTGCTTTTCAGCTGCTAGGCGAGCTTGGTCTTCTTTGATTTCCGCTTCAAGTTTTGCACGCTCTTCAGGGCTTAATTTAGACATATCAACGCCTTTATTTTCGGCTTGTTGAGGTTGCCCAACTGTTTTTGCCCAGTCTGCTAACGCACAACCTGACGTCATCATTGATAATGATAAGACTAATGTGCTTAATTTCATTGTTCCTTTTAACATTACTGTACCTTTAAAAATATTCATAAAAATAACCGCACTTCAGTTTTTTTATCTGCTAAAGTGCGGTCAAAATAATCGTTATTTTGTTGCTTTTGTCGCTTCTTGTTTTATTTCAGCATCCACTTTTTGTTGATTAGCATTGAGTTTTACTAAATCAGCTGCCATTTTTTCCGCTTCTTTTAAGAAGAAATCTGGCGCTTCATAGTCTTTCGGTAAATCATCAATATCTTTTAATGCTTTTTTACCTTCACGTTTAAAACGATCATTGAGATCTTTTAAACGTCTTGCATCATCTTTGTCATTTTCCGCTTTGCGTTCTTGGAAATTCAATGACAAGAATTTGTGCTCACGACGTTCATCACGGATTTTAAGATCTTCATTTAACGCAATAAACTCAGGATCTTTTGCAATACGCTCAAGATGTTTTTCATTTAATGGTTCAACATCTTTACGCGCTTTATTGGTTTCAGAATAAGTCGCTGCAGGAATTTTATCCCAAGGCAATGCGTTATCTTCTTTTTCTTCACCAATTTCTTTTGCATCGATAATTTCAGGGAAATTGATATCTGCTGCCACACCTTTTAATTGGGTTGAACCACCATTAATTCGGTAGAATTTTTGGATAGTATATTGCAACACACCAAGTGGTGTTTGATCTAAATCATAAACAAAGTTTAATGAACGACTTTGTTGTACTGTACCTTTACCAAAGGTATTTTGCCCAATAATGATACCACGGTTGTAATCTTGCATTGCGGCAGCAAAAATTTCAGAGGCAGATGCACTGAAACGATTAATCATTACCAGCAATGGCCCTTTGTATTGCTGAGCATTGTCGTCATCTTCGTGTACACGAATACGTTGATAAGCATCACGAACTTGAACCACCGGACCATCAGTAATGAATAAACCACTCAATGCGACGGCTTCCGTTAACGCACCGCCGCCATTTTCACGAAGATCCACAATTAGGGCGCCAATTTTTTTCTTCTCAGCATCCACTAATAATTTTTTCACATCATCAGTTAGACCAATATAGAAACTTGGGATTTTAATGACGCCAACCGTTTCACCCTCAACTTTAGAAACAGTGAGTTTGGCTGCTTGATCTTCAATACGGACTTTATCGCGCACTAAAGTGATAATACGGCTTTTTCCACCCTTTGCAGGTTCAATTTCAAGACGAACTTTTGTCCCTTTTTTACCTTTGATTTTGTCAACGATATCTTCTAAACGCCAACCGATAATATCTTCGATTTCACCTTTTTCTTGACCTACACCAATGATTTTATCGCCCGCTTGTAATTTTTTACTGCGTTCAGCAGGCGCACCTGGCACTAAAGACTTGATGCTGGTTTCGTCATCTTCAGATTGTAATGTTGCACCAATTCCTTCTAAAGAAAGGTTCATACTTTCATTAAAGCTTTTTGCGGTACGTGGCGCAAGATAGCTTGTATGCGGATCGATTTCTCGAGCAAAGGCATTAATATAAATCTGAACAATGTCATCAGCCTTGGTTTGAGTTAATCGACGGATGGCTAAATTGTAACGTTTAGTCAGTTTTTCTTTAATTTCAGGCCATTTTTTATCTTTTAACTTCAGACTGATTACATCATTTTTGACTCGTTGTTCCCAAAGCTTGTTTGCATCTTCTTCGCTTGCTGGAAAAGGTGCTTTTTCACGGTCGATCTCAATTTGATCATTACCTTTTAAATCAGGTTCTTTATCTAATAAGGATAGTGCATAAGCATAACGCTCATAGCGACGCTTCATCATCAGATCGTAAATCGCAAATGCAGCTGAAAGATCACCCTCATTAAGTTGATTATCTAATTTAGAACCATATTTAGCACGTAAATCATCAATATCTGATTTTAAAAAGGTGTTATGGCTGTAATCTAAGCTTTTAATGTAACGATCAAAAATCTTGTCGGAAAAGGCGTCATCAAGCTGGAATTTGCGATAATGTGATTGGGTTAAACGTGTTGTTGCACGCTTTGTTGCCAACTGATTTGCATCAGTTGCGGAAGGAATCGTAATATCATTTTGCTTTAATTTCGGCTGCACAGCAAATGTGTCAGACGAATGAAGAAATAACGCACCTAAAATTGCTGTCGCAATAAGACTTTTGGTTGTATGTAATTTCATTTAACCTTATCCCGATAAGAAATAAATTATTAGGCAAATAAACGATCTGCGGTGACTGTCATCACTAAACCATTTTCAAGTTCTACGCGTGCGCCATCTTTTTCCAAATTTAATACGGTCGCATTTTTTGCTTGCTCACCAACTTTTACTTTAACTTTACTGCCAGTAGAAAGTGTCGTGAAATCAACCGCACTTAGTTTCACTTGTGGTGCTTTCGGTTTGCGAGTTGTTTGATTTGTATTTGGTTTACGAGCAGGGCGTTTTTGTTGTGTTTTTTTTGCTGCTAATTCTGCTTTGCGCTTGTCTGCAAATTTTGCCTTTGCCTCAGCTAATTGCTGAGCCGCATGAGAAACATGTTCTGCATCTAAGACACCTGCAGGATTGCCGTATAAATCCACACGCTCAGCACCTTCGCGACAGCCGTGTAAATAGCGCCAGTTAGAGGTGTATTGACGTAAAGCCTGACGTAATTGAGTTTTGCTGACACGTTCATCATCTTTTAATGCTTCAGCAAGATCTTGGAAAAGACCAATTTTTAATGGTTTAGCTTCACCTTCTGCAATAAAGCAAAGTGGGAATTTTTCCACAAGATATGCAATGATCGCTTTTGTATCAGTTAATTTTTGAATGCCTTCAGCACTATTTTCAACTTGGGCTTCAACTTGAGAATCTGTCATTTCTGCGTTTTCCTAGGATAAAAAATAAAAACTTGCACAGTTTACCGCACTTTTATAAGAATTGACAATGGCTGGACAGAATAATTCCGTTTCTAGCTCAAATGTATAACTTTACAAATTCCCTTAATTCAGGCTAAAATAGTCCACTTTTATAATTTCTCAAAACATAATGACAAAAACACCTGATTTTTCTCATGCCACTTATAAACTCGTGCGTTGTATCGGATGTGATGCAACGGTGTCTGTTTGTCGTCCGCAAGAAGGTGAGTATGCGCAATGTCCGCGTTGCCATCATAAATTGCAATCGGGAAGTCGTTGGTCTCTTAAACGTTGTTCATTAATCGCCCTTTCTATCTTAATTTTAATGCCATTTGCTTTAGGTTATCCTTTATTGAGCTTAGATTTACTGGGTACTAAAATTGATGCTTCTGTTTGGAAAGGGATTTGGAAAATGGCAGTAGAGGGATATTCCTATACTGCATTTATGATTTTTATCTGTGCTGTTTTAATGCCTGTATCTTTTGCGATTTTAGTCATTATGTTGCAGCTTTCTAAATTACTCAAAATTAAGCCTCGTAATGTCTTATTATTTTTGGGTTATATTAAGCCTTGGGTCATGTTTGACGTGTATTTAGTTGCACTCGCTGTTACCATGTTTAAAGTGCGCGAATATGCCACGTTAGAAGTAGATGTATATTTAATTGCTTTTGTTTTTACTGCACTTTTAACCACTTTATTGTTTATTAAAATTAATTTAGATGACTTATGGCATGATTTTTATCCCGAGCAGAAACCCGTTACTCAAAGTGATAAGCCGTTAGTACTTTGTACAGCTTGTGATTACACTTTTTTAAAAGAAGATCAAGAATATGATCACCGTCATCGTGCAATTTGTCCTCGTTGTGAATCAGTTATTGATATACCCGATAGTATTAAGTTACAGCGAGTTTGGGCAACATTAGTCTCAGGGGTTATTATGCTTTTTCCCGCAAACTTACTTCCTATATCAGGTGTTTATTTAACAGGTAGTCTATCAGAAGATACTTTAATGTCTGGTGTTATTTCCTTTGTTAGTATGGGCAGCTATTTTGTTGCCTTCGTGGTATTCTTCGCCAGTGTTTTTGTTCCAATAAGTAAAATTCTCATTATGGTATACTTGCTTGCGAGTGTACATTTTAAATGGCGACATTCGATCAAATGGCAAATGCGGTTATTACATATTGTTCATTTTGTAGGACGTTGGTCAATGTTAGATCTTTTTGTGTTAGCTTTGATGATGTCTCTAGTAACACGCGGACAGATTATTAATTTTACTGTAGGCCCTGCCGCATTTTATTTTGGCGCAGCTGTGTTTTTAACTATGATTTCAACTTCTCAGTTTGATAGTCGATTAATTTGGAAAATTTATGACAGAAAACAATAAACCAGAATCTCAATCTATTGATGAGCAATATAACAATGTAGAAGCGTTATTACGCAAGAATAAACGCATCTCACCGTTTTGGTTGTTGCCTTTTATTGCATTATGTATTGGTGCCATTTTATTTTTCCAAATTGTGCAAGAACGAGGGAAGACTATTACGATCACGTTTTCCAATGGCGCAGGACTCGTTGCAGATAAAACGCCTATACGTTACCAGGGTTTGCAAATCGGTGTTGTGAAGAAGGTTAACTTTACCGACAACATGCAAAAAGTGAAAGTTGAGGCTAACGTTTATTCTGAAGCCACCGATGTGTTAAAGGAAAATACCAAATTCTGGCTTGTCCAACCGAGTGTATCGCTTGCGGGGATTTCGGGTTTAGACTCTTTAGTGTCAGGAAATTACATTACGCTTCAACCGGGTGATGGCGATTCAGAAGATGAATTTATTGCTGAAGAGCAAGGCCCTATTGCACAAGTCAATCCTGGCGATTTGCTCATTCATTTAATTTCAGATGATTTAGGCTCAATTTCGATTGGCGCTTCCGTGTATTTCAAAAAAATGCCGGTCGGGAAAATTTATGATTACCGCTTCAATAAAGAGAATAAAGTAGAAATTGATGTGGTAATTGATAAATCTTTTGCACATTTTGTGAAGAAAGATTCACGTTTTTGGAATATTAGTGGTATTAACGCAAACATTAATTCATCAGGGATGCATGTGGCAATAGAAAGTTTAAATTCTGTGGTGCAAGGTGCGGTATCATTTGACTCGCCAGCAGATAGCACACAGGCCGTTGCAGACAGTAATTACAAACTTTACTCTAATTTACAAGCAGCCAAACGAGGGATTGAAGTAAGTATAACAATTCCGGTCACAGCGGGTTTACAGGCAGAGCAGACTTCGGTTTATTATGGTAATGAACCGGTAGGTATTCTTTCATCTTTAAGTGCGGTTGAAAATAATGAAGAAATTTTAAAAGGCACATTATTAATTGATCCAAGTCAAGCTAGCCTGTTAAAAACAAATACACGTATTGTGTTAAAAAATCGTAAGTTAGATTTGGGTGATGTGGCTAATCCGAAAAAATTCTTCCGTGGAGATTATTTTGAAATTATTCCGGGTAGTGGAGAAAGCAAAACGCAATTTGATGTGATTCGAGAATATGAGTTATTACTCAAAGCACCGAATACTTTAGTCTTAACTTTAACCGCACCAGAAACTTATGGTATTGCTGAAGGGCAATCGGTGTTTTATAACAATATTGCCATTGGTCAAATTGTGAAGCAGCACTTAAATGTTGATGGTGTGAAATTTGAAGCGGCAATTGCGGCGGAATACCGCAATCTTATTCATGAAAATACTCAATTTGTGGCAGCCTCTAATTTTGATGTCAGTTTTGGTATCGACGGATTACGTTTTGAATCAGCAATGCCATCAAAATGGCTACAAGGTGGGGTGAGAGTATTACCCAAAAAAGGAAGTGGTGCCCCACATTCAAGCTATCCACTTTATAAAGATATTAGTAGTGCAGAAACGGGCATTACGGGTAATTTGGTAAATCCAACTATAGTATTACATTCGACTAATTTACCAAGTATTAGTAAAGGTTCAATCGTGCTTTATCGTCAGTTTGAAGTAGGTAAAATTATTAACGTAAGACCGAAAGCCAATAACTTTGATATTGATGTGTATATTTATCCGGCTTATCAACATCTTCTGACAGATAAAAGTGTATTCTGGGTAGAAAGTGCAGCACAAATTGATATTACGCCAAAAGGTATTAGTATCCAGGCATCACCGGTTGCGCGATCATTAAAAGGTGCAATAAGCTTTGATAATACAGGTTCAGGTAAAAATAAAACGCTTTATCCAAGTGAATTGCGAGCAAAATCAGCAGGGCAAGTGATTACGTTACTCACAGATGATGCAACGGCTTTAAGTAAAGGAATGAGCTTACGTTATCTTGGTATGAATGTGGGTGAGGTCGAGCAGATTGCTCTTGATCAAAAGACAAACCGTATCACAGCGAAAGCATTAATTAACCCAAGTTATATGGGGATGATTGCAAAAGAGGGTACTGTATTTAAAGTGATTTCCCCACAAATCTCAGCGGGTGGAATTGAAAACTTAGATAGCCTTTTACAGCCTTACATTGATATTGAGTTAGGCAAAGGTCCATCAAAAACACAGTTTAATTTAGCACAAACTGCACAACCTCGAAATAAATACAGCAATGGCGTGCCATTTATTTTGGAAACCAGTGATGCGATGAATTTAACGGAAGGCTCACCAGTGCTTTATCGCGGTGTTGAAGTGGGAACCGTTCGTAAGTTTGAATTGAATTCTTTAGGCGATCGTGTGTTGGTACATATTGCGATTACACCGAAGTATCAACATTTGGTACGTAAAAATTCAGAGTTCTGGGTTTCATCGGGTTATGATTTCAACCTTGGTTGGAAAGGCGCAGAGTTTAATACTGGTAGTGTACAACAATTGTTAAAAGGCGGTATTTCGTTCTCGACTCCATCGGGTACGATCGTTCAACCACAAGCAACGGCAAATCAGCGCTTTATGTTACAAGTGAAGAAACCCGCTGAAGCACCGACTTGGAATTCAGGTGCTTTACCGGCAAATCAATAAAACATAAAAAGAAATAACCGCACTTTTGAATAATCAAAGTGCGGTTATTTTTTTAGGTGTTTTGAGGAGTGCTATTGGCCCATATTTTTGACGGATTTTAAAAAACCTTTGGCTGAAGTATAGACTTCATCTTTGCCCTGAGCATGTAAAATCATATCAGACATTTCACGGAATGCACCTTTTCCGCCGCCAAGTGAAAGCACATAATCTACAGCATTTTGCACATAAGGTGCAGAGTCTGCCACAGCAAAAGAAAGGCCACAGGTTGCAAAAGCGGGGAGATCGACACTGTCATCACCAATATAGGCCGTTTGTTCAGCAGTAACACCAGCTTGTTTCATGAGATCTAAACAAGCACTTTCTTTTTCAAGCTTACCTAAAAAGAACAACTTAATTCCGAGATCACTAATTCGCTTACGCAGAATCGCCGAATCTCTGCCCGATAATACGGCTACTTGAATACCCGCATCCATCAACATTTTGACACCAAGCCCATCGCGCACATGGAAACTTTTAATGGCTTCGCCATTTGCATCATAATGGAGTAGTCCGTCAGTTAATACGCCATCAACATCGGTGATGACCAATTTAATTTTCTTTAATTTTTCGTTAATCATTAGCTTGAGAACTCCACTAAGCCCACAACATTATTTTCATCATTGACCACAACAAGAGAGTGAATTTTCTTCTCTTTCATTAAGTCTTCTGCTTTTGCTAAGAATTCATTTTCATGAATAGTTTTCGGTGACGAGGTCATCAATTCTTTCGCGGTTTTATTAAGCGTGTCAGCTCCGTTAGCCGTTAATGCTCGGCGCACATCACCATCGGTAATAATACCTTTAAGTTGTTGGTTTTTCATGACTAATGCCACACCCATACGACCTTCATTCATAATAGTTAAGCAATCAGTGAAGCTGGTATCTGGTGTGGTAATCGGTAGGCGAGTTTGCATTTGATCTTTTACTTTGCATAACAAACGACGACCAAGGCTACCACCCGGATGGAATTTCGCAAAATCAGCTGGTTGGAAATGACGCGCAGTAATCAATGAAACCGCAAGAGCATCGCCTAAGGCTAACGTGACTAACGCAGAAGTGGTTGGTGCGAGATTGTTTGGGCAGACTTCACGCTCTACCGTGATATCTAAAACATAATCCGCATGGCGAGCAAGCGTAGAGTTTTTATTGCTGGTTAAAGCAATAATTTTATTACCAAAGTTTTTCAAACTTGGAATGAGCTTATTTACATCATCTGTCTCACCGCTATAAGAAATCAGCATCACAATGTCGATCGGTTTTAGCATACCTAAATCGCCATGAAAGGCTTCAGTCGGGTGAAGGAAGAAACTTGGCGTCCCTGTAGAAGCAAAGGTCGCCACCATTTTTTTGCCAATTAGCCCCGATTTACCAATACCACCGATGACTAAACGACCTTCGCAAGTAAGGATAAGATCGACAACTTGAGAAAACGCATCATCCAAGCGTAGGCTTAGTTGTGCGAGTGCTTGGCTTTCAACAGAAAGCGTTTCTCGTGCAATTTGTAAATAATTCATAGGAAATCCTTATGATAAAAGTGCGGTTGAAAATAACCGTGTTTTGTGGGGCTATTCTAACGGAAGTTATTAAAAATAAGAATGAAAATTTGACCGCTCTTTGAATTCCCCCTATACTACGCCGCGAGTTGGTTAGACAATCGCTGGTTTATTGAAGCCCTTAACCGTGTTCGCACGACCTAGTGGGACAAGTAAACGAGAGGAAAGTCCGAGCTACAAAGGGCAGAGTGCCGGATAACGTCCGGGCGGCGTGAGCCGACGACCAGTGCAACAGAGAGCAGACCGCCGTGAAAACGGTAAGGGTGAAAGGGTGTGGTAAGAGCGCACCGTGCCGTTGGTAACAACGTGCAGCAAGGTAAACTCCACTCGTAGCAAGACCAAATAGGAACTCAATGGGTGGCCCGTCCAGAGTTCGGGTAGGTTGCTTGAGCGGCAGAGTAATTTGTCGCCTAGAGGAATGATTGTCCACGACAGAACTCGGCTTATCGACCAACTCAACAAATTCATCAAAAAAATGGCCGCACTTTTGTTTTTTCATTATCCTACTCGGGATGGAATGAATAAAAGTGCGGTCATTTTCTTTTGTGTTTTACCACAAGCTCATTTGTTCTAAATGGCTTTCTTCTGGTAACGTCACGTGTAATCCTACAAGACGAATGGATTTTCCCTGACTACGTTGCCAAATTTGTTCCAGTAATTGTTGAAAGCTTTTTAGTGATAAAGGCAATCCTGTTTTTTCTAAGGTCGTCACCTGAAAATCTTCAAATTTTAATTTCACCCCAATTTTGCGAAAAGCGGTTAAAGGAATATTCGGCGCGCTTCGTTCAATGCGACGAATAAGCTCGGTATAGAGATTATCTAACAATGCTATGCCTTGTTCGAGATGACGAATATTTTCGGATAAAGTGCATTCTACGCCGATAGATTTTCTTTCCCGATGCGCTTGGATTTCACGATCATCAATGCCATGACTAAAATCCCAAATTCGTTTGCCCATTTTACCGAAGATATTTAATAAAATAGATTGATCGAGTTTTTGCACATCTTCACAAGTTTCTAGCCCCATTTTCAATAAACGTTCAGAGGTGACTTTCCCCACACCAGGGATTTTCTTCAATGGCAACGTTTTTACAAACTGCTCAACTTCATGAGGTTTAATCACAAATTGCCCATTCGGTTTATTCATATCGGAAGCAATTTTGGCGAGAAATTTAAGGGGAGCCACACCAGCAGAGGCAGTCAGCTTTAATTCATCAAAAATGGCTTGGCGAATTTCTTGTGCGATCCAAGTGGCGGATCCTGAACATTGTGTACAATCCGTAACATCTAAATAAGCTTCATCTAAGGAAAGTGGCTCAATAATAGAAGTGTAGCGTTGAAAGATATGATGAATATGTGCGGATACCTGTTTATAAAGGGGCATATTAACTGGCACTAAAATTAGATTCGGGCATTTTTTGATAGCTTGTGCTGTCGGCATCGCACTGTGCAGTCCAAATTTTCGTGCTTCGTAATTACAGGTAGTGAGTACACCACGTTGTCGAGAACTTCCCCCCACCGCGACAGGTTTTCCCTGTAGCGTTGGATTTTCACGGATTTCAACAGAGGCATAAAAGCAATCCATATCAATGTGAATGATTTTTCGGGTGGAATTCATAGTTGAAGTGCGGTCAAAATTAGGCGTGTTTTTAGTATATCGAAAAGAAAATAGCTGTTCAAGTATACAGTTGTTAAAAGCCCGCATTGCGTGGGCTAGATAAAAGAATTAACGATCAGAAAGGATAGTTTTATCGGAGAATTTTACAATACGTTCAATCGTATAAACGTCAATTTTTTCTTGTTGATTCATAAAGGCTTTGCGTGCGTCTTCAGCCAGTTGAACAAACGGGATTTGCAAATTAATATTTAAAGATTTACCTGGTTGTAATGGGCTTTGTAAATTGATTTGCATATCTTGGCTGTAAATAACTTTACGGTTATTCACATACACGCCTACCCATTGAATATTTTGGATTGGCTTTTGCCCAATGTTAGTGATTTCATGTTTGAATGCACTTAATGCTTGACCATTTTCATCAACCACCATTTCACGGTTACCAATATTGATGGCAAGGTATTTGTCGATGTTATCACTCGCTTTTGCTACTTGTTGGGTTGCTGGTGTCGCTTCTTTTGCAATAACTTGCGTGTTAAATGCTAAACATAATACACCTAATGAAAGTGCGGTCAGAGATTTTAATGTTTTCATTGATTTGATTCCTTATAAAAAAGTGGCAAAATTTTACCTTGACTTTCCTGATTAATAAATAGCATCTTTTCCTTTCTTGAATTTTTTGATAAAATACAAAAGAATTTTGGGGCTGATTTTGGATTCGACGGGATTAGCGAAGCCCAAGGTGCACGTCGAGGTGCGGTAGGCCTCGTAAATAAACCGCAAAAAAATAGTCGCAAACGACGAACAATACGCTTTAGCAGCTTAATAACCTGCTCATAGCCTTCGCTCCCCAGCTTCCGCTCGTAAGACGGGGATAAAGCGGAGTCAAACCAAAACGAGATCGTGTGGAAGCCGCTGTTTGAGGATCGAAGCACTAAATTGAATCAAACTAGCTTAAGTTTAGCGTGTCTGTCCGCATGCTTAAGTGAAATTAAAGACGAGACTAAACGTGTAGTACTGAAGGTAGAGTAATTTCGGACGCGGGTTCAACTCCCGCCAGCTCCACCAAATAACAATCCAAAGCAAACTTATCAAATCCTAAAAGCCCTTGAAAATATTGACCTCAAGGGCTTTTTTATATCCTAAGCATTCCTATAAAATCCTATAAAATCCTTGAATTTTAGTTATACGTTTAGTTATACTGACAGCCGTATAACAAAATCGATATAACTAAAATCGCACAAAACCTGTTAGAAAAAAGTGTTAACGATGTTTTAGCTATACCCGATTTTTAAAAGTCTGAATCGCCGTCTAAGTTATTTAGAACAGTTTTCAACTCTCAGAAAGAAACAATATGGCACGCATAATCACACCGCTAAACAGCACGAAAATAGACAAAGCCAAGCCGCAGAAAAAGGAATTTACCCTATCCGATGGCAAAGGGCTTTATCTGTTGGTTAAGCCCAATGGGGCTAAGTTATGGCGGTTTAACTATTACAAGCCTTTCACGCAACCAAAGAAAAGGGCGTTAATTGGCGTTGGCAAATACCCTGATATTTCTTTACAGCAAGCAAGAGCAATTAGAGATGAGTATTTATCTTTACTTGCGCAGAATATCGATCCAGCAATCTATCGCCAACAGCAAGAACAAGCGAAACAAAATGAGCTGAATAATACCTATGAAGCGGTGGCGTGGGCGTGGCTTGAGTATCGCAAAACCAAAAAGAACTTTTCAGATAATTATCAAAAAGACGTTATAAGCCTGATCAATCGTTGCTTATTGCCACATTTCGGACATTTACCTATTTCCCAAATTACCGCGCCAATGGCATTAAAGGCATTTAAGCAGTATCAAGATGAAGGGCATTTAGAAAAGCTCAAACGGACGATTCAGAAGCATAACGAGATCATGACTTACGCCCTACACCGAGACTTAATCTCTTTTAATCCAACGGCAAATATCGCAAAGGAATTTGACAGCCCAACGGTTGAACATTTTAAAACCCTTAAGCCTGAGGATTTAAGCGAATTTATGTTCACGCTACAAAACGCTCAGATTCACTTACAGACGCGTTATTTGATTTTATGGCAACTGCTCACCATGACAAGACCGAACGAAGCAGCTACGGCGAAATGGGCGGATATTGACGAGAAAAACAGGATATGGACGATTCCAGCGGAGCAAATGAAACGTGGCATTGAACATAGAATCACGTTATCACGGCAAGCCTTAGCCCTGTTAGGACAAATTAAAAAATTGAGTGGTGGAAAAACTTACCTATTCCCCAGTGTAAAGAACCCACAATCCCACGTTAATACGCAAACGGCAAATTCTGCAATAAAGCGCATGGGTTATCACGGTAAATTAGTTGCACATGGATTGAGAGCTATCGCTAGCACCTATTTAAACGATCAAGGCTTTAACAGTGATTTGATTGAGGTAGCACTATCACACCTCAATTCAGACCGAGTAAAAACCGCCTATGATAGAGGGGAAAAATTAGAACAGCGATTTAAGCTACTGCAAGCATGGGCGGATTTTGTAGAACAATCCTCACAAGGCACTTTGCCGCAATTTCACTTGAAGATTGTGGCTTAGAAACTGATGAAACCTGAGGTAAAGTGCGGTCGTTTTTGACGGCGTTTTACTGCTTACAAACACCTTAGATTAAACATTAAGATTGAACAGATGGAAAAACTTTATAAACTAAAAAAATGGCTCACTATTGATGAAGCCGCCCATCGATTAAGTATTGAGTTAGGCGAAGATGTAACTAAAGCTGATATTTTCCAATTAGCATCGGATGAACAACTTAGAATTTCAGTTAATTTTCCTCATGATTGGGATGGAAAAATTTGCCATGTTACAACGGATGTTGAATTAGCTTCAAAATTTAAGGAAATAACCGGACTTGAGGGAGAGGTTGCCAAAATATATGAGTATGAGAAATGTAATTCGGACGAATTTATAAAAGTGTATCCTGAATTATACCTCCTCAAAGCTGGAATTTATGAAGTTAAATTAATTGGAAATTCTAAAATTGATATTGAAAATGCATTTAAATTCGAAAGAAACTTAAAACTTACCCCAACTTATAATTTGGCGGGTTTTTATGTGTTTACAAATAACGGAATTGTAATAGAGCGTCAAACTGTTGTTGATGATATACCTTATATAGAACTGGATGGGCTTGAACGTGTCAATAAATACAAAAAATTTCATTATCCCTGTTCTGGAATAAAAGAAATTGATGGCGCATTTTTTGTTATTCAAACAGAGCATTTAAACCAATTTTTAGCTAGTTTAGATAGTGACGTAGATTCCAATAGCAAATTAGATTTAGATAATGCTATGTATCTATTAGGCGAAGTTTTACAGATAATAGGTACTAGAGCAAAGAAATGGACACAAAGTGAAATCATAGACAAGATTTTAGAGCGCCGCCAAAATGAAAATATTTCTGCAAAAGGCTTAAAACAACGAACAATCGAAGAATATTTTGCCAACGCCAACAAAAGACTAAAACCATAATCCACTAACGCCCATTTCAGGGCGTTTTTCATATCTGCTAAAAATCCTTAAAAATCAATCCTATTTTTTCGTAACGAAAATATCTTTTTCGTTGCGATGATTCAATATTTTCACTTTTCTACAATCCACTCCGACACAACAAAGCCCCAAACGGCTTTAACCATTCCAACCAGTACGGAGTAAACACAATGAATCAATCAGATCGTATTATCCGCCGCCTTGACACAATGAAAATGCTAGGCGTAAGCAAATCCACCTTTGCCGATTGGCAAAACCCTAAATCGAAACGTTACCGCCCGGACTTTCCAAAGAAAATTCAATTAGGGGTTAATTCAGTCGGTTACTTGGAAAGCGAAATTAACTCTTACATTGCCAAGCTGGCAGAAGCAAGAGCATAGGAGGGCGTTAATGATTATTTCCACCACCAGCACAGGCGAACAACGCCGATTCACCATTGAACGACTGAGAGAGCGCCCGCACAGCACTAACGAACTACGCCAAATGGGCATTTATTATCCACCGGCACGAATTAAGGAACTCAGAGATAAAGGCTTTCATATTGATACCTTTTACCGCAAAGAAACCGATTCAAGCGGATTAGCGCACCGTGTGGGCGTGTATGTACTGCACCAAAATGAAGTAAGCCAAAATCATCAATATAACGACTAAGGAGAAATTAAAAATGACCGATTGCAAAGACTGCACAACAGAACAAGGGCGCAAAGATTTAATTAATACCCCGATTTCAATTACTTATTCAAAGGCGCAATTTCCACATTTAACGGTAACTTCTGAAGATTGGGGGGTAAATACCGTTTTATGGCTTGATGTGGGCGATTTTCTACCCTTAGGCATTGATGCTGACACGATGCAAGAGGCGTTGATCATGATTGCTTTTCTTCAACAAAGCACAAAAGCCACGTTACTGATTGATGAAAAAATGCAACAAGAACTTACCGCACTTTCTGAAAATGGCATTGCATTTAACCCGATGAAAAAAGGAAATGGCGCACTCATTCCACTTGCTGAAATCCTTTCCACTGATACCAAACAAGAAACCATGCGGCACCTTGAACAACAATTTTGCCAAGATGAAAAACTGACATTTACCGAAATGGGCGGAATGTTGAATTAAACGAGCAAGGAGCGATTGAAAAAAATGACTAACACAAATCAACAGACCAACACCGAAAAACGCGAGTATGCAACGCTATGGAGTATTTACCGAGCTATTGAGGAAACTTACGAAATAGCAGATGCAACATTAGATGGCAAAATTACCAAAACAGCCACCACCGAAGATGGGGAGAAAGTACAAATCCCATTCACTCACAAAGACGGCTTAGAGTTTGTTTTAGATAGGTTAAGTGTAGTGCTATCAGATATTGACGACTTAAAACGGCAAATCGAAGTGTTGGCTATTCATCAAGAACATAGAGCTGATACGAATTATTTACCGCTGGTGGATTAACAAGAGTTTTCGGAGCAGTACGCGCGCGCGAGGGTGCGCCCAAATTTAGGCATACCCAAAGATAAGAGGTTTAAAAAATGAGTTACGGAAAAGAGATACAAAGCCAATTTGCGAAAGCCTATGCCCGAATGGGTAACGCTAAGCACGCTTTATTGGCGGTTTTAGGTGATGAGCGAGCTAATCGAATGAAACCGCACACACTACGAGCAAGAGCCAGTGACCTACTGAATCATTACCGAGTATGGGAACAAATCGAGCAGGAAAAAGCAGAGATGCAACAACGTGGGGAGACCTTACCGCATTACAGGGGGAGAACATGGCGGGCGGATTTAATTACTGATGAAGTCTATGAGCCGATAAAGATACCGCCCCACCCTTTTGTTATTCCTCGTGGAATGAAAGGGTTGTTTAAAGGGATGGAGCGGTTAAAAAGATCCACCATGAAAACCCCATGATTTTTTTAATTAGGAACCAAAAGATCCGCTAATAAAAGGGTAAGTATTTAATGAAATGCACCATAGCAAAAAACAATGAATTACTGCTTAAACAAGCCATTCAACATTATAGAAAATCGTCTCAAATCTTCACGTTTATGAGCCTATACAGCGATAACGAGCCATACCCGATAGATGAGGTCATTCAAGTGTTAGAACAGCGCCTTGTAGCGATTCAGTGCGAAATAGACAACTTCACGAAGATGACAGCAGGGCTACGGAAGAATGAGCAATTAGAAACGAGTTTTTACACCACGAAAAAACACTTAGAGATGATGAGAAAAAGAAAACAGGAGTTAGGCGATTAAAAACTTAGATTGTTCAGAGGATTTTAGACGGCTCAATTTCCAGCCGTCCTATTATCAGAATGAACAAAATAAACGCCAGCCAATGTACCAAACAGCGCAAAGCAGCGTAAGGAGATAGACAATGAAAAATAGAATTGAACTAGATTTATCGGAGCTTGATACAAGCAAAGCAGAAATTATCAACCTATTAGCCAATCCGCAGAACCGTTTTAATGGCGCGAGCGGAATCAATGCCCGAGATGTGCACCGATTCTTAAAAGTTGGGAGGGATTATTCCACATGGATTAGAGCCAGAATCAAACAAGCAGGCTTTATCGAAAATCAAGATTTTGTGGTTGTAGAAAATTTGAGCTCCCCCGAATTGGTGAGCGCAAATAATGAACAGCTTTCACCGATGGCACGACCGCAAAAGCTGATTGATTATATCGTTTCTTTAGATATGGCAAAGCACCTATGTTTAATGGAAAAGAACGAAATAGGGCGAGCAATAAGACAGCATTTTATTGAGGCTGAAAAACAGCTAAGAACTTCATCACCTGCCATATATAAAAACACCCTATCAAAAACTATAGAGAGATTGGAGAGCATAGACCGAAACAAGGAAATGACCGATGCAATCAAGGCTCAATTAGTGCGGGCGGGCGTGAAACCTAAAGCCTATCACTACAGCCAAAATCAAGAAATGCTAGATAGCCTTGTTATTGGTTCAAATGTGCGGAAATGGAAAGCTAAACACGGCATTGTAGGCAATGTTCGAGATACGCTTGATGTATCGCAACTAAAACTATTAAAAACATTACAAGCAACGAACACAGCCTTAATCAATCTTGATATGAGCTATCACGAGCGGAAAGGCAGATTATCCGAACTGGTAGAGCGTGAAAGAGCGAAATAAAGGAGAAACACAATGAATGACTTTACCGAGATGATTCAATTTCTAATCTTTATCGCCTTATTGCTGGTGGCTTTTAGCCTTGCATCAACCCTATAAAACAAAAATGCCTATGCTTTCACAAGAATGGGCATAGGCAAGATTAAATATCAATTGAACGAGTTTATTATATGAAGAGTTACGCAGAAAGAAAAGGCAGAAGTTCGAAAAAGAAAAATGAATTTAAGCGATTCACAAATGGCAGCACTTACTCGATGTTACGCCATGATATGATCAACAGTAAAGAAGTCGGACAGTTAAGTCTTGCGGCACGATGGGTATTAATGAGGATGATAGGGCTTTACAACAAAATCAATAATGGTGACTTATCCGCTCCACTGAATAAAGCTAAAGAAACCTTTGGATTATCTAAGCCGGGATTGAAAAAAGCACTTGATGAATTAAGTGAAGCCGATTTTTTGGAGGTCACTCGACAAGGTGGCAAGAATCAATGTTCGCTTTATGCCTTAACGTGCTTTCCGCTAAATGATGTGAACAAAGCAGGTATTTCAATTAAAGCAACTGAAAGAGCGAGCGATAAGTGGAAGAGGTATTGAATTTGTGTGAGCCAAAATTTTTTTGTCGAAGACCAAACTGTATTTATCGTTCATTTTTTCAATAATTTTACAGATAAAAAACACAATAAAAAAACATAGCCTATGGCATATAATATATATAGGTGTTAACTCAGTTAACCTATGAGACGAAGAAAAATGCTCTGACAGGTAAACTCAGTTAACCTATAGACCAAAACATTGATTACAAAATAAACAAACTGGTTAACTCAGTTAACATCATTGGTTAACTCAGTTAACATCAAAAAATCTAAATTATCTTGTCTAAGATTAGGTAGTAGCATAAAACTTGGAGCATTTAAAATGAATCTATTAATTCAACAGGCTAAAAGTTTAGCTATTCAATTACACGCAGAGCAAACAGACAAAGCTGGAAAGCCTTATGTCTACCACCTCAAAGCCGTTACAGATGCGCTTATAGGCAATTCTGATGAAGTTATCATTACAGGATGGTTGCACGATAGCGTAGAAGATACGGGAATAACTCTGGATGAAATTAGTTCTTTGTTTGGTGAATCAGTGGCGAAAGCTGTGGATGCAATAACTAAACGTAAGGGTGAATCTTATTCTGAATATCTGAACAGAGTAAAAGCAAATTCTATTGCACGGTTAGTTAAGATTGCTGATTTGTCTCATAATATGGACTTATCGCGATTACCAGTAGTCACGGAAAAAGATTTAGCGAGAAGAGAAAAATATATTAATGCTAAAGAATTTTTGGAAAATGCCTCTATTCATACTAGATCTTTAACGAAAGCTGAAATAGAAAGTTTACGACAAAGCAAACGCGATGCTTATTATCAAATGATGAAACTCTAAAAGAAAAAGAAGCCATAAACTCACATAGTGCTTGGTTCACAACTGGCACCTGCTTAACGTCCGTAACGTGCTATGCCCTATCGTTTATGGCTTGAGGATATTCTAATTATTCTTCCTGTTCTGTGAAACCTCTTTACAACCTTATCACAAAATGGCATTATTTCCTCGCAATCAGAAAAAGTGATTGCCAGCCGTGGAAAGCTGAATTTAATAAAGGCGAACGATAGCACGCCACAAAACCGTGCTTTTTTTGTTCGTAACATTCGCACACCTCAAGAATATGCGGATTTTGTTTTCAATCTAAATCCGATCATTCTCTCAATGGTAGAGCGTAATGAGCAGTCTTTGACTGGCTGTCTTCCTTTATTGGCAGTTTTCCACCTTGTTACGCTCTACCGCCCGACCGTGGAAAGTCTAGCGGTAGTTCCTAAAAATCAAATAAAGGACACCGCAGAAATGATCTACAAATTTCTTTGCGTCAATCGCACACAATCGCATTTTAACTTATGCGTCATATCTCTTAATTCCACCACCGAAGAACAGGCACGCTTGAGCCTATCTGCTGATTATCGTTTTATTGCGGTGGTGGCGAGAATCAATCCTCAAAACAACCGCACTTTAGCGGTACGCTCTCCTCTTTCTGTAAATAATCACAGCTTGCCGAAATGTGAAGATACAGGTAGTATTGAAAGCACTACTACTATCGAGGGCAACCGCAACCCTTATCAATGCGGTATTTTTTTACCTAAAATTCATTCCTTGCACGTTCCTAAAAAATTAGGCACGTTGTCTTATATCGAATTTGCGGTACAGATGATAAGCCGAAATAAGGCGGAGTTTATCCGCACGAATAAGGCTAGCCGTTCGATAGCGGTAGTTGAGTCTGTATCGCACCCATTTACGGGCGATACTCTTACATTAACTAAATCTATCGGAAATCCAACAATGAAAATCTACCCCAAAAACAACCGCACTTTAGCGGCACTTCCTACCCTTTCAACCTCTGCTGCAATGGAGGTGGCTCATGCTTAGTTATGGCGCTATTCAAATGGCATTAAATGACGTAGTTGCTCGTGATGATATTGATGAAATGGAGCTTATAAAGTTACGTACAGAAAGCGAAACGCTTTGTGAAACTATCGAGTTCGGACTAATGGAATTAGGCGATATGGTAAGCCGTTTAGGACATTTTGCTGATTCTAAGCAGGATTTTGATAATCAAGCGATGAGCAATGACAATGTAAAACATATCGGAGCATTAATTCAAGCCAACGCATATTTTCTAAACACATTGCGCAATATATCAACAGAAGCCACCTATCACCTTAACGGTGGATATAAGGGGTTTAAATAATGAGTAACACTAAATTCCCTTATACCCTTGTTTTTACCTATGACAATGGCGACCAATTCATAGCGGGCGAATATGGCACGCTTAGAGAGGCGTTACAGGAAAAAATTAGATGTAAGCACGAAATCGGACAAGCCGATATTTGCGGTCGAGTGTTAGAAGTTATTACAGTTTTGAAAGGGGAAGAAAATGAAACCAACTAATGCAATGGCACAGCTTGAGCAATGGAAAGCTAACCATAAAGCCACCAGCAACAACGAAACCAAAAATGAATCGGTTAAAAATACGCAAGGAAACGCACGTAGCGAGGTTAAAAGCAAATATCAAGGGAAACTATGGGCTAATCCCTTAGCCTTTAAATTTGCCCAGCTTACACGCCAATTTAAGCTGATTCATGATAGCAACCGTAAATGTTTAGAGGTTTACCCCGATGATTTTCATCATAAGCTCAAAATGCGTGATGAGATGGTGGACTTAATCGACCGATTAAAAGCTGGTGGCAAGCTCTTTAATGCGCTGGCTAAATCTCAAGGGATAACATTTTGCCGAGACAATCAAATTACCCTAAAAGACTTTAATCAAGCTAACGGCTATTTGATTCATAAGTTTGAAGAAGTGATCACACAAATAAACCGCCTCAATATTGAACGAGTTAAGAGTGAGAGATTACAGGGGGTGAGCAATGAGTAAAACCGCCTTTATTTTAACGGCTGGCCATCACGTTTTTGAGGATGCTTTTATGCCGATTGTTATCGCAATGCGAGAAAGCAAAGGGGATATTTTAATTCTTCATCGCGCTTATACCCTGCAGGGGAAACTTACGAAGATTAAGGAGATTAATTTAAATCACTACACGCTAGAAATTAGCTTAGGCAATGCACGCGCACCCCTTATTCACGCAGAGGGGAAAAGAGAACCTGCAGGTTTAGAGGAGGCGATTGCACCTTTCAAAACACTCTACCCTACTGCACAAATTAGAGTGATTCAGTTCAAGGAAGCATTTTTATTTAAGCAATGTGCGGGAATTGGATTAGGGATTGATGCAGCGCAAGGGGGCAAGAAATGGCTAAATTAATCAATGCCCCTTACGCTAAACAGCAAGACCCCACAGGTCAAAGTCTTGTGACTATCTGCATAGGCACGCAAGCACAAGCCATTGCAAAGCATTTTAATGAAATGGGTAAAAGTGCGGTAGAAATAGAGCTAGAAAACACACTCGGCGAGCAAGGGAAATTATTTCCTTGTGTGGTAGTGGATAGTGAGATTTTAGACAGCATAGAAAGCTATCGCATTGCGCCTAAAAATACCCAGTCTATCCGCTTAATACAGGCAAATAATGGCGTAGCACTCTCAAATGAAACGCTTGAGCGAATTTATTTAAATATCGTGCAGACCACCAGCGCAGAGAGTGTTATTTATTGCAATGAGGCGGGCGAATTACTGGATGATGTAAGCCGATATATTCAACGGCTACGCAATGGTGAAACCTATCATGGGGAAATTAAGCCAATTTGTGAACCTGTCCGAGATAATCACCAGCCCTACACCGAAAAACGCAAAGAAAACGGCGTAGAGGGGCTTTTTAGGGTTGTGCCGAAGTTAGACAAGGACACGGGCGAAATGATGGATAAATGCGAATGGTTGGCTGATTGTGTTGATGTAGTGGGGATTGGACTTTCCGAGAGCGATTATTTTTCAATGCTTTCATTTCATGCACAAGGCAAGCCCGAGCCGATTTTAATTGCTTTACCATGGGCGGATATTGGTGAGCGTGCAGGCTGGCAATTACTCAAACAAAACGGGTTAAGAATTACCAATAGCCAACGCTTAAAACCGCATTTAGCGGATTTTCTGCAAGATACCCAGAACAAGCCGATTTATCAAATCGTGAATGAAACGGGTTGGCAATCAGACTTTAACGCCTACGTGCTGCCGAGTGGCGAAGTATTGGGGCAACCTGAACGCCCTATTTATTTCGACAGCAAATCAGCCACCAGTGCAGGCTATCAAGCCAAAGGCACGTTAAGCGACTGGCAGAGGGAAATAGGGCAATATCTACGAGGCAATCATTCAATGATGCTAGGCGTGGCTTGTTCTTTATCTGCCCCGTTGATTGGCTTAATTGGGGCGGAAAGTTTTGGTGTGCATTTGTTCGGTAAATCCAGTGCAGGAAAGACCACCATAGCCAATATTGCGAGTTCAATTTATGGAGAGCCTGATTTAATCCGTTTATCGTGGAACGGCACAAGCCTAGGATTGATTAACGAGGCTTCTGCGCGTAATGATGGCTTTATTCCTCTTGATGAAATCGGACAAGGGGCAAGCAAAAAGCACGTAGAGCAAACCGCCTATGCGTTATTTAATGGTGTGGGAAAAATACAAGGTGCAAAAGACGGCGGAAACAGAGAACTAAACCGCTGGCGGATTTTGGCATTTTCTACGGGTGAGCAAGATTTAGAGCTTTATTTAAAACAAGACAATATCAAAACTAACGCAGGGCAATTAGTCCGCTTGTTAAATATCCCCATCACGCCTACTAGCACGTTTTATCATTTTGGCAATGGTAAAGCCCATGCCGACCATTTGAACGCAATGACAAGGCGTTACTACGGCACAATGGGCAGAGCGTGGATAGAATGGTTACTTGAAAATAAAAGTGCGGTAGCGGCTGAATATGAGCGTTTAAGCGAACAATGGCAAGCTATGCTACCAAATGACGCAAGCTCACAAGTAAAACGAGTGGCAGGGCGATTTGCCATTTTAGAAACCGCTTTACAGTTGGCCACGCATTTAACGGGCTGGGAAACGAGCGAAAACAAAACCGCACTTCTGCACGAATTTAACGAATGGATAAATGAATATGGGCTACATTCCCGAGAAGAAAAGCAAATCATTGAGCAGGTGAATGGCTGGCTTTTACGCAATGGGGCAAGATTTCTAGATTTTCCTTTCAATCCAAATCAGAAAGAACCGAACGACACGGCAGGTTATCGCCAGTTAGCCGACAGCAAAGAACAGCAAGATAGCGATAAATATTGGGTATTTCCGCAAGTGTATATTCAAGATGTTATCAAAGGCTTTAATGAAAAACAGGCAAATGAAATCTTATTGGGTGCAGGAATGTTAATACAGGGAAAAGAGAGAGGTCGTAAATACCTCAACCGTTTACCCAAAACAATAAGCGGAGGGAAAACTATCCGATGTTATGTGCTGGAAATCTTAAACGAGGACGAGGAAAGCGAAGAAATAGAATAAAAAGCCCATTTTGAAATGGTGTAGGCTATCAATAATAAAGAGCAGATCATAATTGATTTGCTCTTTTTTTTATTCCACCAACGAAAAAAAACAAAAAAATTTTTTCCGTGTGTAGATGAGTTAAAAAATATTGGGCATTTTGGGCACGAAAACAACAAAATATAAATATATCAATAACTTATAAAAAATAGCGTGCCCAAATTACCCCTTTCCGTGCCCAAAAATAGGCTTTCCGTGCCCAATTTTAGGGCTTCCGTGCCCAGTCAAAAAATAATCAATCTTTCACCGTGCCCAATTTGTGCCCAGCCGTGCCCAGTGCATTGGGCACGAAAATCGCATTTAAGTTATTGATTTTAAAGGTGCGTGCCCAAATGCCCAGCGTGCCCAGTGTTTTTTAGTTATCTATACACTTTTTTTATTTTTTCGGTGGTGGATAGCTATGGTTGATCTATAGGT